>JACPRG010000085.1 GCA_016190025.1 Candidatus Tectimicrobiota bacterium
GAAGATCCGCCGCGCCCGCTCGTGAAGCGGCCCGAAGCGCTCCCGGCAACCTTCGTACAGAGGCGGCTCCTCGGGGGAGGAACCCGGGGCGTCCACGTCGTCCGGATAGTCGAGGCACCACTGGCGGAGCATCGGTTCGGTCACTTCCACGTGGAACTGGAGGCCGTAGACGCCCTCGCCGAGGCGGTACGCCTGGTGGGGGTAGGCGTCCGATCCCGCCAGAAGGACCGCCCCTTCGGGCAGGTCAAAGGTGTCCCCGTGCCAGTGCAAGACGGTGAACTCCTCCTCCATCCCGGCGAAGACAGGGTCGTCCTGGGCCTCGGGCGTGAGGCGGACCTTTTTCCAGCCGATCTCCTTCGCGTGGCCCTCCCTCACCCGGGCGCCGCCGGCCTTGGCCAAAAGCTGGGACCCGAGGCAGACGCCCAGGATGGGGACCCTCTCCTGGAGGCAGTTGCGGATCAGGATGTCCTCATCCAGAAGGAACGGGTAGGCCGTGTGCTCGTAGACGTTCATGGGCCCGCCCATGAGCACCAGGCAGTCGATCCCGTGGTGGGCATTGGGGACCGGCTCGCCCAGGTACGGCCGGACGTATTGGTAGCCGACGCGGCGCTCCTCCAGGATCTCCTCCAGGAAGCCCATGGGTTCGCACTCCACGTGCTGGATGGCCAGGACGGTCATCGCCGCTCCTTTGCGAAATCCTTTCGCCTCTGTCCGAGTCCGGGGAGGTGCCGGGGAGGCGGTCCCCTCCGGGAATCGGAAACGGCCCGGATGTTAGCAGAAAGGGGATCCCCCTTCAACCCGCCCGCCTGTGAACCGCCGTGGGGCGCTGGTCATCCCTCCGTGAGAGGGGTCGGAGGTGCCCGGGAATATTTTCCCTCTTTTTTTGTTTACAGATCGATGAAGCGGGGGGAAGATATTGTCGTCTCGCGCATCGGAGTCTTTTGTTCCGCGGCCGACGCGGCGCATTGAAAGCCGTGAGGCGTTCCGGCCGAGGTATTCAGGGGAGGCTAGAGCATGAAGCCCAGAGGCGAATTCGGAAGAAACCCGCCGAGTCCATGGTATTCCTTTCTTCACCTGAATTGGTGGAAGCTCATCAAGATCAAGTTGAACAAGCAGATCGGGGCTATTTACCAGAACTTCTCGAACGTGGCGACCCTGGGATCGAAGATCCCCGCGGTTGCGCTGGAGACCACCGACGGCCGCCGCGTCAACACCGCCGACTTCATCGGCCGCAAGATCCAGGTCATCGAGTTCGGCGCCATCACGTGACCGCCCTACCGCCGGCAGGTGCCGCGCATGGAACGGCTGGCCAAGAAGTACGCCGCCGACGTGGCAGTCCTCAACATCTACGTCCGCGAGCCCCATCCCCAGGAAGGGGTCTTCGGGAAATATCTCCCCCACAGCTCCTATGAGCAGAAGATGTCCTACGCCCGGGAGCTGGTCCGGGAGAAGGACATCCGGGAGGCCACGGTCCTGGTGGACGGGATCGACCAGAAGACCCACGAGACCTTCGGCCGGCTGCCCAACATGGTGTACGTCGCGGACCGGGAAGGAAACATCGTGTACAAGGCCTCCTGGACGAAGTCGGAGGTGATCGAGGGGGTTATCCGGGAGATCCTGGCGGAGGAGCGAGGGAAGAAAGAGACCGCGGTCGCCTGAGGGCGTTCGGCCGAGGCTGCGGGTTTGTGCAAGGGAGGGGCCGCCCCTGGGGGCGGCCCTCGGCGCGAGCGAAGGCTTTCGGGCCGCCGGCTTTCATCCCCGCCGGGGGGGGAGAGCGGGCCGCTTTTTTAACCTGGACAGAAACCGCCGGAGCCGGGGAAGGGTCACGACCGAGGCGACAGCGGCGCGGACGTCCTCCATTCTAAGCTGTGTCCCCGGCTTCAGGCGCACCTCGGCCCGGTCGGAGCCCAGGTCCACGTCGGCCGACTCGACCTCCGCCAGGCCCTCCAGGGCCCGCTTGACCCGCCGGGCTCAAAGGCCGCAGAGCATCCCCTCGACCCGGAGGGTGGCCGCGTCCCGCGTCGCTTCGGAAACGGGCTGGGCCGCCGGCTCGACGAAAAGGTTGCGAATCTTCAGCCGCAAAAGCGCCTCCCTCACCTTCACCGTCCGGTGTTCGTTCCCGTTTAACTTAGCCGTGCGGGCCGGGGGCCGCCATCCTTTCCGGCGTTGAGGAAGGCTGGGGTGGGCGGGGCCGCCGGCGCTCTTCCCGTGAAGGGCGCGCAGGCTCGGGTTGAGGCCGAGAGGAGGGCCGTGTATTCTAGGCCGCTCCGGGAGGTCGAGGTTTCTGCTCTCCGTCTTGGGCGAAATCGCACAAATTTCCGCTTGGGGACAAGCTCGAAAGGAGTTCCTTTTCATGGATCGACCCAACATCGCGCAAAGAGGGCCCTACGAGTACACCGCCGAGAAGGACGGGAAGGTCGCCTGGTGCGCCTGCGGACTCAGCAAGAGCCAGCCCTTTTGCGACGGGTCCCACAAGGTCACCCCCTTTCGGCCCGTGATCGCGGAGATCAAGGCGGGCGAGACGTACTGGTTCTGCGGCTGCAAGCAGACGGGGAGCAAACCGATGTGCGACGGCACGCACGCCACACTCTAGCGGCGGGAAAGTGACTTCGCGGATCGGCGGCCTCTCTCGGAGGGCGCCCCCGGTTTTTGGGTGAGGGGTTCGGCCGTCCCCCGGAGGTCCATTGAGAATCCGCGAGGCTTCGCGCCGAGAAAAAATTCGCCGGCCCGTTCAAAGCCCCCGGACGGCCTCGTACCCGGCGGCCCGCCACGCGTCCATGCCGCCCACGACGTTGAGAACGCTCCGGTAGCCGTGGCGACGCAGGAGGCTTGCCCCCGTGCTGCTGCGGGTCCCGCGGGCGCAGACGACGGCCAGGGTCTCACCCCGGGAGAGCGGAAGCTCCAGGTCTTTTTTCCCCATGGACTTGTAGTTGATGTGGCACGCGCCTTGGATGTGGCCCGCGGCCCACTCGTTGTCCTCCCGGACATCGACCACGCGCCAGCCGTCCGATCCCTGTTTCGTGAGGCGCTCGTGGAGTTGGTGGACCGGGATTTGGGGAAGGGTGTCGTGCGGGAGGCCCGCCTTCATCCAGCCGGCCATCCCCCCCGAGACGTACCCTCGCACGTTTTGGTCCAGGCCCAGGAAGGCCATCTTGTGCATCGCGAGGCGGATGTCCCCTTCGCTCTCGCCCAGGAGGAGAAAGGGGGTTTCCGGCGCGAAGACCCAGCCGACCCGCTGCTCGAATTCATCGCTGGAGACCGGGATGTGGACCGAGTTGGGGACGTGGCCCGCGCCGAAGGCGGCCGGCTCGCGCACGTCGAGGAGCCGCCACGTCGGGTTCTCAGCCAACAGCCGGGAAGCCCCGGCCGGGGCGAAGGGTTCGGCCGCCGGCTCGCTCATCGTGAGGGGGAGGCGTCCCTGGTTGATGGCGACGATCTGCTGGATATTGGCCGGCCGCGCGGGCTGGCCTTCGGCCATGTAGCGGATAAAGGCGTCGCGGTCTTTCCTCTGGAAGGCGGCGTTGTAGCGCCTTTCGAAGCCGAGGGTCGTGGCAAACTTGCCACTGAGCGACCGCCCTCAGGTGGAGCCGCCCACGTGGCCCGGATAGACCTCAACGTGATCGGGCAGGTGGGCGATCCGGGGCAGGGCACTGTCGAAGAGCTCGGCGGCGCCCGTCTCCGCCGACTGGGCGAGGTCGGGGCGGGAGATGTCGCCGACGAGGACGAAATCGCCGGTGCAGAGCATCCAGGGCTCCCGGGCGCGGGACAGGTCCGAGAGGGCGACGATGATGTGCTCGAGGCGGTGGCCCGGTGTGTGGAGAATTTCCAGCTGGAGGGAGCCCATGCGGAACGCCTCGCCGTCCTGGACGCGTCTGGCGGGGTAGTGAAGGTCGGCTTTTTCGTGGAGAAGAAGCTCGGCGCCGGTTATTCGGGTGAGACGCCGGGCGCCGGAGACGTGGTCCGCGTGGGTGTGGGTGTCGATGACGTAGCGGATGGAGACTCCGTGCTTTCGGGCGATGCGTGTGTACGGCTCGGGATCCCAGAGCGGGTCGATGACCGTGCACTCACCGCCCCCGGTACAGCCGCATACATAAGAAGCGCACCCGGTCTCAGTGCGGACGACCTGTTCGAAGAACATGTGGAACTCCCCCGAGAGAGACACACCGGCGGCCGATGGACGCAAAGCCGCCTCGCGGGTGCTTGGAGGCCGGCGCTCTCTGGAAAAGACGTTCTGGGCCCATCGACCGACTCCTTCGGCCCGCAGGATGCCTCTCTTCCTGCGGACACCTCAACTCTTCTATCGTAACACGACTCTCCGGGCCGGGCGGTTCGATCCGGGCGCGAGGTCCGGGAGGGCGCCGGGGCCGGTTCTTTCTCAGCCCCGGTTTTGCTATCCTGTAGCGGTGGCTGCGCGCACTGCGAGGCGGCCGGGCGGAGACGGCCCGGGGGGTCCCGGTGCGCGAAAGGAGGGAGGATCGACCCGTGGAACCCACCATCAGGCGCTTGGACGATTTGGAATTCCACCCGCTGCCCGGCAACCCGGACGTCTACCACAAGCAGCTTCTGTCCCGGGAGGAATCGGCGTCGCTGGGCCTCAAGCTGTGGCGCGTCCTCTTTGAGAGGATCGATCCCGGCGCCGCCGTCCTGCCCCACCGTCACGACGTGACCGAGGTGATCCATTTCATCCGGGGGGAGGTTCACGTGCTCCTGGGAGGGCGGCGGTCGGTGTGCCGGCCCGGTGATTCCTTGATTGTCCCGAGCGGCGTGGTCCACGGCGTGGCCAACAAGGGCTTGGAGCCTTCGACGCAGGTGAGTTTTTTCATCCCGGCGGCGGATCAAGGGGAGTTCGGCCGGACGGAACAGGTGTCCGGCGTCGAGATCTGACCCCGCCCCCAGGCCGCCCCGGAGGCGGCCTCCCCACCCAAACCGGCCTTCCCATCCAGAGAGGATCGGAGAGATGCGAGCGCAAGTCTTCCGGGTCCCCATGGCCTCCCCCGAGGACGTGAGCGGCGTCGTCAGCCTGATGGACAGCGGCGAGTGCAGGGCGGAGGACATCATCTGCATCATGGGAAAAACCGAGGGCAACGGCTGCGTCAACGACTTTGCCCGCGGGTTCAGCGTGTACGTGCTGACGGATGTCCTCGCCCAGCGGCTCGGGATCTCCCGCCGGGAGGCGACCGGCCGGATCGCCCTGATCATGTCGGGCGGGACCGAGGGCGTCATGAGCCCGCACTTCACGGTGTTCGCCCGCTCGATGGACGGGGAGGGGAACGGCAAGGACAAGCGCCTGGCCATCGCCTCCGGCCATACGCGGGAGTTTTTGCCGGAGGAGATCGGACGCATGGCGCAGGTGCGGGAGACGGCCGCCGAGGTCCGCCGCCTGATGAAAGCGGCCCGGATCGAGACCCCGGAGGACCTCCATTTCGTCCAGGTCAAGACCCCGCTGCTGACCACGGCGCGCGTCGAGGAGGCCCGCGGGCGCGGCCGGACCGTGTGCACCCATGACACGTACAAATCCATGGCCTGCTCGCGCGCGGCGTCGGCCCTGGGCATTGCCCTCGCCACGGGCGAGGTGAGAGAAGAGCGGATCAGCGACGAGGGGATCTGCCAAGACTGGTCTCTTTCCTCGGGGGTGGCCTCCGCCTCCTCCGGCGTCGAGCTCATGTGCAACGAGATCATGGTGGCCGGCAACAGCGCGGCCTGGGGCGGAGACCTGGTCATCGGCCACGGCGTCATGCGGGACGCCATCGACGCGGACGCGGTGAGGGCCGCGCTGCGGAGCGCCGGCCTTTCCTTCGAGGCGCGCCTCACGCCCGAGCAGCGAGGCCGCGTGGTGAACGTCCTGGCCAAGTGTGAGGCGAGCCCGGACGGCCGCGTCCGGGGCCGCCGCCACACCATGCTGGACGACTCCGACATCCACAGCACCCGCCACGCGCGGTGCGTGGTCAACGCCGTCATCGCCTCGGTCGTGGGCGACCCGATGGTGTACGTCTCGGGCGGGGCGGAGCACCAGGGCCCGCCGGGCGGGGGGCCGGTGGCCGCCATCGTCCGCGCGGGTTGAAGAAGGAGCGGGGGCGAAAATCCGACCCGGCCACATCTCAAGGGAATGAACGGGGTTCATGGGTGAGCTGACGATTCTCTATGACCTTGTGGTGATCTTCGCGGTGGCGGTCGCTGCCGTGGCCCTTCTCCGGCGGGTTGGCGTCCCCCCCATCGCCGGCTTCATCCTCGCCGGCGCCCTGCTGGGGCCGCGGTCGTTCGGTCTCATTCAGGACGTGGAGCGCGTGGACGTCCTCGCCGAGATCGGGGTGGTCCTCCTTCTTTTCGGAATCGGGCTTGAGATTTCCCTCGGGCGGCTTCGCCGCCTGTGGCGGCCGATTGTGTTCGGCGGCGCGCTCCAGGTCGGCATCACCGTCCTCGCGACGGCTTCCCTCGCGAGGCTCTTCGGTCAGCCCGTCGGGACCTCTGTCTTCCTGGGCTGCCTCGTTGCCGTATCCAGCACGGCGATTGTGCTCCGGGGGCTGGAGGCGCGGGGCGAGCTGGAAGCGCCCCACGGCCGCCTCACGCTCGGCATCCTCGTCTTCCAGGACCTCAGCGTGGTCCCCATGATGCTTGCGATCCCGCTGTTCGCGGGACAGGGCGCGACGGGCTGGAACCTGGCGGGGGCGATGCTCAAGGCGGCGGCCGTGCTGGCGGGAGTGCTCTTCGCGGCCCGTCTCCTGGTTCCGCGCGCGCTGGGTTGGATCGCCGGGACGCGCCAGCGGGACCTCTTCGTGCTCACCGTGTTTCTCGTCTGCATCGGGACTGCCTGGGCGGCGTCGACCGCGGGTGTGTCGCTGGCCCTGGGGGCCTTTCTCGGGGGGCTCGTGGTGGCCGGAAGCGAGTACCGCCACCAAGCCCTCGCCGACCTGATCCCGTTCCGGGAGGTTCTGACCAGCGTGTTCTTCGTGTCCGTCGGAATGCTGCTCGACCCGGAGGTCATCTGGGGAAACGTCGGACCGATCCTTCTCCTGCTCGTCGGGATCCTCGCAGGCAAGTTCGCGGTGGTGTTTGCGGCCGCGGCGGTCCTGCGCTTGCCCCTTCGGGTGTGCGTGCTGGCGGCGGCCGCGCTGGCCCAGGTCGGCGAGTTCTCCTTCGTGCTGGCGCGCGCCGCCGGGGGCACCGGGCTTCTCGCCGGATGGCTTGAGAGCAACTTGTTTGCCGCCGTGATCCTGTCGATGCTTGTCAGCCCGCTTGGCCTGGCCTTGGGTCCCCACCTCGCAGCGGGCATCGGGAAAATCCGGATGCTCACGCTCCTCTTGCGGGTGCGGACGGCTGAGGACGCCGTGAAGCGGGTCCGGACGTGGCATGACCATGTGATCATCGCCGGTTACGGCGTGGCGGGCCAGGAGCTGGCTCGTTCGCTGCGGGAGTGCGGCGTTCCATACGTCATCGCGGACCTGAATCCGCACAACGTCCGCCAGGCCGCCGCCCAGGGGGAGCCGGCCTACTTCGGCGACGTGACCAGCCCGGAGGTGCTGGAGCTTCTGGGCGCCGCACATGCGAGGGAGCTCGTCCTCGTCATCAACGACCCGACCGCCGCCGAAAGGGCCGCCGGAGCGGCGCGCCGCGTCGCCCCCAACCTGTACATCCTGGTGCGGTCCCGCTATCTGTCGGATCTGCCCTCCCTCGTCAGGGCCGGGGCCAACCGGGTCATCCCGGCCGAGCTGGAGGCTGCCGTCGAAGTGGTCGCTCACGTGCTGGGCCGGCATGGCTGCGGCGGGGATCAGGTTGCCGATCGCCTTTCCCGCGTCCGGCGGAGGAGGGAAGAGCGCCTGTGATCGCGGGGACGGTTCAGGCGCGCGAGGCTTCGCGATCCGGGGGAAGCATCCAGGCGCATCCCGCAGCCGGGGCGAGAAGAAAGAAGAGCATGGCGATGGCGACCGTCAGGCCGAACCGATCCGCGATCGCGCCCATGATCAGAATCCCCACACTCCCCACCGCCCACGTGACCCCCAGGATCAAGCTGGACACCGTGCTGGAGCTCTCGGGCACCAGTTCCTGCGCCTTGGCGAGCGTCACGCCCAGGGTGGAAAGGGCCGTCGCGCCAAAGAGCGCCAGGAGCACCCAGGAGATCGGTCCGCGCGTCCAAAGGAACCCGTAGCCCAGGGGGAGGGCAATCAGGAGCGCGCACAGGAGTGTGCGCTTCCGGCCGATGCGGTCCGCCATCCGGCCGCCCGCCAGCGTTCCCACCGCCCCCGCCCCGACAAAGACGGAGATGGAGGCCCCGGCGGTCACCAGGGAGTATCCCTTCTGGACGAACAGAAGCGGAAGAAAGCTGGTGAGGCCCGTCATGACGCTTGTCCGAAGGGCCTCGAGCGACCAGATGAGGGCCAAGGGGCGGGCGTTCCGGGCGAACGGCTTCAGGAAGCTCGAGCCGCCCGGCCACGGCGTGCCGCCCTCCTTCGGGGGGGTCCAGTGCCGGTACAAGGCGGTGGAGATGGCGAAGGCCGGAAGGGCGAGCAGGATCACGTACTGGAAGCCCAGGTAGGCCGCGATGGGCGCCGCCATGAGGGGACCCAGGGCGTAGCCGAGCCTTCCGGACGTCATGAAGAGGGCCATCCCGAAGGCCCGGCGGTTTCCGGCGGCTTCGCCGGACAGGGCGGCGGCCTGTGGGTGAAATGCACCGGTCGAGATGCCCGCGACGAAGAGGCTGGCCAGGACGACAAAGTAAAGCGGCAGCCAGCCCAGGGCGCTGATCAGAAACCCCGTGCAGGATAGGCTCCAAATGGTGAAATTGAACCGGGGAAACCGGTCGGCCAGGATGCCGAACGGAGCCTGTCCCACCGAGGCCATGATGGCATAGACCGTCGGCAGGAGTGCTGCCAGCGTCAGGGACAGGTTGAACTTTTGGACGAGAAGGGGCAGGAGGGTCGAGAGCGCGCCGCTGTAGGCGTCCACTATGAGATGGCCGGCGGCCAACCAAAAGAAGAGACGGCGCGCATCGGCGCCGGCTCTGGGCGTTGATTCGACCTCCAAGACGGGTTCCGCGACGGTCCCGTCGCGCTTTTCGATTTGCTGCACAGCCGCCACCCGTCGATTTCGGATGGGATTCACAAGAGAAACCGGAGCGCGCTGGTTGCACACTCCGGTTGTCCCGAGGATTCCCATTCTAACAGCCGGAGTCGGTTTTGAGAAATCGCGCTTGACAAGGCATCTTAAGATGACGAAAATAATACGAAAGTACATTCATGGGGCGTTGCCATGGCGGGGTCATCGCTTTCGGTTCGCGGGCGCGGGGCGGGGGAGAACCCCCCGAACCGTTTTGAGTCACTCTCTTACGATTGGGAGAGGGACGAGACGAACTTGGAGGTCCCGGCCCCCGGCACCTGCTTTTTCAAAGATTCCACCCGCTCCATTCTTTCCTGCAACGAAAGCCCGGACGTCGGCTTTGAGGCAAGCCTCAATCCCTACCGCGGATGTGAGCACGGTTGCGTTTACTGCTACGCGCGTCCCACGCACGAATACCTGGGGTTTTCAGCGGGTCTGGATTTCGAGACGAAGATCCTGGTGAAGGAGGATGCGCCGGGCCTGCTGCGCAAGGCGCTGTCCTCCCCCCGCTGGAGGCCGCAGGTGGTGGCGATGAGCGGGGTGACCGACCCCTACCAGCCGGTCGAGCGGCGCCTGGCCCTGACCCGCCGATGTCTTGAGGTGTTCCTGGGGTTCCGAAATCCCGTCGTCATTGTCACCAAGAGCCATCTCGTGACGCGCGACATCGATCTGCTGGCGGGGCTGGCGCGCTGCCAGGCGGCCGCCGTTTATCTGTCCGTCACGACGCTGGATGGCCGGCTGAGCCGGATCATGGAGCCCCGCGCCTCGCGTCCCGCCCGCCGCCTCGCCGCCATCGAGGCCCTCGCTCGGGCCGGCGTGCCGGTGGGGGTTCTCGTCGCGCCGGTCATCCCCGGCCTGACGGACCACGAGATCCCGTCGATCGTCGCGGCGTCGGCCCGGGCCGGGGCCCGGTTCGCGGGGTACGTGGAGCTTCGGCTCCCTTACGGCGTGGGCGGGATCTTCGAGCGGTGGCTGGCCCGGCACCTCCCGGAGGCGAAGGAGAAGGTGCTGAACCGGGTCCGGGCGATCCGGGGCGGTCGGCTGAACGACCCCCGCTTCGGCCACCGGATGAGAGGGAGCGGGGTCTTCGCCGAGCAGACGGCGGCCCTGTTCCGTGTGGCCTGCCGGAGGGCGGGCGTCGAGGGCCGCTGCCCGGCCCTTTCGACCGCCGCCTTCCGCCGGCCGTGCGGCGATCAGCTCTCCCTTTTCGGGCGGCCGGCGTGAGAGCGATCGCATGAGGGAGAAGAGGCGGGAGATGAAACCCCCTGCGCGCCGGCCCCATCGTCGGGGTCCTTGACCTCCGCCGTTCCTTTCGTACACATTGGCGATCCGGCCTGCGCAGAGGGAGAAAGACAGCTTGGACGCCGCGGTGCTCCTGGTGTTCGGCTTTGTGTACCTGGGCATGATCTTGGGCCGCATCCCCGGCCTGGCTCTGGACCGGACGGGCGTCGCCCTGCTGGGCGCCATCGTCCTTTTGGCCGCCGGGCGGGTCGGGCCGGACGACGCCATCGCCGCGATAGACGCGCCCACCCTCGCTTTGCTCTTCGGGCTGATGGTGGTCTCGGCCCAGTTCCGCCTGGGCGGTTTCTACTCGCACCTGGTCCGCCAGCTGGCCGCCATCGAGATTTCGCCGGGCCGCCTGTTGGCCTTGTTGATCGGGCTGGTGGGGGTTTTGTCGGCGGTGCTGGCCAACGATATTGTTTGCCTGGCGGTGGCCCCGGTTTTGGCCGAGGGCTGCGCCCGGCGGGGCTTGGACCCCAAACCCTTCCTCCTGGCCCTGGCCTGCGCGGCCAACGTCGGCTCGGCGGCCACGCTGATCGGAAACCCCCAGAACATCCTCATCGGACAGGTGCTCCGCCTCTCTTTCGGCCGCTACCTGGTGGATGCGGGGCCGCCGGCCGCGGCCGGGTTGGTCGTCGTGTGGTGGGTCATCTGGAGGCGCACCGCCGGGAGGTGGCGGCGGGAGACGGCCGTGCCCGAGGTGGAGACGCCCCCCTTCAACGCCTGGCAGACGGCCAAGGGCCTGGCGGTGATCTGCGCTTTGGTGGTCTCCTTCCTGGTCTCCCCTTGGCCGCGGGAGGTCCTCGCCCTGGTGGCGGCCGGGCTGCTCCTCTGTTCCAGGCGCATGCGCTCCAGCCGGATGCTGAACCTGGTCGACTGGCAGCTGCTGGTCCTCTTCGTGGGGCTCTTCGTGGTCAACCACGCCCTGGAGGTCTCCGGGGCCCCGGAGGCTGCCAAGGACCTCCTGGTCTCGCGAGGCGTCCGCCTGGAAAATCCCGGCTGGCTCTTCGGCGTGTCCGTGGTGCTGTCCAACCTGGTGTCCAACGTCCCGGCCGTGATGCTCCTTTTGTCTTCCGCTGCGCACCCTTGGGCCGGCCCGGTTCTGGCTTTGTCCTCCACCCTGGCGGGAAACCTGCTCATCGTGGGCTCGATTGCGAACATCATCGTCGTGGACCAGGCCGCCCGCCTGGGGGTGGGCATCACCTGGCGGGAGCACGCGCGGGTCGGCGCGCCGGTGACGCTCTGGACGCTGGGCGTGGCCGCGCTTTGGCTTTGGCTCCGGGCCGGCTGACCTCATCCAGGCTCGGCGTCGCGAGGACGGGAAATCGTCGGGGCCGGCTTAACAAAGTGCGCGCTTTGACGTACTCTCGACCCTGTCAGGCGTTGTCTGTAGGGTCTTGAGCCGCGGGGGAGAACACTTCCAGGGAAGGAGGAGAAATGCCAAGGGAGATTTTTCAGCCGAAGGGGCTTTCGGATCCGCGTCCGCGCTACTCCCAGCTTTCCAGGTTCGGAAAACTGGTGTACGTGGCGGGGCAATTGGCCCTGGACGCCAACGGGAGCCTGGTCGGCAAGGGGGACATCCAGGCCCAGACCCGCCAGGTGTTTGAGAACATCCAGAAATGCCTGGAGGCGGTCGGGGCCGGCTTCGATAACGTGGTGAAGATCAACGTCTACTTGACGGACATCCGCCAGCAGCTGGGGGCGGTCGCGAAGGTGAGACAGGAATACTTTACTTCCGCGGCCGTGCCCAGCACGACGGTAGAGGTCTCTCGCCTCGCGCATCCCGACGCCCTGTTGGAGATCGAGGCCATCGCCGTCCTGGACTGAGACTTCCGAGGGGGGAACTTTCATCTCGCGGGCGATCGGTCGCGGCGAATCCAATCCCGTCGCCCCCAACGAGACGGAAGAAGGCCCGCGCCTCAACCGGCGCGTGGAGGTGGCTCTGGACCCGTAAGGGCTTTCGTAGAAGGGACCGGGCTCAGAGCGCCCAACCCCTTGCATGGACTGGCTCCCCGGGCATGCCAGTTCTCGACCCGTCGAAGAC
>JACPRG010000086.1 GCA_016190025.1 Candidatus Tectimicrobiota bacterium
CGCCTGAGCGCCCTGGACCGCGCCCGTCGAGGAAGCGGCCGCCACGGCCGCCGTGTCCTGGCCCGCAGCCGCCGCACCCTGAACCGCCCCCTGGGAAGCGGCCTGCGCCACCTGCGCCATGTTCTGGCCCGAGGCCGCCGCACCCTGAACCGCGCCCTGGGAAGCGGCCTGCGCCACCTGCGCCGCGTTCTGGCCCGAGGCCGCCGCACCCTGAACCGCCCCCTGGGAAGCGGCCTGCGCCACCTGCGCCGCGTTCTGGCCCGCAGCCGCCGCACCCTGAACCGCGCCCTGGGAAGCGGCCTGCGCCACCTGCGCCACGTTCTGGCCCGTAGCCGCCGCCCCCTGGACCGCGCCGGTGGACGCCTGTGACGCAACCGCCGTCACATTCTGACCGGCCGTCGCCGCGGCCTGGACCGCGCTTTGGATAGCGCCCTGGACAACCGCGGCAACGTTAGCCCCCGGCGTCGCGGCCGCCACCTGGACCAGCTGCTGAATCAATCCGGACACGTCCTGCCCCGCCGCGGCCGCCGTGTTGATCTGCGCCTGGAGCTCATCGACAGTCTGGGCCGTTGCATTCGGCACCGGAAAGAGCAGGCCCACCGCGAGGGTCAGAACGGCCCCCGCGATGAAACGCCTGCCTAAGAGCGAACGACCGACACGCGCCATGCGCTGGCCCTCCTCAAGGCTATCTTCCATTTGAACGGACAACCGTGATCCAAGATACAATCTTCCGTACTGTTACGCAAGAATCATTCCATTTTGTAAGCCCCGCACCCGCGGGACCGCCCGAGTGGCGTTCAAGCCCCTTTCCCCCATGGAAAACGGGATCGAACTCGCCACAAAGTTAATACAAAAGAGCAGTATTTGCAACAAAGCATCACGGCAAACTTCGAGCGGTTCGTGAAGGCGTGATACAGGGGCGCCAGCTTCATGAAGTTCGGCCGGGCGCCCGCGACGAGAAAGACCCGCGGTTTTGTCACAATCGAGCGATCCCGCTCCGCCGCACCCCGGACCGGCTCATCGACGGGACGCCTCCTGGCTAAGGCCCGGGGCCCGAAATTTCCCCTGAAAATATTCGAGGGTCAACCGGACGCCCTCCTCGAAGGAGACGCGAGGCCTCCAGCCGAGCGACGCCCGGGCCTTCGCGCTGTCGAGCGCAATTCGCCCCAGCTCCCCCGGCCGCTTCCGTCCATACTGCGGCTCCACCTGGGCCCCGAGACCGCGCCGAACGGCCTCGAACACCTCCACGTCCCGGACCTCCCGCCCCCAGCCGACGTTGAAGATTCCACCGTCCACGCGGCCATCCATCGCCAGCAAATTCACCGAAACGACATCGTCCACGTAAACGTAATCCCGCGTCTTGTTCCCATCCCCAAACAACGTGGGGCGGACCCCGTTCATCATCTGCTCGGTGAAGATCGCCACCACGCCGGCCTCTCCTTTCGGATCCTGGCGGGGCCCGAACACATTGCCGTACCGGAACGCCCCGAAGGGAAGGCCATGGATATCCCGGAAGAGCTCCAGGTATTTTTCCCCCACGTGTTTGCTCAGTCCATAGGCCGACTGAGGCCGGACGGGGTGCGTCTCATCGACGGGCACGGCCTCGGGCTCTGGATAGACGGCGCTGGTGGAGGCGAAAATCACCTTCCTGACTTCATACCTCACGCAGAGCTGGAGCAGGTTGACGAGCCCCAAGACATTCACGTCCGCGTCGAACGCCGGGTCCCGCATGGAGCGCCGAACGTCGACCTGCGCAGCGTGGTGGCTCACGACCTCCGGCCGCTCCCTGGCAAACACCTCTTCCAGCGAGGCCGCGTCCCGAACGTCCACGCCGTGGAAGGGAACCGCCGGGTTGAGATTTTCCCTTTTCCCCGTGGAAAGGTTGTCCACCACAACGACCCGATCGCCCCCGGCGACGAGGGCGTCCACCACGTGTGACCCGATGAAGCCCGCTCCGCCCGTCACGAGAACCTTCATGGGAGCGCCCTCTCCCTCTTTCGGCGACCTGCCCCCGATGGCATCATTCGGGGGCCTGCCCCCGATTCTACCACTCCGGCCAAGGGGTTGCCCCGTCCGTAAAGTCAACCCGCTCGGCGGCTCTTGGGCGCGGGCGCCGCAAGAATCCCGCGCTCCACCACCCCTTTTCGGCCGCTTTCGCCCGACCTTGAGGGGAGCGCAGCCCTGCAGCAAGGGCTGCCCCCGAGGACGGGGATCGGGGCTGGGGCTTCAGGAGATACGGAGGGATCTCCCGTCGGTCGGTTTTGAAACGGTGCATTGGAGACGAGGACGGCCGCAGAGGGGATGGAGGCCCCGGCGGCTTCTCCCCACGAGCACAGCCCAGGGCGTCGAGACTGGCCGACGACACCACACCGGTGCCCTGGTGGAGGGCGTGGGCCGGGCGCGCTAGCCGCCGAGGGTCTCCCCGGAGGGAGCCCTCAAACAAAAAGTCCCTTCCGCGAGGAAGGGGCCATCCCTGATCGCGCCAACACGCCCGCCCGACGACCGGCGGCAATCGGCCCGCCAAAGTGGAAAATCCGATCAGAATTTCTCTCCCCTCTCCTCCCACTTGCCCCTGAAGGTGATCCAGAAGGAAAGGGCGATCAGCCTCATGTCGAGCCAGAAGGACTGCTTCTTGATGTAGAGGAGGTCGTACCGGAACTTGTCCTTGCGCGGGATGTCCCGCGGGGCGAAAATCTGGGCCATTCCCGTCAAGCCCGGCGCGACCCTGTGCCGCTCCTTGTAACCGGGGATCTCCCAGAGGGGGACCCTCTCTCCGCTTCCCGTCACCTCGATCTCGTCGGGGAGCAGCGGCTTCGGACCGACGAAGCTCATGTCCCCCCGGAAGATGCTCCACAACTGCGGCAGCTCATCCATTGCCGTCGCGCGGAGGATCTTGCCCACGCGCGTGATCCGGGGGTCCCTGTCCCTCGCCTGCAAGGGACCGAACCTCTCGTCGGAGTCGGCGACCATTGATCGGAACTTCCAGATCCGGAAGCGCTTTCCACCCCGCCCCATGCGCTCCTGGGCGTAAAAGATCGGTCCCCCGTCGTTCAGCTTGATGCACAGGGCGATGAGGGCCCACAGGGGCGCCGAGCAGACCAGACCCCCCCCGGAAAGCAGAACGTCGAAGGGACGCTTGAGGAGCGGCGGGCGCGCCTCAGGCTCCGGCTGTCTCGACACCGGCAAGTTCGCAGAACAGACGGTAGTACGCACGGACCTGCACCGGGCGGTCGAAATCAAAGGCGGCGCGGCGGGCGTTGTCCCCGAGACGGGCGGCGAGCGCCCGGTCCCGATAGATCCTCAGGATCTGCCCGGCGAGAACCCGGGGATCTCCCGACTCGGCCAAGAGACCGCAGTCGTACTTCCGGGTAATCGCGGCAACCTCGCTCTCCGGCTCCACGACCGCCACATACGGGCGCCCCGCGGCGAGGATCCCATAGAGCTTGCTGGGAACAATGTACCCCGCCATCCCCGGTTTCAAGGAGACCACGAACACGTCGGCGCTCCCGAAGGAATCGGTGAGACCCTCTTTGGGCTGATAGGGGAGGAAGCGGACGTTCCGGAGATCCAACGTCCGGGCGAGCTCGACCAACTCCGCCTTCTTGACGCCCTCCCCCACGAACACCATCTGGATGTCGGGAAACTCCCGGAGGTGGACGGCAGACCGGACGACCGACTCCAGCCCCTGGGACAGGCCGATGTTCCCGGAATGCAGGACGACGAACCGGTCCGACAACCCGTGAGCGACGGAGAACGGATTCCGCTTGGGGCGCGGCACGATCTCAGAGCAGTCCGCCCAGTCCGGGATGATAACGACCTTGGAGCCGTCGGCCCCCTTTCCCTCGATCAACCTCCGCCGCATCGTCTCGCCGAGCGCCACGCTGCGGTCGGCCTTTCGCACCAGGAAGCGGTTCACCTGCTGGAGGACGCCCTCGACCATCTTGCTCTGGAAATCCTCCAGAAGCCGCGCCACCTCTGGAAAGATGTCCCGGTACGACATCACGAAGGGGACCCCGAATCTGCGGGAAGCGAGGTAAGCGGCGAGACCGATGATGGGGGGGTCCGTCAGGGCGACCACCACGTCGGGCCGGTCCAGCCGCAGGCCCGCGTAGCAGGCCGAGAGGAAATACGTCACGTAGTTGCTGAAACGGCCGATGAACCGTTTTTTGGAAAACCGCGTCCCGCTCGCGCGAAGAATCTCGATCTGCCGGTGCCACTCCCGCCTCAGGAGGCCCCTCGCCGGCGGGCCGGTCCCATCATCCGTTGAAGGGAGCAGCGGGACCCCGGCCACGACGGAAACCCTGCAACCGAAATCCCCGACAAGCCCCTCGCACAACTCGGTCAGGAGCTGGCCCGTCGCGGCGGTGTCCGGATAAAAAGAGCGATTGAAGAAGGCGATGTGCAGGCGTCCCACCCGTTTCCTACCGCTCCGTCAATCTTTGGTCCAGGGTCTTCCGGATTTCCTCCCGGTCCTTCGTGGAGAAATACCAGTCAATCGTGCGGCGAAGCCCGTCCAAGAACCGGACTTTGGGCGACCACCCGAGGAGCTCTCCCGCCAGCGTGTTGTCCGCCACGCGGTTCATGGGGCCGGTCGGCATCTCCGGGTGCAGCTCGATCTCCGCCTTGTGCCCCGTGTAGCGAAGGACCTCCTGAACGGCGTCGAGGACCCGGGTCCGCTCCATCGTCCCCAGGTTGACCGCAGTCCCTTCGTCGATCTTCTCCGCCGCGAGGATCGTTCCCCGGACGATGTCGCTCACGTGCGTCCAGTTCCGGATCTGCTCGCCGTTGCCCCACACGACGAAGGGGTCCTGGCCGATAAAGGCGCGGGCGATCATCGCGATGACCGCGTGGTTCTCGTGGCCCCGCTCCCCATAGACGGTGAAGTACCGGCAGGAGGCCGATTTCATCCCCCACTCCCGGCTGTACGCTTGGAGCGTCATTTCGCCCATCAGCTTGGCCCACCCGTACATGTTGTCGGCGTCGTACGGCGGGCCGACCTTGTCCTCGGTCAGGTACAAGACCTCGTTGGGATCGGTCTGGATGTGGTTGGGGTACACGCATCCCGAGGAGGCATACACCACCTTCTCCACGCCGGCCCGGCGGCAGGCGGCAAACAGCATCCCATCGAGTGTCAGGTTCGCCGCGCAGGCCGACTGGTGCAAATCCACGTAGCCCCGCCCGCCGTGGTCCGCCGCCAGGTGGAAGACGACTTGCATCCCCTCCACGCTCTCGTGCGCCGTCGCGGGGTCCAGCAGGTCGGCGTGGATGAACTCCACGCGGCCGGCGTCCACGTGGCCCTGAATGTTGCCCAGCCGCCCGCTGCTCAGGTTGTCGACGATCCGCACCGAGGCGCCGCGCGCGACCAGGGCGTCCGCCAGGTGCGAGCCGATGAAGGAGGCCCCACCGGTGATGAGAACCTTGCAGTTTTTCCATTCCATCGGCCTGGCCTACCACCTCATTTTTCGATGGCGAGATTGCCCAAGATCAGCAAATCCATCCTGGTTCGGAGAAAGCAATCCAGCGCCTCCCGGGGCGTGCAGACGATCGGCTCGTTCTCGTTGAAGGACGTGTTGAGAAGGACGGGCACGCCGGTGAGCCTCTGGAACTCCCGAATCAGCCGCCAGAAGACGGGGTTCGTCTCCCGGCTCACCGTCTGGAGCCTCCCTGAGCCGTCCACGTGGGTGACCGCCGGGATGACGTCCCGCTTGTCCGGCCGGACCGGATAAACCTGTATCATGAACGGATCGGGCACGCCCCCGACGAAATACTCGTCCACGGACTCCTCCAGGACGGCGGGGGCGAAGGGCCGAAACCTCTCCCGGAATTTGATCTTGGTGTTGATGATGTCCCGCATGTCAGAACGGCGCGGGTCGGCCAAAATGCTCCGGTTCCCCAGGGCGCGGGCCGCCCACTCCATCCGCCCCTGAAACCAGCCGACCACCTTGCCTTCCGCGATCCGCTCCGCCGTGTACCGGCAGAGGCTCTCTTCGTCCCCGAGAGACCGGATGTTGCACCCCCCGCCGTTCAGCTCCACCTCCAGGTGGCTCAGGGTGCGCCAGATCTCGGCCGGGTCGAAGGCGGGCCCCCAATAGGCGTGATCCATCACGAAGGTTCGGGGATGTCCGAGGACCTGATGGTAGACGTAGTAGGCCGCCCCCAGCGCGGTGCCGTTGTCGGCGGCGCCCGGCTGGATGTAGACCTCCTCAAACGGCGTGCGCTGACGAATCTTTCCGTTCGCCACGCTGTTCATGGCGCAGCCCCCCGCCAGGCAGAGCCTGGGTAGGCGGGTCTTTTCGTACAAGCCGTTCAGGACGTGGTAAGCAGCTTCCTCGAAGACCTCCTGAAGCGAGGCCGCGATGGCCTCGTGCCGGGACCCCAGAGGGTCCTTAGGGTTGCGGGCGGGGCCGAGCAGCGCCTCGATCTTGGGGGTATAGACCGTCTCCACCACCGGCTCGCCGTCCTCCCAGGTCATTGCGACCCCCTCGGACCAATGCCGGAAATACGAGAGGTCCAACTCGAACCCCCCCCGCGGCGTGAGCCGGACGAGCCGGCGGATGGCTTCCACACACTCGGGCGCGCCATAGGGAGCGAGTCCCATCACCTTGAACTCGTCCCCGTATCGGGGAAATCCAAGATATTGCGTAATGGCCAGGTAGAGCAACCCCAGGGAGTGAGGGAAATAGACGTTCCCCAGGACCTTCAACCGCGAGCCCCGGCCGACGCCCCACGAGGTGCTGACGAAATCGCCGAATCCATCGACGGAGCAGACCGCTGCTTCCTCAAAAGGGGAAACGAAGAAGGCGCTGGCCAGATGGGCCGGGTGATGCTCGACCCGGTGCATTCGTCCGCTCACCCAGTGCTCGCCGACGCCGAGGCTCTCCGCGATGTCCCGGACCACCCGGACCACCCGTCCGGCGTTCCTCAGGCGGTCCGACACCAGGCGCCAGCCGGGGCCCCTGCGCAGTGCGAAGAGCACCTTGCGGAGGAGATGCGCGCGGGGGTTCCGGGAGAGCGCGAAGCAGTCTACCTCTCCGGGCGTCACCCCACCCATCTCCAGACACCGGCGGACGGCCTCCCGCGGAAAACCGGCGCAGTGCTTGATCCGGCGGAACCGTTCCTCCTCCAGCGCGGCCACGACCTGGCCGTCGCGAAGCAGCACCGCCGAGGCGTCGCCGTGATAGGCGTTGATCCCGAGGATGATCACTGCGCGTCACCGCGGCCTCCCCTGCGGCGGACGAGAGGCCAGAAAAAAAGAATCAGGGCAGCGCTTCTCCGTCTCCGGCCAAACGTGGCGTCTCCGAAGACGGAGGAGAGTGCGCCTCCACCGGGAACCCGGCCAGGTAATTAAGGAGCCCCAGGTACTCCCTCACCACAGCGAGGGCAAAGCGCCGCTGGCTCCACCAGCGGGCCAAGTCGAAGGGATCCCGGCGGGCCGCACGCACGATGGGCCGGGACCGCCCTTCCGTGACGTAGCTCCACGTCAGGCGAACCCGCCGCGTGTGCACCTTCGAGGTTACCAGGATCGCGGGGGACCGCCCCGGACGGATCGACCGGAAGACGCTCCGCAGCTCCTCCAGCGTTCCCGAAACGCCCGCCTCCGTCACGACCACAGCGGCGGGCGGAACTCCCATGCGCTGAAGGACCTGCCGGTTCAGCCGCCATTCGGCGGGGGGCTCTATGCCCAGCTCCAGGAGATCATCGGCCGCATCGCTCGGCGGCCCTTTCGTCACCACCACCCGCGGGGCCCATCCGGCCCGGTAAAGCTCGGCCGCCTCCAACGCGCGAATGGGAAAATGTCCCCCCAACACCACGATGACCGCCGCCGGCTCGAGCGGGTCCTGGACGATCAGGACCGAGGCCATCGCGTGAAGAACAGGGCCGCGCGCGAAGACGACGGCCGCAACGGCCAACACCGCACCCAGGCCCCACCACGCCGCCCGTCGTCGTCCCCGCCGCCCCTCACCCTTCGACCCGCGGGACCCGAATCCAGGAGACCCTATCATTCGGACACCTACGGCGCCCCCAGGTGGCCCCTAAGCGGGAGGTTTCAACCTCTCCCGTGCCTCGTAGACCTTGGCATCGATCAGGAAGCGGTACCAAAAGCCTTGCAGGAAGTGGAAGATGAGGCCTTCCTTGCCGTCCAGAAAGCCGAAACGCAGCCAGTAGCGATAGAACCAGAAGGCCGCAGCCCGCGCGAACAGGGGCGCCCGATCATAGACGTTCCGCTTCAACCACCGCTTGCGCGCCTCCTGCGACGCCCACAACGAGGGTTCGACTTCGCGTCCCGGGTCTGTCTCCTGCGCCATCAGGTGCGCCTTGGCCCAGCGGGTCGAGAACTGGTTGTGCTTCTCGATCCAGAATTCAAGCCCTTTCCGGTTCTCATCCACGATGTCGTGCTCCAGCCGCCCGGGCTTTCCCTCCAGCAGGACCATGTGCTCGTCCATGAGCTTGTCTTCGCACACCGCCTTGCCGTGGCGCCAGGCCCGGAGAAGCCAAGTCGGATAATATCCCCCGTGGCGCATCCACCGTCCCAGAAAATAAACCCGCCGCTTGATGAACAAGCCCGTCACGTCGGCCGGCAACGCGTTCAGCTTGGCGGACAGCTCCTCGGCCAGGGCCGGGGTCACCCACTCGTCGGCGTCCAGCCGAAGAACCCACTCGGCGGTCGAAGGCAGATGGGCAAGCGCCCAGTTCAACTGGGCCGCCTGGGTCTCGAACGGATGAAACACGACGCTGGCCCCAGCCGCTTCGGCGATCTCGACGGTCCGGTCCGCGCTCCCTGAATCCACCACGAAAATCCGGCAGCCCAGGCTCCTTACGCTTTCCAGGCAGGTCGGGAGGTTCGCCTCCTCGTTGTGGGTCAGGACGATCAGAGACAGGCTGCTCACCGCTCTGGCCCCGGACCCTCTTTTTCGCAAACGACGAACATGGTCCGGGCCAGAGGGGGGACCCTGCCGATCCGCACGCAACGCTTTGACCTGAAACCGGCACGGCCGGCCAGCCGCCGAAGGAGGCGGTACGTAAAAAACCGGATATGGCCGCCGTCAAAGTCGTTGAAGTGATTGTCAAAGGACCAGAAAACGATGGCCAAATTCTTGAGCAACCCGTGATATGGCGTGGTCAGAATGAGAAGTCCATTCGGCCTGAGCACGCGGTGCGCTTCCTGGAAGAACTCCCCGACGCCGAACAGGTGCTCGACCACCTCCCCCGCCCAGACGGCGTCGAAACTCTCGTCCGCAAACGGCCAGGGCGGAAGATCCAGCGGGTGCTGGTGAAACACGCAGCCTGGATTGGCTTTCCGGGCGCGAGAGAGCGCGGCCTCCGAAACGTCAACCCCGACCACGGAATACCCCGCGCCCACCAACTCTTTGACAAAATGACCCTTTCCACACCCCGCATCCAGGACGTCCCTTGCGCCCGTGGAGGCCAAAGCATCGAGCAGGAGGGCAAGCCGCTTCGGGTTCGTCGGGTCCAATTCGGGGGGACCAAACGGCGCTCTCCCCCAGTACGTTTCATAGAACTGTTTCGTGAACCTCTCCTGCACCGGGCCGGCTTCTCTCCTCTCCGTTCAGCGACGTTTCCTCAAATTCTACCCAGGCCGTGCCTCCTGCCGCTCGCCCGCGATCTCGCGGTAGGCCGCGATCAATTGTGGGACCACAGTGTCCCAGGAAAATTTATCACGCGCCAGCCGCGCCGCGTTTCTCCCCAGGGTCTCCCGCTCAACCGGGTCCCGGGCCAGGCCGTCGAGCGTTGTCTCCAGAGCGACGGTTTCACACGGGATCACCCGGCCAGCCCCGGCCCTCTGGATTTCCTTCGCGACGCCCACCTTGTCGCTGACGATGACCGGAAGGCCCGCCGCCATGGCCTCGACCACGCTCAAGCCGAAATTCTCGTCCAACGAGGGAAGCACAAAAAGATCGGCCGCGCTGAGCAATTCCCGCTTCCCGGCGCCATTCACAAACCCCGGAAACGTGACAACGGGGTCCAGACCCAGCTCCCTCACGCGCCGGCGAAGTCCTCTCACGTAACGCGGCGCTCCCTCCCCTGCCAAAATGATCCGGAGGGGGTGACGCCGGACGAGCCGTGCGGCCGCGTCGAGCAGGAGCTCGATCCCTTTCTTCGGGTGAAGCCGCCCCAGAAAAAGCACGGTGACCCCATCGCCCGGCGGGGAAGATCGATGAGGACGCGCGGGTGGCGGGTCAACGTTCACGCCCAAGGGGATCATGAGGGTTCGAACCGGCAATCCCAAACGGCGCACGTCTTCCGCTTCCTTTTCCGACGTCACATGAATCGCGGCAGCCCTCAGAAGATTGGGCCGTTCCACCAGGCAAAAGTACGGCGCTTTTTTCCACCGACGGCGACGAAGGGACCACTCGTCCAGCGTCCCCAAGGGCCGGAGAACGTAAGGCACACGATGCTTTCTCGCCAGCCGACAGGCGGGAAGCGTTGGGTAAGAAAAGAGTGCATGAACATGCACGACATCGTAGCGTCCGATGTTCGCGTCCAGCCAACGCGTCAAAGGCCACGAAAAGGTCCAGGATTTGGGGCGCTGCCTGCGAAAGTAGAAATAACGAACGCGGTCCTCGACCACCGGCCTGTCGAGAGGAACATCCAGCTCGCGCCGGCCGTCCGCCGTCGTCGTTGCCACGCCGACCTCAACGCCATGAGACGCCAGGGCCGAAGCCATCTGCTTCATCGCCAGGCTGGGTCCCCCGTAGGTGGCGGCGACGGCCGGAATGACGTGAAGAACCCTCAAAGTATCCATTCTGCCCTAAAACCGCTCCCGAATTGATTGAACATACAAGCTATCCGCAAGATACAACATCCAGGGATTAGCCCCACTTAACTTCCGCAGCTTTTCTGAAAGAGCAACAATTTGTCTATATCTCCATTGCAATATATCAGTATCAGTCTTCTGTGCGTTCAAAGAAAAATAGCCGTCTACAAAAAGCCGTGCTGGCCCAATATAAGCATTAAAGGTCGTCAGCAGTTCAAGCGGACTCCAATAGCGAACTGCAAACACATCGTCTCTCAGTTTGCAGACATGTATTTTCTGTAATAATTTAAATAAGCTACACCTACCTTGGCTATAGCAGGGTGCTGAAAA
>JACPRG010000006.1 GCA_016190025.1 Candidatus Tectimicrobiota bacterium
TCCGAAAGCTCGGGCAGACCAAGTGCGACACCGTGCGGAAGGCCTACCCCTACGCCCTGCCCGCGTTCAAGATCGAGTAGCCCCGGCTCGCCCCTCCTCCGGAGCCCCCCTTGGCCGGCCGAAAGTCAGTCTTCGTGTTCCACCCGGGGTATTACTCCGACGTCGGCGAACACGTCCTTCAGACCCGCAAGTACCAGAGGACGTACGAGCGCTTCCGGGCGGAGACCGAGGTTCCCGAGGAATTTTTTTTCGAGCCCCGGCCCGCCGCCCTGGAGGAGGCCCTGCTCGTCCACACCCGGGAGTACGTCGAGGACCTCCTCGGCTGCGTCCACACCCCTCGGACCTTCGCCTCCGAGCTGCCCCTCTCGAAAGAGATCGTCGACTCTTATTTCCTGGCCGCCGGGGGGACGATCCTGGCCTGCCGGCTGGCCCTCGAGCGCGGCCGGACACTCAACCTGACCGGCGGCTTCCATCACTGCTTTCCCGACAGGGCGGAGGGTTTCTGCTACCTCCACGACTTCGCCATCGGGATCCGCTGCCTGGAGCGCAACGGCAAGATCCACCGGACGGCTGTCATCGACTGCGACCTGCACCAGGGCAACGGGACGGCCGTCATCTTCGCCCGCGACCCGGACGTCTTCACCTTCTCCATCCACCAGGAAAACCTCTACCCCCTGAAGCAGCGGAGCGACCTGGACATCGGTCTCGGGGATTTCGACGGGGACGACGTCTACCTGGATCACGTCACCCGGGCTGTCCCGAAGATCCTCGAAGACCACCTGCCGGACTTCGTGGTGTATGAGGCGGGCGCGGACCCGTACGAGGGCGATCAACTCGGAACCCTCCAGGTCTCCAAGGCGTGTCTTTTTGAGCGGGACCGCTTCGTCCTGGGCGAGTGCGCCAAACGGGGGATCCCCGTGGCGGGCGTCCTCGGCGGGGGATACGCCGCCGACCCCGAGGACACCGTGGAGATCCACGTCAACACCTGCAAGGCCTTCTGGTCGGCCTGAGGCGCCCTGAGGGAATCCGCGAAACGACCGCCCGGCGGAGGGAAGGAATCTGCGGGGAGAAGGGCCGGCGGTCCCGGAGGCCGGTCCGGGAGCGCGGCGAGAGCGGCCTACGCGGGCTCGACGAGCAGCTTGGCCGCGGCCGTGCTCCCGAGCGTGACGGCGGACCCGCCCTCCGTCCGGAGGGAGACGGCGTCGGCGATGGCGTCGCGGCTCTCCACCTCAACCTTCGCGCCGGGCCTCAGATCGTGGCGGTCCGCGAACCGCAGGAACTCCGGGTCCTGATCCACGACCCGCGCGATCCGGAAGGGTTTTCCGGGCGGGCACTCGGCGAGGTTCTTGAGACGGGTTTCATCCATGCGGCCCTTGGCGCTGGGGATGGGGTCCCCGTGCGGGTCCACGTCAGGATGGCCGAGAAAGGCGTCGAGCCTCTCCAGGAGGGTGTCGGAAAGGGCGTGCTCCAGCCTCTCGGCCTCTATGTGCACCTCCGACCAGTCGAGCCCGAGGGCGTTGACCAGGAACAGCTCCACCAGCCGGTGCTTTCGCAACATCTGGAGCGCCACTTGCTCCCCCCCCGGGGTGAGTCGGACCCCGTTGTGGGGCGAATAGTCCACCATTCCCGTATCCGCCAGCGCCTTCACCATGGAGGTGGCCGTTCCCGACGTCACCACCATAGAGGCGGCGAGCTCCCCCATCGGCACCAGCCGGTCCGGAAACTCCCGCTGCTTGAGATAAATCTGCTTCAAGTAATCCTGCCGCGCGGGGCTGGGCATCTCACACTCCCATGAACCGAGGGCCGCTCCTTCTCTTCCTTTTACTTCAGGCCGGAAAAAAATTCCACTCCGGGTCTTGACTCTCCACATATATAATGCAAAATATTGGAACAGCAAAACTTGATTTTTGATGACTCAAAACCGCTGGTGTGCGTCGGCTGAAAGGACTCGAGAGAGCAAGCGGATATTCCGCCGGATTTCGAACGAAGGGGGCGGCTTGAGGCCGTGGCTCTCCCTTCCGTCCTCGAGAAAACGGACGGCCCTCCCGGGCCTCGCTGGGGCGACTTCGGGGGTGTTTGTGCGATGATCGAACCGATCCGGGCCCTGTGGATCGTAGGGACCCTTGCGTTGGCCGCCGCGTTTCTGTTCTGGCCGGTGCGGGGGCTTTTCTGGCGGTGGTCGCGAGCCTTTCGGGCGACCGACCGGGTCCTGATCGAAGACGCCCTGAAGCACCTTTATGACTGCGAATACCGCCAGATCCCCTGCACGCTGTACAGCCTCTCCGGCGCACTGCGGATCTCCGCCAACCGGGCCGCCCGGCTCCTGGCGCGCTTGGCGGAACTGGAGCTGGTGACCTTGGCGGAGCGGGGATACGGGTTGACGCCGGATGGGCGGAGCTACGCCCTCCGGGTCATTCGCATCCACCGCCTGTGGGAACGCTACCTCTCGGACGAGACCAGCCTCGACGCCGCCCGGTGGCACCGCGAGGCGGAGCGTCGGGAGCACCGGATCTCGCCCGAGGAGGCCGACATGCTCGCGGCCCAGATGGGCCACCCGCGCTTCGACCCCCACGGCGATCCCATTCCCACGGCCCCCGGCGACCTCCCTCCTCGCAAGGGACGGCCGCTGACCGCCCTGGCCGTCGGTGAGCTGGGGGCGATCGTTCACGTGGAGGACGAGCCCCAGGTGGTTCACGAACAGCTCATTGCCGAGAACCTGCACCCGGGCATGCGCGTGCGGGTGGTGGAGAGCGGCCCGAACCGGATCCGTTTCGAGGCCGACGCCGAGGAGCACGTCCTGGCCCCGGTTGTGGCCACGAACGTGTCGGTGATCCCCCTGCCCCGCGAGCGGGAGATGCCTGGGCCGTTCGAGCGGCTGTCGGGCCTCGCGCTGGGAGACAAGGCCGAGGTCATCGGCATCTCTCCGACCTGCCGCGGCACCGAGCGGCGCCGGCTGCTGGACCTGGGGGTTATTCCCGGTACGGTTGTCGAGGCCGAGCTGGAGAACCCCCACCGCGACCCGGTCGCCTACCGCATCCGCGGCGCCCTCATCGCCCTGCGCCGGGAGCAGGCCGACCTGATCCACGTCCGCCGCCTCAACAACGGAGCGTCTCCATGAGCCCAGCCGCCTGCACGTCCTGCGCCGCCTGCCCGGCCCACAACCTGGCGCACCTCGTCAACCTCGGCGTCGAAATGGAGAACTGGGACTACGTGGTGGCCCTGGCCGGCAACCCCAACACGGGCAAGAGCACGGTGTTTAACGCCCTGACCGGCCTCCGGCAGCACACCGGGAACTGGCCCGGCAAGACGGTGACCCGCGCGGAGGGCGGCTTCTCCTACGCCGGAAAGGCCTACAAGCTGGTGGACCTGCCCGGCACGTACTCGCTGCTGTCGGCCAGCTACGACGAGGAGATCGCCCGCGACTTCCTCCTGTTCGGCCAGCCGGACGTGACCGTCATCGTCGTCGACGCCAACCGACTCGAGCGCAACCTCAACCTGGCCCTCCAGGTGCTGGAGATCACCGACCGGGTGGTCATCTGCCTGAACCTGATGGACGAGGCCCGGCGGCACGGCCTGACGGTGGACGACCGCCGCTTGGCGCGGGACCTGGGCGTGCCCGTCGTGCCCGCGGCCGCCCGCTACGGCGAGGGGCTCGACCGGCTCCGCCAGGCCATCGCCGAGGTGGCGACGGGGCAGGTGGTCTGCAAGCCGCGCCGGGTGGGAGGCCAATCGCCGGCCCTGAAGGACGCCGTCGGCCACCTCGCGCGCCGGGTGGAACGGGCCTTCCCGGGCCTCCCCAACGCCCAGTGGCTTGCCCTCCGCCTCCTGGACGGCGACGAGCGGATCGGACAGGCGGTCCGGGCGGGCGAGCTGGGAGCCCTCCAGCGGCGGGACCCTCCGCCGGCGGGCGGAGGCGCCGGAGAGGGGGCGCCGAGGGAGCCGCCCTCCGCCGCGGGCGCCGACCTCCTCGCCGAGGCCTCGGCCCTGCGCTGGCAGGTCGGCCCCGACTTCCACCAGGCGCTCAT
Source organism: Candidatus Tectimicrobiota bacterium (assembly GCA_016190025.1). Next base: position 4,026 of record JACPRG010000006.1, read on the forward strand.
GGAGACCGTGTACACCGAGGCCGCGCGCCTCGCCGACCGGGCGGTGCGCCGCAGCGGGGAGCGGCCGCGGTTCGACCTGGACCGGACGCTCGACCGGATCGTCACCAGCCGCAGGTTCGGGTTCCCGCTCATGTTCCTCCTCCTGGCGGTGGTGTTCTGGATCACCATCGTCGGGTCCAACCATCCCTCGCAGATGCTCGCCTGGCTGCTGCTGGACACCCTCCACCCGGTGCTCAAGAGCGGGGCGGTGGCCCTGGGCGTCCCCTGGTGGCTCGGCGGGGTGCTGATCGACGGCATGTACCTGAGCACGGCCTGGGTGGTGAGCGTCATGTTGCCGCCTATGGCCATCTTCTTCCCCCTGTTCACGCTTCTGGAGGACTTCGGCTACCTGCCCCGCGTGGCTTTCAACCTGGACCACCTCTTCAAGCGGGTGGGCGCCCACGGCAAGCAGGCCCTGACCATGTCCATGGGCTTCGGGTGCAACGCCGCCGGGGTCATCGCCACGCGCATCATCGAAAGCCCCCGGGAGCGGCTGATCGCCATCCTCACGAACAACTTCGCCCTGTGCAACGGGCGCTGGCCGACGCAGATCCTCATCGCCTCCATCTTCATCGGGGCGCTGGCGCCGGCCCATCTGGCCGGGCTGATCTCCGCCGCGGCCGTGGTGGGGGTGGCCGTGCTGGGCGTCCTGCTCACGTTCGTCAGCTCCTGGCTGCTCTCCCGCACGCTCCTGCGCGGAGAGGTCTCTACCTTTAGCCTGGAGCTCCCCCCCTACCGGCCGCCGCGCCTGCTCCAGACGCTGTGCACCTCCCTCATCGACCGCACGATCCTCGTCCTGTGGAGGGCCGTGGTCTTCGCCCTTCCGGCCGGGGCGGTCATCTGGCTCATCTCGAATATCCAGGTCGGCGGCGCCTCCCTGGCGCAGTACGTCATCGCCTGGCTCCAGCCCTTCGGCGCCGCGATCGGCCTCAGCGGGGTCATCCTCCTGGCGTACGTCGTGGCCATCCCGGCCAATGAGATCGTCATCCCGACGGTGCTGATGCTGACCGTCCTGACGGCCGGCGTGACCGGCGTGGGCCAGGGGGCCGGCGTGATGTTCGAGCTGAAGAGCCAAGCGGCGACGGCCCAGGTCCTGCAAGCCGGCGGCTGGACGCTGCTCACGGCCGTCAGCCTGATGCTTTTCAGCCTCGTGCACAATCCGTGCTCGACCACCCTGTACACCATCTGGAAGGAGACGCAGAGCCGGAAGTGGACGGCCGTCTCCGCCCTGATGCCTCTGGCGATGGGGTTCCTGCTCACCTTCCTGGTGGCCCAGGCGTGGCGGGTGCTCGCCGGGGCCGCCCTGTGAGCGACAGTCGTCCCTACTTTATCGGAAACCTCCAAAGGCCCCAGCGGAACGTATAGTCGAGTCTCTCCCCATCGATCACCGCGTTAACACCCATCTCCGGGGAATCGCGTCAGATTCTGATAACGAAGTTATCTGCCTGCGCGGGATTTCCCTCCCAGAAACTGGGAATCCTCAGCTTTTCAATCAATTAACGAATCGGTGACGGTCTGGCATCCCTCTTGCTCGGTGGGATCGCAGCGGGGGTGAAGACCCCTCAGGCAAAGAAACCGAGCCGGAAACCCCGCCGCGAGAGCCGGGAAGGGCCGGGGCTTCGGACCGATGGGAGGCAGGGAAATGAAACGATTTGCATCCGTTCTGCTGACGCTGGCCGTCTTCGGCACACTGGCCGGGTGTGCTGGAAACCCCTATGGCCCGAAAGGGAACTTCAAGCCCATTCAGCCCTTCAAGCCCCTGCCGGCGGGCGTGACGGCCTACGAGGGCGTCGGGGCCGCCCGCGACAAAGACCTCCACGTCGGCCTCCGGAAGGCTGAGAACGCGGCCCTGGCGGACCTGGCCCGGAACATCTTCCGGGTGGTCACGGCCGAGACCAGCACCTACGTCAAAGACCCGGAAAAGCAGAAGGTCCTCCTGGACGACATCAGCACGGTGGTCACGGTGCTGCCGCTGCCGGGGACCCTGTTCAAGGACTGCGTCCGGAACCCGGACGACAACGAAGTCTGGTGCCGGGTGTACATGGCCAAGTCGGAGGTGGACGAACAGGTCCTCAGCCAGATCGTGGCCATGAGCAGGGACCTGCTCAAGGATTCCGCGGAAAAGCTCCGCGAGCACATCCGCAAGAGCGGCTCCCGCTCGGAGCGCGACGTCCGGATCCTCCGGGAGTTCCGGGCGCACTCCCTGGAGTCCTGACCCGAGGGGGAATCCGGCCGGAGAAAGCGTCCACCCCGGCCCGCCCTCTGGGAGACACAGGGCATGGACATCCGGTATGCTTGGAGAAGACCCGGGCGGGCGGGGCGCGCGCTGGCCCTTTTCCTGAGCGCGTGGATGGCCGCCGGATGCGCGTCCAGGCCGCCCTCTCCCCTGCCGGCCCTCGCGCGCCGCGGCGTCGTGGACGGCGTGGGATACGCGCGGATCGAGGATGGGGACGTGGCCCGGGCCCGCAAGCAGGCCCTGGACGCCGCCCTCCGGGACATGGCCCTCTCCGCCCGCGCCGTCGTGCGGGCCCGCTCCACCTACCGGCTCTTTGCCGAGGATGGAAAACCCAAGGCCGAGTCTCTCGACGACCTGGTCGAGGTCAGCGCCTTTCAGGTTCTGGCGTCCCGGCACGCCCGGGAGGACGTGGACCTGCGGTCCAAGGTCTACCGGGTGTATCTCTGGCTGACGGAGGAGGAGCTCCGCGAGAGCATCGAGCAGACCCGTTTGGCCCGCCGGGCGCTCCTCGCCCGCGCCCGGCGCGCGTACGAGGGCGCGCAGGCCGAGGCCGAGAAGGACCCGGCCTCCGCGCAAAGGCGGCTCCGCCAAGTCCTGGGATGGGTGGAGGACGCGGGGCTTCAGGCCGAGGCGGAGGGCGCGGCGTTTCACGCCCGCGTGGAATCCCTCCTACGGCGGGTGGAGGCCCGCATCCGGGAAGGGGAGGGTCTCTACGTCCTGGCCGAGAAGGCGTTTCAGGAAGGCCGGCTCAAGACCGCCGCCCTCCGTCTGGAGGCCGCGCGCAAGAGACTTCCCGACGCCTCCCGGGCGCAGGGGCTCGGCGAGAGGGTCGAGGAGAAGCGTCGCCGGGCGGCGGAGCTGAAGCGCGAGGCCATGAACCTGCGGTCGGAGGACAAGCTGGAGGAGGCCCTGGAGGCTTACCAGGGGGCCGGCGCCATCGACCGGGAAGACACGGGGGTTCAGGAGGCGGTCACCGAGTTGAGGGCGGCGATCGCGTGGCAAAAAAGACAGCGAGACAGGAAGATCGCCTCGGCCGTCGCGAACTTCTTCTTGGTCCTCGGCGCGGCCGCTCTGGTTGGGGTGGTGGTCGCCACCGGGGGAGCCGTCAGACCCTACGCCCAGACCGGCGCGTGGCGGCGCTGAAGCCGCCCCTCTCCGTTGGGCCTTTGGCCTCGGCCGGGCGCCCGGCTGAGGAGGCGGGCGCATCCGAGGAGGGATTCCCCGGAAGAGGCAGCCCTCACCGCGGGAGAAAGGTCTTCCGGGGGTGGGAGCCCGCCTTCCAAGAGAAGCTCTCCAGGTCACTTTCTTCTTGTTTGAAAATGGTATGTCACCCGGCTTGCATTGTCCCTTGAAGGGGTCCGCAATGGGTGATATAGTGATGATCGCTTGGGATCAGGTTGCCTGCCAAGTCAGGAAATTCAAGGGGTTGGCGGGGGCCGCCGATGAAATCGAGAAATGGGAGGAGACGTCATCATGTGGTCCAAAACTTCCGGCCGGGAGAAAGCGCCTGAGCCGACGGCCGAGCCTTCTGTGACCCCCGGTGCGATCTCATCCTCCCCCGAAGTGGAGAGCGCCCGAAGGCGCCAGCCGGACCCTCAGGTGAAGATCGGCAAGACCATCGTGATTCGGGGAGAGCTGACCGGAGAGGAGGACCTGGTCATCGAAGGCCGCGTTGAGGGAAAGATCTCCCTGGAAGGCCACCACCTCACCGTGGGCGAGACGGGAAACATCGCGGCAGAAGTCCTGGCGAAGACGGTGTCCATCATCGGCCGGATGGAGGGCAATCTGCACGCCAAGGAGAAGGCGGAGATCTCGGCCTCGGGGTCGCTCTCCGGCGACATCCGCGCCCCGCGGGTGATCATCGCCGACGGCGCCAAGTTCAAGGGGTCGGTCGACATGTCGCCGGGGGACACGCCCCACGCGCCGCCCCACGCGGCCGTGAGACGAAGTGAGCCGTCCGGCGTGACGGGCCGGCCGGGCCAGGGAGCGCCGGGAAAGGTGGAGTAGTTGAGGGGGCCCAGGTGGGGAGACCCCGCAGGGGACCGCCGGAAGGCGTGGACTCGGAAGCCGTGGGGGACGCGCCGGGGGGAGGATGCGGCATGAAGGAGGGATGCGGTTCTGAGCCGGAGAAAAAGTCCCCACAGCTGGAACGATAAGGTCACCAATGAGATTTTTCTGTGGAAAAAGCTCGTCTCGCCCGAGCGCTCGTCCGAGACCGATGTGCTCGCCAAAGACGGGAAGCCGGAAAAGTCGGTGCACTGGGTCTCGAAGGTCTTCGCCACTTTTCTCCGAACCCTCGGACGCTTCCAGCATCCCTCCGTTCTCGACCTCGGGCCCGTGACGGGCGGCAACATCTCCTTTTACGGGGAAATGGGCTGGAAGATCTACGCCAACGACATCCTCCAGGAGTACCGGGAGGCGGTCGAGGCGGCCCGGGCCTCGCCGCCGCAGGCGGCGGAGGAACAGGAATCCCCGCCGGACCCCATCGAAACCGTCTTGAGCCGGTTCCACTATGCGCCGGGTTCCCTCCAGGGAATCCTGTGCTGGGATGTCCTGGACAGGCTCCCTCCCATTTGGACCCGCGAGCTGGTGCACCGCCTTTCAACGGCCTTGGACGAGGGGGGCGTGATTCTCTCGTTTTTCGGGGTGAAAGAGGAGCTGGGCGACGGTGAGTCTCCCCGGGGGTTCCGGATCCGGAGCGAGACCGACCTGGAGCCCATTCCGGAAGAAGGGACGGCGCTGGAGCGGTACACCTATCAGAACGGCGAGATCATGAGTCTTTTCTCTGGATTCAAGGTGCTGAATTTCTACTTTATGAAGAACAATTTCCGTGAACTTCTCGTCCAGAAGCAGACCCGGGCCGCCTTGAGCGCTCCCGCCTGACCTCCTCGGGGCGTCGCCCACTCTCCCCTTGCGTCGCGTGACCTCGCCCCCTCTTCTCCTCCGACCCGAGCCGCGGGGACCGGCTATTCTTTCTTTTTCTTCTCCTCCTTTTTTTCTTCCTCTTCGGTGATCACGCCCTCGGGGATTCCCTTGGCTTCCCCTTTGCCGCCGTCAAACCGGAGCAGGTAGTCCCGAAGGGCCCGGATCTGTTTTTCCGCGTTCCCCTTCCACACGGTGGTCAGCGGACTCTCGTCTCCGGAGAAGAAGGTGGGCATCCGGGTCCCTTCCTGGATCTTCTGCGGGTCCTTCAGCCAGCTCACGATCCAGCCGGGGCGCAGCCGCTCCCGGGCGAGGAAGAGGTCCGGCGCGAGGTCGGCCGCCTCCTTGCCGGTCGCCTGCTGGTGGCATTCCAGGCATTGGAAGGTTTGGAAGAGGAATTTGCCGACGGCCACGTTTCCCCGATCGATGGCGCCGTCGTCCACGAAGAGGTACGGGCTTCCCATCTCCTTCTCGACCTGGGCGCTGAAATAGCTCACCAGGGCGGCCGCCTCCTCGTCCGTGAGCCCGAAGGTCGGCATGCGGACCGCCAGCCAGGGACGCAGCGGGACGGGTCGCTTCAGGAAGCCGAAGAGCCACCCGGGCTGAACCTTGGCCCCCTCTCCGGCGAGGACCGGCGGGGCGAGGGAGGGGTCCTTGTAGAATGGACGGATGTCCCCGCCCTTTCCTTCGATGACGTGGCATCCCGCGCAGTTGTACTTTTCGACCAGGCGGCGGCCGCGCTCGAGGGCGGCCTCCCGGGGCGAGAGCTTCCGCACGAATTCCCCGGCCATCTCATGGCCGTCCGCCCTTTGCAGGAAGGTCATCAGGGCCTTCACCTCTTCGTCGGTGAGATAGAAATTCGGCATCCGCAGGCTGATCCGGTCGGTGCTGAAGATCCGCGGGTTTTTCAGCTTGGCGAAAAGCCATGCGTCCCACGTCTCGGGGATCTGGGTGACGTCGCCGAAGTCGAGCTCGGCGGGTTTCTTGTTGGCGAAGGTTGTGAGCTCGACGCTCAGCCGGCCGATCTTCTCCGTCCCCTGGATGTTGTGGCACCCGTAGCAGCCGTAGTTTTCCACCAGGCGGCGGCCCTCCTGGATCGCCGCGGGGTCCTTCAACTGGGCGATGATCTCGGGGCGGGCCGGCGCGGGCTTCCCCCGGGAGAGGAGGTAAGCGGCCAGGTCCTGGGCCTCGGCGTCTGAAAGCCGGAGATCGGGCATGGCGGTCCCGGGGTCGTAGCGCTTGGGGTCCTTCACCCAGTTGACCACCCAGTCGGCGTTCACCTTGGCGCCGACGCGGCCCAAGTCGGGGCCGAAGGCGCCCCCCTTGCCGTCGATGGCGTGGCACGCCAGGCAGCCGCGGGACTCGAAAAGCGTCTTGCCGCGCCTGGCCGCCGCTTCCGCGTCGGGGCCGGGGTTGTATTTGAGGGGCCCCGAGGGCGGGACGCCTTCCGAGGCCTTCAGCAGATAAGCCGTCAGGGCCGTGGCCTGCTCCCGGGTGAAGCTGAAGAAGGGCATCCGCGTGGCGGGCAGGTGTTCCCGCGGATTCAAGACCCAAGAGACCATCCACCCCGGGTTGAACTTCTGGGACGCCTTCAGGAGCGAGGGTCCGACCTTGGGCAGGTCTTCGTAGCCCTGCATCAGGTGGCAGCCGGAGCACCCCAGCTCTGTGAACAGGCGTCTTCCCTTGGACACCACCGAGGCCATGGGAACGTCGAGGGTCGCGGCGTGGCACCGCAGGCAGTTCGTCTGCGCGGATTCGCCCCGGAGCAGCGGCTTTTCCCAGAATTCAAGGTGCTCTCCTGTCTTGAGGTCCAGGCCGTGGGCCTTGGTGAGGCTGTTCAGCGCCTGGCCCTGCCCTCCGTGACAAAGGCTGCAGCCGAACTTCTCCACCGGGTGCTTGCGCAGCAGGACGTCGCGCTTCGGATGGGTCCGGAAGGGGGGCGGGAAATCTTCAAACCCGGGGCGATCGGCCGCCAGATGGCAGGTCTGGCACCGATCCACGGTGAGGACGGCTTGACCGAAGTTGTTGAACTCGACGCCTTCGATCACCACCTGCTGGATGGCCGGAACCCGGCGCTCGATGGAGGCCAGCCGTCTTTCCAGGCCGCCCAGGTCGCGGCCCGTCTGGGTCTTCTTCTCCTCCAGCTGCTTGAGGGACCTCCCCAGTCTCTCGATCTCCTGGCGGGCGGCCTTCTCTTGCTCCGTCAGGTCGGCCTCGGCTTTTCCAAGCCTGACGGTCGATGCCTCCAGCCGCTCGTAGCGGGCCTTTTCGGCGGTGGCCGGGCGGCCGTTCTGGAGGGCGTGCTTGTACTCGTAATAGGCCTCGTCCATCTCGCTGCGGGCGAACTTGTTCTCCAGGGAGGCCTTGTCCAGCCTGTCTTGAATGTCGGCCAGGCGTCTTTGGGCGGCGGCGTAGGGTTCGCTTGCGGCGGTCTCCCGGCGGGCCTTCTCGATGGCGGCGTTCAGCCTCGCCAGCTCGTCCGAGACCTTCTTGCGCTCGGCCGCAATCTCCTTGCGCACCCTTTGCGCTTCCAGGCGGTCAAACTCCCGCTGGTAGTCTTTCCAAGGCCGCCGGCCCTCGATCTCGTCCCAGACGACCCAGGCGATGCTGGCCAGCAGGAGCATGCTCACGACAAAGAAAAAGCGCGCCTTGGAGGATTGCTCTACGGGAGGCATGGACTCTCCAGATCCTGGCTCTGGCTCTCTTGGGCGTCAGATGTTAAACCAAGGGGTGATCCACACGTACTTGATGTTGAAAGCGATCCGGAGAACCATCTTGATGGGCAAGGCCATCATCGTCAGAAACAGGGAGGCCTTGATGGCGTAGCGGACCGCGCCCACCTTTTCGTAGCCGCCGGTCTTCCGCCGATAAAAGTACCAGAGAACGCCCAGGAGATAATAGGCGGTCACGAGAACCGCCCCCGTGTGGAAGGCCGGGGACGTCAGGAAGGCGCTGGGATCCGCGGCCGGCTCGCTCTTGAAGCCGAACAGCTTGAAGGGCAGATCCACGTTGGTCAGGGCGACCACCTTGTGGGGGTCCCACTTCTGCCCCGGCAGGAAGAAGTTCCAACCCGGACCCCGGAGGAAGACCCCGTTGATGATGAGGGCGATCCACAGAACGCCGAACCCGAACAGGAAGAGAGTGACGGCCACCCGCCGCTCCCGGAAGGTGTAGTACCCGTTCCCCTTGGGATTGATGTCGATGTAGGGGATGAGCATCAGCCCCACGATGATCAGGGTGGGCAGGACCACCCCGGCGATCCAGGGGTCGAAGTACACCAACATCTCCTGGAGCCCCAGGAAGTACCAGGGCGCCTTGGAGGGGTTGGGCGTCAGGGACGGGTTGGCCGGCTCCTCCAGGGGCGCGTCCACCAGCACCGACCAGACGGTGAGCAGCACCATGACGCACAGGGCGCACAGGAACTCGCTCCGCACCAGGTACGGCCACACGTGGACCTTGTCCGCCTCTTTCGCGCGCTTGGCCAGCTTGACGTCGCCCACGGTCCGGGCGGCCGGCGTCCCTTCCGGGGCGGCCTTCGGGGCCGGAGGGGCGAGATGCGCCTTCTCCTCAGGACTTGGGGTTGCCTTCTTCGCCTTCGCCATGGTGCCTCACCTCACGGGAACCTCCCGCGCCGTCCCCGCGGTGACGGATGGAAAAGAAGAGGACCTGGACGTGTCCCCCGCGCTCACAGCGGACCGGAGACCCCCCCGTCTTTCCGGATGCGCCAGAAATGCACGATCATCAAAAGGCTCGCCGCGATGGGAAGCACGATGCAGTGCAGGACGTAAAACCGCAGCAGGGCGGGGGGGCCTACCAGCGTCCCGCCGAGCAAGATCGAGCGGGCGTCGTAGCGCGGCGTGACCCCCACGACCTCGCCGAGCGGCCCTTCGTGCCCGAGCAGCGGCGTCGCGCGGGCCATGTTCGTCCCGACGGTCACGGCCCAGATGGAAAGCTGGTCCCACGGGAGCAGGTAGCCCGTAAAGCTCAGCAGCAGCGTGAAGACGAGCAGCAGCACCCCGACCACCCAGTTGAACTCCCGCGGGGGCTTGTAGGAGCCCGTCATGAAGACCCGGAACATGTGCAGCCACACGGCGATGACCATCCCGTGGGCCGCCCACCGGTGCATGTTCCGCATGAGCATCCCGAAGGGCGCGTCGAACTCCAGGTATTTGATGTCCGCGTACGCGTACTCGGCCACGGGCCGGTAATAGAACATCAGAACCACGCCGGTCACCACCGTCACCAGAAACATCAGGAAGGTGATCCCCCCCATGCACCACGTGAAGCGCACCCGGAGGGCGTGGCGCCGGATCTTGGCGGGATGCAGGTGGAGCCAGACGTTGTTGGCGACCTGCAGGACGCGGTTTCGCGGGGTGTCCGCGTACCCGTGCCGGAACATGGATTTCCAGACGTACGATTCGAAGAGCCTCTGGCCGAGTTCGTTGAGGCGTGGCAGTTTGGGCACGAGTTCTTTTTCCTCAATCCGTCAGGGACGTATCAGGAATACTTGAAAAACGCGTCGGGCTGGGTCCACTCCCCCTTTTCCTGCCGGAAGTTTTTCCCCTTGTCCACCACGAGGGTCCCCTCGTCGTTGAGGACGATCTTGACCCGCTCCAGCGGCCGCGGCGCCGGACCCTCGAAGTTGACCCCGGACCTGCGGAACCCGCTCCCGTGGCACGGGCACTTGAACTTGTCCTCCGAGGCCAACCACCGGGGCGTGCAGCCCAGATGCGTGCACACGGCCAACAGGGCGTAAAAGCCCTCTTTCTCCCGCACAATCCAGACGCGCTTGGTCTGTTTGAACTTTTCGCTGACCTCTCCGACCACGTAATCCTCGGGCCGGCCGGCCTCAAAGCTCGTGGACGGCTCGAACAGGACGCGCGGGAACATGAACCGCAGAGAGCCCAGCGCCCCGATCCCCAGGGAAAGAAAAAACCCTCCCCAGGCGGCCACCGACAGAAAGTGCCTGCGCGCGAAGGTGTCCCGCTCTCTGCGAAGGCGCGGCTGGCGAGCTTCTTGGATGACTTCCGTCACAACGGCCAATCCCGACCCGGCCGGAACGATTCGCGCCGGCGGATCATGTGATAATTTTCACAAAACTCCCCGCGGCCACCCCCGGGTGGGGTGGCCCCGATCCTCTTTCCCGCCGCACAGTGTCCAACGGGTTTTTGCGGGGCAGGAGGCGGGCCGCCGAAACCCGCCGCATGGAAGCGACAACGCAACATCCCCCCGTGTCTTGTCATTCCTGAATCCTATATAATCGGAGCCGAAAGGGGTTGTCAACCGATTTTGAAAGCGCGCCGGGGGCGCGGGGCGGGTCATTGTGGATCGCCGATCCTTTGACTTGGTTCGCGGCTCTCGCGTAAAATGAAAAGTCCTGCATGAGTCCCAGGACATGATATCAGCTCGGCACCGCATAGAAACACCCCTCCCGCCCGAAGGGAAGGCGTCCGCCCGGACGGCGTCCCTTCTCCTCGGCGTCCTGCTGCTGCTCCCGGCCGGATGCGGCGGCGGCGTCAGGGACGGGCTTCCGCCCCCGCCGGGCGCGCCCCGGCCTTCGGTCTCCTCGCCCGGCGACGCGGCGAGGGAAGGTCTCGCCCGAAACGGCCCGGAGACCTCCGCCGGGAAAGACGGGGGCCGGTCCTCCGAAGGGTCCGGCGTTTCCGTCGCCGCGCTGCGACGGGACCGGGACCGGCTGAGAGAGGAAGTCGAGCGCCTGCGGAGCGAGCGCGCCCGCTGGGACGCCGGGCGTCGGCTGGTGGAGGACCTGCTGGCCATCCTGTTCCGGGCCCTGGAGAAGGGCGACTACGACGGGGCGCTGGTCTCCATCGACCAGTTCTTACGGGTCCATCCCGAGCACCCCATGCGCCAGCAGGTCTCAGAGCTGCGCCCGGCCGTGGAGAAGCTCCGGACCGTGGCTGCCGAGCGGCAAACGCTGCGCGAAGAGATCCAGAAGCTCAAGGACATTCAGCTCCGGTTTGACGCCCTTCGGAAAGAGCCCCGGTGAACCCCAGCGACCCGCGCGAGAACCTGGCGGCGCCTTTCGCCCGCACGTCCCCCCAGGGGGCCAAGCCTTTGGGCTCTCTCAAGGTGCTCCTGGTGGACGACGACGCCAACATCCTCCACACCCTGGGCATGCGGCTGCGGGCGCAAGGGGCGGAGGTGGAAACCGCGAAAGACGGAGTGGAGGGTGTGGAGAAGACCCCCGTCTTCCGGCCCGACGTCGTCCTGCTGGACCTCAAGATGCCCCGGATGGATGGCATCACTGCCCTGCGGGAGATCCGCAAGCTGGACCTGCCCTGCCAGGTGGTGGTCCTGACGGCCCACGGGACCACGGCCAACGCCGTGGAGGCCATGAAGGAAGGGGCGGTCGACTTTCTCGAAAAGCCCCTGGACCCGGACCAGCTCTCCCTGTTGTTTCAGAAGGTCGCAGCGCGGCGTCCCGCCCGCGGCGGCGCAGAGCGCGGCGCGGACGGGACACGGGCGGACGCCCTGCTGCCCGGGGACTCCCGGCTCGAGGCCGAGGTCCAGTTCATCGGCGAGGCCCCGGGCGTCCGCCGCGTCCGGGAGCTTTTGCTGCGGGCCGCGCCCACCGAGGCCCCCATCCTCCTGGCGGGAGAGAGCGGCGTCGGCAAGGAGGTGGTGGCGCGGACCATTCACGCCCTGAGCCTCCGCCGGGACGGCCCCTTCGTCGCCATCAACTGCTCGGCCATCCCGGAGAACCTGTTCGAGAGCGAGGTCTTCGGCCACGAGCGGGGGGCCTTCACGGGCGCCGCCGCCCGCAGGGCGGGGGCGTTCGAGCTGGCCCACGGGGGGACGCTTTTCCTGGACGAGGTGGCCGAGATGCCGCCCGACCTGCAGGTGAAGTTCCTGCGGGTTCTGGAGACGCAGCGGTTCCGCCTCGTCGGCGGCCGGGAGGAGATGGAGGTGGACGTCCGCATCGTGGCGGCCACCAACCGGGACCTGCAGCAGTCCATCGAAGAGGGCAGGCTGCGCAAGGACCTCTTCTACCGGCTGAACGTCTTCACCCTGTTTCTTCCGCCCCTGCGGGAGCAAATGGAGGACCTGCACCGGCTCGCCGAGCACTTCCTGAGCCTCTTCAACGCCCGCTACGGAAAGGGGATCCGCGGATTTTCCGGGGAGAGCTGGGAGCGCGTGCGGCGGTACAACTGGCCCGGAAACGTGCGCGAGCTCCGCAACGCCGTGGAGCGGGCCGTCATCCTGTGCCCGGGGGAGGAGATCCAGGTCGAGCACCTGCCCGAAAGCCTGCTGGAACCCGGCGGGGAGTCCGAGGCGCGCGGGCAGATGGTCTCCGTCCCCCTGGGGCCGCTCTCGGAGGTGGAGGAGCGCCTCATCGCCAAGGCCCTGGCCGAAACGCAGGGCAAAAAGCCCGAGGCCGCCCGGCTGCTCGGGATCAGCTTGAAAACGTTCTATAATAAGCTTAAAAAAATGAAGGCGACGCCGGAGGAGCCGGAGGGCCCGTGAGGAGTTCGCCTCTGCGGACCCCGGGCCGCTTCCTTCCCTGGGCGGGGCCGGCGCCCGAAGGCGAAAACACCTTCCCGAAACCCTCCGCGCGAGCGGGAAGGGAGGAGAGCGCTTCATGCCTTTGACGGACACCGACCGAGGTCTGGTCTCGGACTTTCTGGCGAGCGTGGCCGCCTCCTTTGCGGACGACGAGCGGTTCTCCGACGTGTCTCCCAGGGACCCCGGCGGCGCCGCCGAGCCTGAGGACCCGCAGGTCTGGCTGACCATCTGGGACAAGACGTGGATCCGCCTCAAGCCCCATCCGGACAAGGAGACCCTCCTCGTCGCCCTGGCCACGCGCAACCGGAACGTGAGCGAGGCCATCGAGGGCAACGCCCTCCACCTGGGGGACACGTTCGGGGATCTCCTCGAGGACGGCCTGGAGGACGCGGGCGAGGAAGACATCTACGACGTGGACCACTACCACGACCGCGGCGTCTTCTACTTCGAGTCGGAGCTTCCGCTGGAGGGAGGCTGGGCCAGCCTGGAATCGGAGGAGGTCAAGGACAAGGCCCGCAAGCTGGCGCTGGGCTACCTCCTCGGCTTCGGCCGGTTCTACATGAAGGGGTAGGCGGGGCGCGACGGGTGCGCCGAACCCGGGTCCGTTCCAGCCGAAAGCCGATTGAATTCCGGAAGCCCGCCCCGGGGGGTCCCGCGGGACAGGGAAAAGGGCCGCCCTTGTCACGGGGTCAGGCGGGCGATGCGGTCCGCGAACGCCGGATAGACCCGGATCAAATCGTCCCGCTTTCCCGCCTCGTAGTCCGCGTACTCGAACCCCGGCGAGACGGTCGCGCCCATCAGGCAGAACCTGCCTCCCGGACGCAGCCGGGAGCCCTGCCACACCCCCTTCGGGACAATGATCTGCGGCCGCATCCCGCCCGGGATGTCGTCCCCCAGCGTCAGGACCCGGCCCGAGCCGTCCGGCCACAACTGGAGCATCTCGACCGGATCGCCCAGGTAGAAGTGGAAGACCTCGTCCGACTCCAGGCGGTGCAGGGCCGAGAAGGCGTCCGGCGTCAGCAGGTAGTAGATGCACGTCCCGAAGGACCGCCCGCCCCGGTAGCGGTCCGGAAGCGCCTCCGCCGGGACCCATTCTTCCGAGCGGTGCGTCTCGGCGAAAAACCCGCCTTCTTCGGGGTGGAGCTTCAGGTTCAACGCGGCAATGATCTCCTCTGCGATGATTTTCCGGTTGGCCATCAGACGCCTTTTGAGGGTCCGCCGTTTCGGGCAGAGCGGTTCTGAAGAAGGGGATGCCGTGCGGGGAGAGAGAGCGCCCGATTTTTTCAAGCCGTGAAGGGGAGGGTGCGGCTTCCCGGCGCTCAGCGCGTCTTGAACAGGACCAGGTGGTCCGTCCCGGACTCCGGCGCCCAGACCTCCCCCGGCCGCCCCAGGATCTGCCGGACGTTGGCCCCCGTCCGGGGGCTGGGGAAGGCGCGGAAGGTCTCCGTCTCGGGATCGAAGCGGACGACGGCGTTCGCGGCGAAGTCGCTCAGCCAGACCTTGTCCTGGTCGTCCACGTAGACGGCGTACGTCCGGGGACGCTCGCCCGGCAGCCGCCACGTCCGCCACGTTCGGTCCGCCGGGTCGAATCGGCTGACGTTGCCCGAGTTCCACTCGCTCACCCAGATGCGGCCCTTGGAATCCGACCAGACGCGGCGCGCCCCCTGTTTGGGCGTCGGCGGCTCGATGACCTCCGCCGCCCCGGTCGCCGCGTGGACCCGCGCGATGAAGCTCCCGGCAAGGGAGGCGAAATAGACGCCGCCCTGCGGCGTTCCCGTGATGCCGTAGGGTCCCCGCCCGCGCGGCGCGTCGTACACCTGAACCGCGCCGGACTTGGGATCGAGACTCCCGTAAATCCCGCTCTGGCCCGTGAACCAGAGGACGCCCCGGCCGTCGAAGGCGGCCGTGTTGAGGTTCGCGTAGCCGCGCGGCTCCGGCAGCGGAAAGCGCGTCACGGCGAAGGTCTTGGGATCGACCCGGACGATGGCGTTGAGCCCCCCGTCCGTGATCCAAGGCGCCCCGTCCGGGCCGACGATGACGCCGTGGGGCGAGGAGCCCGCGCCGAGCGGGATGTGTTTCGCCCCGCCCGTCTTCGGGTCAAGCCGGCCGAGGGCGCCCTGATACTGCGCCGTGTACCACACGGGGCCGTCCGGCGCGGGCGCCACGTCGTGAGGGCGGGCGCCCGGGGGCAGGGGGAACGCCCGGATCGCGACGTCAGCGCGGGCCTCGGCGAAGGCCCACAAGGCCAGCGCCGCGAGCGCGCAAAGCCCCGCCGCCCCGGCGGGCTTGAAACGGACAAGCTGCTTCCTCCGCACGCGGAACCTCTCCACAGGAAGTGGGTCTCCCGGCGTCCCCAAGTCCGAGCAAGGGGGGCCGGTGTCCGGCTCAGGTCTTCTCTTGGTCGCGCTCTTCCGCCGCGAGCGGGGCGGGGGCCGGCTGGCCGTTCTCATCCGCGCCCGCCGCAGGCGAGACGTGCGCCCGGGCCATCGTCCGGCGCTCGGACTCCGGGGCCTTCGCCCCGAACACCAGGCGGCGGAGGGACGTGACGGCGTCGTCCACCACGGTGTACAGGGTGGGGGTGAGGATCAGCGTGATGAAGGTCGCGAACCCCAGGCCGACGGCCACGACGATCCCGAGCGGCCGCATCATCTCCGAGCCCTCTCCCATCCCGACGGCGAGGGGCGCGAGGCCGATGATGGTCGTGAAGGAGGTCATGAAGATGGGCCGAAGGCGCAGCGTGCAGGCCTGGACGACCGCCTCCGCCCTGGGGACGCCGTGGTCCCGCCGCCGCTGGACGATGTATTCCACGATGAGAATGGCGTTGTTGACCACGATTCCCACCAGCAGGATGACCCCCAGCAGGACGGTCGCTCCGACGGGGGTGCCCGTGAAGTAAAGCCCGAGGATGCCCCCCATCAGGGCCAGCGGAACGGTCATGATGATCACCAGCGGGTTGGACAGGGACTCGTACTGGACCGCCATCACCACGAAGACCAGGAAGATGGCCAGGGCGGTCAGGAGGACCAGCGACCGGTTGGTTTCCTTGAGGCTCTCCTCCTCGCCCCCCGGAACGAAGGCGTATCCCGGGGGGAAGCTGATCCCCTGGGCGGCTTGCTGGATGTCTCTGGCCACTTCGCCGAGGGGCCGCCCCTGGACGTCAGCCACGATCTCCAGCATGCGCGCCTGGTCCTCCCGGGTGATGGCCGACGGACCCATCCCGGACCGGACCCTCGCCACGTGACGCAGCGGGATGATCTCCCCGCCCCTGGGGAACAGGCTCACGTTTTCCAGGTCGGCCTGGGAACGGACGGAGGCGTCGGCGAAACGGACCCGCACGTCCACCTGCCGGTCCCCGCGGGTGAGGCGGGTGGCGATCACGCCGTCCACGGCGGAGCGCAGGGTGTTGCCCACCTCCGTCACGGTGAGCCCGAACTGGGCGGCCCGCTCGCGGTCCACGTGGACGCGGAACTCGGGGTCTCTGTCGTCCAGGTTGCGGTCGATGTTCACGAGGCCGGGGATGCGGCGCAAGCGCCGGAGCAATTCCTGGCCGACCTCCTCCAGGACCGTGAGGTCTTCTCCGCGGACCTGGACGCTGATGTCCCGCCTGTGAGTCGTGTTGGAAAAGTGGAGGCCGCGGACCGAGGACTTCTGGACGAACATCCGGATGTCCGGGGCGCGCGCCGTGTTCAGCCGCTGGTTCAACTGCTGGACGAACGCCAGCGTCTTGATCCTCGGGTCCACGTCGATATCGACGCTTCCCATGGTCGGGTCTTCGCGCACCCCCCTGCCGAAAAGACGGCCCCCGGCCACGAGGAAGGTGGATTCAGTCCCCGGCGCCTCCAGGATGAGGCGGTTCAACCGCCGGACGTATTCGATGTTTTCGGTGAGGGCCCGCCCGGGTGGAAACCGCGCTGTCACGCTGGCCCGGTGGTCGTCCACGGCGGGCAGGAGTTCGGACCCGAGCCGCATGTAAAGAGGCAGGACCGCCAAGAGAGAAGCCAGAATCACGCCCAGAACGAGGTACCTCGCCCGCAGAACCCTCCCGAGGAACCGGCCGTAAAAGCGGGTGAAGCCTTCCACCAGCCGCTGGAAGGCCCGGATGAAGAAGAGCCGGCCGACCCCGCTGGTCCGGGGAATGGTGAGAAGCTTCGCCGAGAAGGTCGCCACGAGGGTCAAGCCCACCAGGAGGGAGATGACCATGGCGAAGGAGATCGTCAGGATCATCTCCTTGAACAGCAGTCCGGAAATCCCGCTGATGAAGAGAAACGGCACGATGGCCGCCAGGTTGGTGCCCATCGAGGCCCACAGGGCCGATTCCACCTCCCGGCTCGCATCCAGGGCGGCCTCCGTCGCATCCTTTTTCTGTTCGGCCCTCCTGCTGATGTGACGGGAGATGTTCTCCAGCATGACGGTGCTGTTGTCCACCAGCATCCCCACGCCGATGGCCAGGGCGCCCAGGCTGAAGATGTTCAGCGTGAGGCCGAAGAGTTTCATCAGAAAGAACGTCACGACGAGGGCGATCGGGATGGAGAGGCCGATGATGAAGGTCTGGCGCAGGCTTCCCAGGAAGAGAAGGACGACGAGGGCGGCGAGCCCGCCGCCGATGGCGATGGCGGAGGAGACGGACTGGATGGAGTTCTTGATGAACCAGGACTGGTCCTGCATCACCTTGAGGTCGGTGTCGGGCGGGAAAAGGCCCGCCTGGCGGATGGCGTCGACGCGCTTGTGGACGTTGTCCGAGACCTCCACGGTGTTGGCGTCCGGCTGTTTGAGGACCACGACCTTGATGGCCTCGTCCTGATTCACCCAGGCGAAGATCCGCTGGCGCTCCCCGCCGTCCACCACCCGGGCGAAGTCCTTCAGGTAGATCTTCCGGCCCTGGGTGTTTTGGAAGATGACCTTTTCCAGGTCGGCCGGCTGGACGAACCGGCCGACCGTCCGGGTCATGAATTCCTCCCCCCGTCCGATGATCCGGCCGCCGCCGACCTCCTTGTTCTCCTGGTCGAGGCGGCGGATCACGTCGTTGACGGTGAGGCCCAGCTGCTGAAGGCGCGGAAAGTCCACCACCACCTGCACTTCTTCCTTCTGGCCGCCCAGCACCTCCGCCGAGGCGACCCCCGGGACCATCATCAAGCTGCGCACCAGCGTCTCGTCGGCCCACGTCCGAAGGGCCGTGCCCGTCAGTGTCTTCGAAGACAGGGAGAATTCCAGAATGGGGAGCTGGGACGGGTCCGCCTTCCAGACGCGCGGCGGGTCCAGGTCAACCGGGAGGTTCCGCCGGGCCAGGTTCACCTTGGTGATGGTGTCCTGGAGGACCAGGTCGATGTCCCGGCCGTACTCGAAGAAAAGCCAGACGAAGCTCTGGCCCTCGGTCGTGGAGGAGTAAATCTTGCGGATGCCGTCCGTGGTGGCCAGCTCCCGTTCCAGGACCTTGGTCACTTCTTCCTCGATGACGTTCGGGTTCACGCCCGGATAGTTGGCGATGACGGCGACGCGCGGATAGATGATGCGCGGCAGAAAATCCACAGGCAGGTTGAATATGGACACCACCCCCAGGACGACGAGACACAGGGTGATCATCATCGTCCCGATGGGTCTTCGGATGCTGAGGCGGCCGAGCGACAAAGTCCCCCCCCTTCTTCAGGTCTCTCAGGGAGCGATCCGCACCGGGCTCCCGGGCCGCAAGAAGCTCTGGCCCTTGACGACGACGCGCTCTCCGGGCGACAGCCCGGAAAGAACCTCCACCCAATCCCCCTGGCTTTCCCCGATCACGACCTTGCGGGACTCCGCAACGAGTCCTGCGCCGTCGGCCGGTCCGGCCCCCGGCCCTCGGCCCGGCTGCCGATCCGACCGGTTGTCCGCGGAGGCCTCGATGGAGGCGCCCGAAGGGGTCGGCTTTTTCGGCCGGGCCTTCCCCTGGGTCGTCGCCCCCGCGGTCGGCTTGAAATCCGCTCTGCCCCCTCCGGCCGGGGCCGTTCCGTCGCGGGAGGCGGCCCGCCCCGGGCCCTTTGAATCCGCTGAATCCGCGCGCGGAGGCGCCTGAGGGGAACCCGGCTTGGCGACGAAGACCTCGTAGCTCCCGCCCTGGACCTGCCGGACGAGGGCCGCCTTGGGAATCAGGAGGGCCTGGCGGTCCGACTGGGAAGTGAAGGTGAGGCGCGCCAGCAGGCCCGAGGGGATCTTCCCCCCGGGGTTCTCCAGCTCCACCTCGACGGTGGCCTGCCGGGAAGCAGGGTCGACGGTGGGAAAGACGCGGTCCACCCGGCCCTCAAAGGTCCGCTGCGGAAGGGCGTCGAAACGGACTTGCAGGGATTGTCCCGCCTTGATCCTCATCAGATCGAGCTCGGAGATCTGGGTCCGGATGCGCAGGCGCTCGATGCTGACCAAGGTGAGCAGGTGGGTGCCGACGCGGGCCAGGTCCCCCGGCTCGACCCTCCGCTCCGAAACGATCCCCGAGATGGGGGCCACCACCCTCGTCTCGGCAAGCCTCACCCCCAGCAGGTTGGCGTTCTCTTGGGCCCGGAGAAACTCGCTCCGGGCGGCGGCCACGTCTTCCCGGCGGGCGCCCGCCTTCATCAGGTCGAGCCTCGCCTGGGCGGCTTGCACCTTGGCCTCGTTTTCGCGGAACTTGGCCTCCATTTCCGCGACGGCCGCCGTCGCGGACTCGGCCTGAGTCTTGGCGGAGAGGTTCTGCTGGGGGCTGATGATCCCCTGCCGGTGCATCCGGGCGTAGGCGATGGCGTTGCTCTCGGTCTCGGTCTTCTTGGCCTTGGCGGACTCGAGCTCCGCCTGGGCGCGGGCGAGTGTGGACCGGGCCTCGGCCACCTGCGCGACCGTAGTCGCAATCTCCTCGGGCCGGTTGCCGGCCAGGAGCTTGTCCAGCCGGGCCTGAGCGCCCTGGGTCTCGGCCTTGGCCAGCTCGTATTGGTGCCGGTTGACGGCGTTGTCCAGCAAGACGAGAAGCTGGCCCTTTTCAATCCGGTCGCCTTCGCGCACGTTCACCTGAAGGACCTGGGCTTCGGTGCGGGCCGAGAGCTTGACTTCTGTCCGGGGGCCCGCCGTGCCGGTGGCGACAATGGTGTAAACGAGATGACCCGGCTTGGCGGGAGACACCTTCACGGCGACCGGGCCGCTTTGGGGGCGCCTTCCCCTTTGCCCGCTCTGCTGGGGGGTTTCGTTTTTGCACGAGGCGATCCCCAAGACCAAGACCAGGGCGAGGAATGACCCGAATTTCGTCAGCAGCGGTTCGCGCAAATCCATTCTCGTGGCTTGCCGGCAAAACACGCGGCAATGTGAGATTATATCATGTCGGATATCTGCACTGAATGATCCCTGCGAGAAGGAAATCGCCGCCGGATCGACGGGACAAAAAGGGTCTCTCGGATTAGACGTTCACCGGTTCCGCCTTATTTTGCGGGACGGGGCCGCGCGGCAGGCCGCAAGGGGAGTGAAGACCCCGTATGATAAGCCCTCCTTGCGCCACGGAAGATTCGGACGACGTGTCCGCCGGGCCTTTTCATATCGCCACAGACTCCGAGAACGCGGAAATTTGCGCCTCCGGGGGCATTTGCCGCGGCTCGGCGGCGGATTTCTCGCGCCACCTGGTCCGGGCCGCTCTCCAAGTCGGGAGGCCAGGAGGGAAGGTCCGCCTGGAATTCGAGGAGCTGGACCTCCTGGATGGGACGGCGGTGGCGGAGACGGTCAACGCCCTCCGGGAGATCCTGAAGTCCGGGCGCCGGCTGAGGATCGATCACGCCCCCCAGATGCTCGCCCACACCCTCTACAAAGCGGGCATGCTGGAGGACGGGCGAATCCTCTTGATCGATCCTGTAGAAGAAGAATCCACCGCCAACTGAGGTCCATCTCCGCCCAGGCCCCGTTTCCGTCCCTTCCGGGCTGTTATCTTTTTTACAACTACTTAAGGGCTGTTTGTAAAGTTTTCAACGATTTTCCCCCTCGTTAACGCTGGAAACACCGCCGAACCAAAGGACGCAACGCCGGACGCGCTCCCCAAATTTTAGATATCTATTTGTTTTTGTTGATCTTTTTGGATTGCTCACGCTCTCCGCACTGCGCCGCCGGGGTTTTGGCAAGCGAGTTGCTATGATGATGAGGACCGACGGTCGTTGAAACTTTGAATCTCACAAGGGGTCACGGTCATGGAAAGCCTTGCCGCCCAGTCGCTGCTGAACGCCCCGGAGCCTGCCTTGTTGCACCGAGGCCCTCTGTTCTACGGACTCCTCGCGGCTTTCGGCTTTTACGCCCTGGGCTATCTGGTCGACCGGCTCCGGTGGGAGGTCGCGCACCTGAAGAACCTGAAGAAATCGAGAACCTTCGGGAATCTGGAAACAGCACGGCGGGCCGGTCGTCTCCTGGGGCGGCGGAGCGGGAGGGGCCGGACCCTGACCCTGGTCGGCGTGGGAATGGCGGTCCTGGGGCCCATGCTGCTGCCTGCCCCTGCCAACGCCAACGAATTCAACCTGGCGGATCGTCTCTGGAAAAACCTGGTAACCCTAAGCCGCATGCAGGCTCGCGGGGCCGCCATCCTCACGCCGACTGAATTTCGAACCGCCTGGGAGGCGCACGAGCAGGCCATGCGCCACGCGGGGGCCATCGTCCGGCTCCGGGCCTTGCAGGTGGACCTCCGGGAACGGAGACAGACGGCCGAGCGCGCCGGCCTGAGCCATCAGGTGAAGTCCCTGGACGCCCTGAACCGCTGGATTTTCCTGGAGGTCATCGAGCACGACAGCGAAGGCATCGCGGTTTGCGAGACCGTGGACGCGGTGGCCCACCGCTTCGCCCTCCTCCGCTGGGTCCGGTGGATGCTGCGGGAAAATGGATATGACGCGCCCGAGATCTCCGGGCCGGACCTGCCCCGGGCGTTCCGCGAGCGGGTGAAGACCTATGTGGCGGCCATCGACGAATTGCGAGAGGCGCAGCGCTTCCTCAAAGCAGGCGTCGAAGACCCCGTGGCGCAAGCCATCGCCCGGGCCTCGGCCCAGGAGGAAGTGGAGAAGGCGGCCCTTTCCGTGCACCGGGCCGAGCGTCCGGAACTGTATCCAGTGACGGCGTGGAGGCGCTGAGAAGCCGCATTTCCCCTTGCGGCCTCTCGGCGCAGGGCGAGGGCGGCGCTTTTCCCCTGCCGGCGCCGCTCTCTATTCCGGGGGGCTTCTGCCGGGGGCGCCCTTTGAAGGGCGCCCCCATGCCCCCCGGCTAGAATCCCCTTGCATGAGAAGGGCCGCGCTTCGGGGGTCTTCGGTCCAATCAACGGGTCCTGGGCGGGGCATTCGGCCGGAGGGCGCGGCGAGGCCGAGGGAAGCGCTCCCGCGATAAATCAATGAATCAAGGTTATAATGGGCGTCTATCGGCCCCGCTGCGGGAAAAGGGCCCGCTCGCCCGGTCCCGGCCAGAGGACGCAAGCACCTTGTTCCGCTGGACCATCGCCCAAAAGATCTTCTGGGGGTACGTCGCCGTCATCCTCCTGGCGGTGGGCTTGAGCCTTTATGCGATTTTGAGCTTTCAGGCCCTCAACGACCTCAGCGCGTCCATCCTGAGAACGGACCTCGAGTTCATCACGCAGGTCAAGCATTTGCGCGACGACTTCCTCGCGCAGGTCCGGAACGAGAAGCAATACCTCGTCACCAAAGACCCGGACTTTCTGGCGCAGGCGCGCGGGAAAGGCGCCGAGGTGCGGGTCCGGACCCGCATGCTCCTTGATCGCGTGCTTCCGAAGAGATTGAAGGAGCCGCTCTCCTTTTTCGCGGACCAGCACAAGGGATATGAGGCGGCGCTGGAGCAGCTGGCCGCGGCGGGGAAAGGGCCGGCCGGGGGCGGCGGGAAGGTCATCCCGCCCGACATCGAAACCCGCCTGGACGGCTATTTCACCGCCATGCGGGGTCACCTGGACGAGCTGCTGGCGGCCGCCCAGGCCCAGGCCTGGCAGCGGACGGCCGAGTCCGACGCCCTGGCCCGCCGGGCGAGCAAGGTCTTGTTGGGACTCTGCGTGGCCGCCGGCGTCGCCGCCCTGCTGATCGCCGCGGGAATGACCCGCCACATCGGCCGCCCGCTGAAAGAGCTCCGGGAGGGGACGTTCCGGGTCGCCCGGGGGGACTTTGACCATCCCGTCTCCGTATCGGGGGAAGATGAACTGGCGCACTTCGCCCGCTGTTTCAATCAGATGGCCGAGCGCCTGCATTCCCTGGACCAGACCAAGGCCGAGTTCTTCTCCGCCATCTCTCACGAGCTGCGCACACCCCTCACCTCGGTCCGCGAGGCCCTGCAGCTGCTGCTCGACGGCATTCCGGGGCCGCTGGCGGAGGGGCAAAAACAACTCCTCTCCATCGCCCGGGAGGGCAATGACAAGATCCTCAGGCTCATCAACGACCTTCTGAAGCTGGCCAAGCTTGAGGCCGACATGATGAGGCTGAATCTGAGTCTTTGGCGGATGGAGGCCCTCGTCGAGGCCGCCGCCGAGGAGATCCGCCCCATCGCCCTTCAGGCTTCCATCCGCCTGCACACGGAAGTGGAGGAGGGTCTCCCCTCGATGAGGATGGACGGTGTCAAGATTCAGGCCGTTCTGGCCAACCTGCTCAGCAACGCCGTCAAGTTCACCCCGCCCGAAGGCTCGGTCCGGATTCGCGCGTCCCTACGGGACGCCGGAAACGGGGGGCCGGGGGGACGCGCTGTGCGCGTCTCGGTTTCGGACACCGGGATCGGGATCGACGAAAAAGACCTGGAGCGGATCTTCGACAAGTTCTACCGGGCGCGGGGGGCCGAGAGCCGGCAGGGGGTGGGCCTGGGCCTGCCCATCGCCAAGCGGATCGTGGAGGCGCACGGTGGCCGCATCTGGGCCGAGTCGGGCAAGGACCTCGGGGACGGGGGACCGGGGAGCACGGTGACCTTCGAGATTCCGGTGAGAGGGGCGGCGGGCCCGGAGAACGGGCACGCCCTTCGGGGCGGGCCCGCCAAGGCCGCGGAGGAAAACCCGGAGGCGGAAGTGGGCGGCCGGTCTTCCCCGGTGTGACCGCCTACTTTCCGACGAAGACGATGATGTCGAACTGGGATTTCCAGGCCAACTGGCGAAGCTCGGGACGCGGCGTGATGAGGTCGCGGATCTTCCGGGCCGCCCCGGCCGCCCCCGGCTTGTAGTAGACCCGAATCCCGTCGAGCGGCTTGGGCTCGCTCAGGCGGAAGGCGACGGGAAAGCCGTTGGCTTGCAGCAGGCGCTGAACCAGGCGGGTGGCCTCCGCCCCTCCGGTCCGGGTGACGACCTTGATGGAGGGGACGGGGGGCGGCGGAGAGAGGCGGGCCGTCGGCGCCGCCTCAGGGTCCGCGGGCCGGGCCGGCGGCTTGCCGCGAGGGGTGGAGTCCGCTTTTTTCCCGTCGGGCGCCGCAGCAGCGGGGGGGGCGTCGGTGGCGGTCTTTTTCAGCGTCGCGGGCTTCGCCGGGTTTGTGAGCCGCTCGAAAATCCGCTTGTGCTCGGCGTTCGAGGGGTCGAGCTCTACGGCCCTGGCCATTGCCTTGCGGGCCTCCTCCCGCTTGCCCATCCTGTGATAGATGTCTCCCAGCATGGCGTGGTAGTTGGGCGCATCGGGTTTCAGGGCGATCGCTTTCTGAATGTAGGTCAGCGCTTTGGACAGGTCGCCCAGGCGGGAGGAGTGGAGCCAGGCCAGGTTGTGCAGGATCACGTCCTGGCTGGGGTCCAGCGCGACGGCCCGCTCAAACATCCGGGCGGCCTCGGCATGCTTCCCCTCCAGGTCCAGGAGAGTGCCGAGGTTGTTGTACGCGAGGATGCTCTTGGGATCCCGCTCGATGATCTTCTGGTAGGTCTCTTTCGCCTCTTTGGACCGGTTGAGGCGCTGGAGGGCGTACGCCTTGAGGGTCCAACTGTGGACCCGGTCCGGGTTGAGGGAGAGGTCCTTGTCCAGGGGGGCAAGGGCCTCTTGATATTTCTCGAGCCGCATCAGCTGGAGCGCTTCGGTGTAATGCTCGACGGTGGTGTGTTGAAAGAACGCGATTCCATCCTGCACCTGGATGGGGCCGATGACTCCGCCCGTCTTTAGACTCCCCACCATCCCCCGGATCTGTTCGTTCAAGTCCTTCAGGGCCACCTTGCCCAAAAAGCCCGCCCGCTCTTTCGTGGGATCGGTGGAGTATTCGGAGGCGACGTCCGGGAAAGGTCTGCCCCGAGCCAGGAGGTCGGCCACCTTCTTGGCGGCGGCCTTGTCCTTCACTAGGATCATGCGCAGGTAAACCGAGGAAGGCTGGGCCGGAGCCCAGGACCATGCGAACAGCAAGAACGCGAGGGCGGCCCCCAGGAGGGCATTCCAGCGGCAGGGACGGGCGCTTCGTGCTCGAACGGGAGACTTCATCCACTCCATTCTACATGTAGAATACCAGAAAACACCTTTTCAAGTCAAAAAGTGCGGGGGGCGCTGGGTCAGTTTCACGCGGGGGATCGGGAAAAGGCCCGGCGCCGCGATTTCCGTTTCACTCAAATCGCGGCTACACCCCCGGCGATTCTCTTCCAGGCGGGCGCAGCCCCGATTTGAGCGGGGGCAAAAGGCCGGGCGGAGATTGGGGCTCCCGCCACGTGCAGTGCTGCGTCGGGCTGATCTCGCGCCCGTTGCAGGGTTCTGCCGGCGGCCGCCCCCCGTGACCCTCCAGAACGACCTTCGCCTTCGCCCTTCCGTCCCACCGCCTCCGCTTCGTCATGGACCAGGGACTTCGAGGCGGTAGAAAAGGCGAGAAAAAAATGTTATCTTTTTTCTGTTGTGAGAAGATTGAAAGGGGGGGCATCCTTTCGCGCCCAAGCCGTACAACCCATGAGCCAGGACAAGGAGCCGAGCGTGGCTCACGCCATGGACTTGCGGGGTTTCATCGAGTTCCTCGAAGAGTGCCACCCCCATGAGGTGGTCCGAATCCGCAAGGAGGTCGATCCCAGATTTGGCGTTTCGAGGATCCTCGCTCGGTTGGAAAGAGACGACAAGTTTCCCCTTGTCATCTTCGAAAACTTGAAAGGGTCGAGGATGCCCTTGGTGTCCAATATGCACGGCAGCATGGGCCGCCTTTGTTTGGCCTTGGGGCTCGGGAACGCAGATGTGCAGGAATTTCTGAGGGAGTACGCCAATCGTGAGGCCCATCCCATCGCGCCCCAGAGGGTCGGAACGGGGCCAGTCAAGGAAGTGATTCTCAAGGGGGACGATGTGGATGTCACCCTTCTACCCATTTGCACTTACCACGAAAAGGACGCCGCCCCGTACGTCACGGCCGCCTTGGACGTGATGCGAGACCCCGACACCGGAGTCAACAACGTCGGCATCTACCGCCTGATGCTCAAGGACAGGAATACCTTTGGCATCCAGCTTTCGGAGAACTCCCACGGCAACATCATCTGGAAAAAGTACGAAAAGCGCGGCCAACCTACCCCCATGGCCGCCGTCATCGGACACCACCCGGCCTTTTTCCTGGGCGCCCTGAGCTACACGCCGATGGATGCCGATGAATTCGACATCGCCGGCGGGATTCTGCGGCAGCCAGTCAAGCTGGTGAGGTGCGAGACCATCCCTCTGGAGGTTCCCGCGGACGCCGAAATCGTTCTGGAGTGCGAGATCCCGCCCTACATCCGGGAGCCGGAGGCCCCCTTCGGGGAGTATCCCGGGACGTACGGTCCCCAGCGCATGAACCCCATCGTGAAGGTCAAGGCCATCACCATGCGCAAAGATCCCCTGTATCAGGACTCTTTTTGCTCCCACGCCGATGATTTTCTTTTGGGGGGGTTCACCCAAACGGCTGCCATCGAAAGGACCGTCAAGATCGCCTGTCCCACTGTCAGGGCCGTTTACCTGCCCCCCTCCGGGCTGTGCCGATTCA
>JACPRG010000087.1 GCA_016190025.1 Candidatus Tectimicrobiota bacterium
CGGTCCCGAAGGAGCTCCAGGTAGGCCTCCGCGGCGGTGTCGGCGACGATCGTATCCAGAGCCATGTGGACCTCTCCAGGAGTGGGAGCGGGGAGCAAGGCCATCCAGGCGTCCGCCGTCGGACGGACCCGCGAGCCGCGCGGACCTCAAAGGGTCCGACCGCAGTCCCCGCCCCGCGCGTCCGACGGAACCCCCGCGACCGCCTTCGCCCGACCCCGGGAAAATCGTCTTGACCTTTCAGCTCGTTCCATAATATGGTATGCTTGTTCCATAAATCAATCCGTGTTTTGGACGGCCATGTTTTGGACGGGAGGTTGGGAGGTCTCTACATCCGCGCCGAATCCGGCCGGGCAATAAGGAGGGTGTCATGAAGTCCTATCGCTGGCTCATGCTTTCTCTCGCTTCGTTGTTGTCGGTGGCGACCCTGTCCAGCCGCGTCCAGGGGGAAGAGGTGCGGTTCACCCTCGACTGGCTCCCCTACAGCGCCCACGCCGGGTTTTACGCGGCACAGGAAAGGGGCGTGTACCGTGAGAACGGCCTGGCGGTCAAGATCGAGCGCGGGATCGGCTCGGGCGACACGGTCAAAAAGGTGGCGGGCGGGGGCTCGGAATACGGATTCGCCGACGCGGGGGCCCTCGTGGTCGCCCTCGCCCAGGGGGCCAAGGCCAAGATGCTCGCCGTGCTCTTCGACAAGTCCATGTACACCATCCTGAGCCTCAAGGGGAACGGCATCGCCAAGCCTAAGGACCTGGAGGGACGGCGGCTTGGCTCGCCCATCGGGGCGGCGCCCCGCGTGCTCTTCCCCGCCTTCGCGGCGGCGAGCGGGGTGGACGCGGCCAAGGTCGAAATGGTCAATGTGACGCCCGCGGCCGCCATCCCGAGCCTTCTGGCGGGGAAGGTGGACGCCATCGGCCTGTTCACCATTTCCGGGGCCATCCTCAAGATGAAGGCCAAGGCCGAGGGGAAGGAAGTGACCGAGATTCTCTACAGCGACTACGGGATCGACATTTACTCGAACGGGATCGTCGCCTCCGCCGGGCGCGTCGAAAAGGAGCAGGACCAGGTCCGGCGGTTTGTCCGGGGCAGCGTGAAGGGCGCGGCCTGGGCTGTGGAGCACCCGGAGGAGGCGCTGGCGGTCTTTCTCAAGGCGCATCCCTCGGCGGACAAGGTCCTCGCCCGCGCCCAGTTCAAGATCGCGGTCGACCACCTCCTCACCCCAACGGCCATGAAAGAGGGAATCTGCCACATGACGGAGGAAAAGGCGGGGACAACCATCCAGACCGTCCTCAAATACTACGGCCTCAAGGCCCAGATTCGGCCGTCGGACTTTTACACGAACAAGTTTCTTCCCCGGATCATCGTCAAATGGCCTGAATCCCTGTGAGGCGATCCGGTGGACGGGGGGACGCCATGTCCGCTCACTCCATCGTCGGGGCCAGTCACCCGGCAGTGGGAGCCCGGGAAAAAGTTCGCGGGGAGAGCCAGTACGTCGGGGACATGACCCGGCCGCGCATGCTGCACGCCCGGGTCCTGCGGAGTCTGCTTCCCCACGCCAGGATCGCTGCCGTGGACGCATCCCGGGCGCTCCGCCTGCCCGGCGTCAAGGCCGTTCTCTCGGGCGCGGACATCCCTTGCGTGCGGTGGGGGCAGTGGATCCGCGACCAGACCGCCCTCGCCATCGGGAAGGTGCGGTTCGTCGGGGAGGAGGTCGCCGCTGTGGCCGCTACCGATCCAGATGTCGCGGAAGAGGCCCTCGAGGCCATCCAGGTGGAGTACGAGGAGCTCCCGCCCGTCTTTTCTCCTGAGGAGGCCATGGCGGAGGGTGCCCCCCTCCTCCACGAGGGGGTCGAGCGAAACATCGCCTACTCCTTCCACATCGAGCGCGGGAACGTCAAGGAGGGTTTCGCCTCGGCCTCGACCATCTTCGAGGACACCTACGAAACCTCAATCCAGTACCAGGCCTACATGGAACCCATGGGAGCCCTCGCAGAGACCGACTCCGGTGGAAGGGTCACCGTATGGGCGCCGGTCCAGATGATCTACTACGCCCGGGAAAAGATCGCCCAGGCCCTCGACGTTCCACTCTCGCGGGTCCGTGTCATTCAGACGACCGTAGGAGGGGCTTTCGGGGGGAAAAGTGTCGACGACCCTGTCGTGATGATCGCCGCCCTCTTGTCCCAAAGGACTGGCCGATCGGTTCGTCTCCTGAACTCTCGCGTGGACGAGTTCGCGGCGGCCCGGCCGCGCGTCCCCTACCGCATCCGCCTCAAAATGGGCCTCCGGAAGGATGGCCTTATCGCGGCCAAAGAAACCTGGATTGTCGGCGACAACGGGGCCTACTGTGGGCACGCCGTCGGGATCCTCGCGGCCACCGTCGACCGGATGGACAATTGCTACCGCCAAAAACACATCCAGACCAACGGCCACCTGGTCTACACCAACAAAATTCCCACGGGACCCTTCCGGGGCTTCGGCAATCCACAGATGTGCTTCGCCTTCGAATCTCACCTGGACGTCCTGGCGGACATGATCGGGATGGACCCGGCGGAGGTGCGGCTCAAAAACGCCACGCAGACCGGCGACACGACCGTCCACGGCTGGAAGGTGGGAAGCTCGGGCCTCACCGAGGCGATCAAACGTTGCAGCGAGCTGAGCGGCTGGAGGGAGAGATATCCCCCGCGGGAGGGCGTCCGGCGCGGAATGGGGATGGCCTGCGCCATCCACGTGAGCGCCAACCGCCATTTTGCCAACTGGGACGGCGCCGAGGTGCTCGTCAAGATCAACGAGGACGGGGGGGCGCAAGTCATCTGTGGGGAAGGCGACATCGGGCAGGGGGCCAACACCGTCTTGTCCCAGTTCGTGGCCCATGAACTGGGCACGGACCTTTCGCGCGTGGTCATCTCCGAGGCGGACACGGACACGACCCCTTTCAGCTTCGGGGCCTATGGAAGTCGCCTCACCCTCATTGCCGGCAACGCGGCCCGGCGGGCGGCGGCGGAGGTGCGCCGCCAGCTGCTGGCTGTGGCGGCTGAGATCCTGGAGGCGCGAGAGGAGGACCTGGAACTGGGGGGCGGCTGGATCTCTCTGCGCAGCCGGCCCGACCGGCGCATTTCCTTGGGCGAGGTGGCCCGTTCGGCCCTCTTCCGGAAGGGGGGAGCGCCCATCCTCGGCAGGGGGTCCTATGACGCGCCCACCGAGATGGCCCCGCCGGAGACCCGCTACGGAAACATCGCCCCGGCCTATGAGTTCGCGGTCCACGTGGCGGAGGTCGAGGTGGACACCGAGACGGGGTGCGTGGCCCTCACCCGGTACTTCGCCGCGGACGACCTCGGCCGGGTCATCAATCCCCTGGGGGCGGAGGGGCAAGTCCATGGAGGCGTTGCGCAAGGCCTCGGCTTTGGGCTCTGGGAGCAGATGATCATCGAAGGGGGGAAGGTCGTCAACGGCTCTTTTGCCGACTACGCGCTTCCGCGCGCGGAGGGTCTGCCGCGGCTCTCGACCCTCCTCATCGAGTCCAACGAACCCAACGGCCCCCTGGGTGCCAAGGGGGTTTCGGAAGCCTGCATCGATCCCGTTGCAGCGGCCGTGGCGAATGCCATCCGCCATGCGACCGGGGTCCGCTTCACCTCCTTGCCCATCACGGCTCAAAAGGTTCTGGCGGGACTCAAATCGGCTACGAGGACATGACGGGGGTTCGATCCCCCTCAGCTCCGCCGGGAAATTCGAAGGGTTGCCTGGAACGCGTTACAGAAAGGGGGCGGTCCATGAGCAACCTGATCCGTCCTTCCTTTTCGGATGGGTTTCTGGTAGAAAACGGACGGATGCGAGATGTTCAAGATAAGAATCATTCCTTTGGTTTGATTGACGCCATCCCTTCAGCCCCCGGGCGTCGCAAAGAGAAGGCCTGAGGGACGAGTCGCGGGCGAAGTCAGTGGCAGACCAGAAGGTCGTGTCGAAAATCCCTTGCCGGGAGATGCGGGGGTTTTTGGATTTGCTGGAGCGGGAGGGGGAGCTCCTTCGGGTCTCGAGGCCCGTTTCCCCCTTCCACGTGAACAGCCTCCTCGCCCAGTCCGACAAGGCGGTCCTCTTCGAGAA
>JACPRG010000090.1 GCA_016190025.1 Candidatus Tectimicrobiota bacterium
ATCACGAACCGCTCCCGCGCCTCCTGGACGTAGCCCGCGAGGCCCTCCACCTCGAACTCGCCCGGCGCCATGAACCGGTGCCCCCGGGAGGTCTTCCCGCTCGCAACGCCCGCCGCCTCGAAGGAAACCGCCCGCCCGCCGAAGAGCGCCGCGATCCAGTGAATGGGGCGCGCGAAGCGCATCTCCCCGCCCCCCCAGCGCATGGACTTGGGAAAGCTGAGCCGCTCGATGAGGGCCGGCAGCAGCTCCGGGAGGATTTGCTCCGTCCTCCGGCCCTCTTCCTTTTTCAGGGCCGCCACGTATTCGCCTTTCCCGGTCTCCACGACCTCCAGCGACTCGACGGACACCCCCTGGCTTCGGGCGAACCCCTGCGCCGCCTTGGTGGGCCTCCCCGATTCGTCGTAGGCCACCCGCCGGGCGGGTCCCAGGACCCGCTGCTCCAGCGGCCGCTGCGCCTCGGCCACATCTTCGACCGCGAGAACCAGGCGGCGGGGCGTCCCCAACGTGCGGATCGCCCCGTGAGCGATCCGCGCTTCCTGCAGGCTCTTTTCCGCCAGGCGGCGCAGGTCTTCCAGGGCCGGGCGGAGAAACCGGGAGGGGACCTCCTCGGTGCCGATTTCCAGGAAAAGCTCTTGCGCGGGCATGCCTTCAGAATCCGGTTGCGTCGTTCAATGGACTGGGACAGGAATGGGACGACAAGCCGGCGAAAAAGTCACGGACTCAAAGGTCCCGAACGCGAACCTGGCTTTTCAGGTCCGGGAGCCGCCCGGCGCGGGAGCGAGGTCAGTGCCCATCCGTTGCGACCGTGACGGGCGACTTGGACCTCTCAGCAAGCAAAGGAAACCCCATTTTCTCCCGCGCCTGGATGTATCCCTCGGCCACGCGCCGGGAGATCTTGCGGATGCGGGCGATGTAGGCGGTCCGCTCCGACACGCTGATGGCCCCCCGGGCGTCCAGCACGTTGAAGACGTGGGAGCACTTCAGGCAGTGGTCGTAGGCCGGGAGAACGAGGTCCTCCTCTACAAGCCGCAGGGCCTCGGCCTCGTGCAGGTTGAACAGCTCCAGGTGCATCCTCACGTCGGCGGCCTCGAAGTTGTAGCGGGAGAACTCGATCTCGGTCCAGTGGTGGACGTCTCCGTAGCGGACCCCCTCCGTCCAGAGGAGATCGTAGACGTTCTCCACCCCTTGCAGGTACATGGCGATGCGCTCCAGGCCGTAGGTGAGCTCCGCCGGCACGGGCTTGAGGTCGATGCCGCCCGCCTGCTGGAAGTAGGTGAACTGGGTGATCTCCATCCCGTCCAGCCACACCTCCCAGCCGACGCCCCAGGCCCCCAGGGTGGGGGATTCCCAGTCGTCCTCCACGAACCGGATGTCGTGCGCGAGGGGGTCGATCCCCAGCCCCACCAGGCTGTCCAGGTAGACCTGCTGGATCTCCAGGGGGGACGGCTTCAGGATCACCTGGTACTGATAGTAGTGCTGGAGCCGGTTGGGATTCTCGCCGTAGCGGCCGTCCGTGGGGCGCCGGGTGGGCTCCACGTAGGCCACCTTCCACGGCTCCGGTCCCAGGACCCGCAGGAACGTGGCGGGGTTCATGGTGCCGGCGCCCACCTCGATGTCGTAGGGCTGCTGGATCACACAGCCCCGGTCGGCCCAGTATCTCTCCAGCCGGAGGATGACTTCCTGGAAGGTGGGCGTCTCTTTCACGCCTTCCTCCCGGGGGAACCTTTTTTCGACCGGCCGCGCGGGGCGGACTTCCGCGGACCCTTCTGGAGCTTGTACTCGAAGCTGTCCACCAGCGCCTGCCAGGAGGCCTCGATGATGTTGGGGGAGACCCCCACCGTGCCCCATTTGGATTCGCGGTCGGTGGATTCGATGAGGACGCGGGTGGTCGCCTGGGTCGCGGCCGATTCGTTGAGGATCCTCACCTTGTAGTCGATCAGCTCGGCCTCGGCAAGGGCGGGGTAGAACTTCTCCAGGGCTTTGCGCAAGGCGTTGTTCAGGGCGTCCACCGGGCCGTTCCCTTCGGCCGCGGTGTGCTCCAGGACGCCGTCCACCGAGACCTGGATGGTGGCCTCCGCCCGGGCGGGCGCGTCCTCGCTCAGCTTCTCCACCGTCACCCGGAAGCTGACGAGACCGAAGAACTTCTTTCGGAGCCCCTTGGCCTTTTTCATCAGGAGCTCGAAGGAGCCCTCGGCCGCCTCGAACTGGTAGCCCTGGTTCTCCAGGGTCTTCAACTCCTGGAGGATCTGCTGCGTCTCGGGGTCTTGGGTGTCCAGGTCGATGCCGAATTCCCTGGCCTTGTAGACCACGTTGCTCCGCCCCGAAAGGTCGGAGACGAGGACCCGCCGGCGGTTGCCCACCACCTCGGGGTCCATGTGCTCGTAGGTGCGGGCGTCCCGGAGGACGGCCTGCACGTGGACGCCCCCCTTGTGGGCGAAGGCGCTGTTGCCCACGAAGGGCTGGTGGGTGTCCGGCTTGCGGTTGGCCAGTTCGTCCACGAAGTGGGAGACCTCGCGAAACCGGCGGAGCTGGGCGGGCGTCACGCACCGGCGACCCATCTTGAGCTGCAGGTCCGCGACGACCGAGATGAGGTTGGCGTTGCCGCACCGCTCGCCGTAGCCGTTGATGCAGCCCTGGACGTGAACGGCCCCCCGCTCCACCGCCGCCAGGGTGTTGGCCACGGCCAGCTCCGAGTCGTTGTGGGTGTGGACCCCCAGGGGCAAGGAGACGGCCCGGCGGGCGGCGTCGAAGCCGGCGACGATCTGGCCCGGAAGGGACCCCCCGTTGGTGTCGCACAGGACGATGCAGTCCGCCCCGCCGGCCTCGGCGGCGCGCAGGGTTTCCAGGGCATAGTCCGGGTTGGCCCGGTAGCCGTCGAAGAAGTGCTCGGCGTCGTAGATCACCTCTTCCGCGTGACCCTTCAGGTGGGACACCGAGTCTTGGATGAGCTCCAGGTTCTTCGCCAGGCTGGTCCGCAAGGCGTTGTAGACGTGGAAGTCCCACGACTTGCCGAAGATGGTGATGACCGGGGTTTTCGCTTCGATGAGGGCCTGGATGTTGGGGTCCTCGGAGACGGGGTTTCCGGCCCGCCGCGTGCTGCCGAAGGCGGCCAGGCGCGCCTGGCGCAGCTTGAGGCCCTTGGCGGCCTCGAAGAACTGCATGTCCTTGGGGTTCGAGCCCGGCCAGCCGCCCTCGATGTAGTGAAGCCCCAGGGCGTCCAGCTTCTCGGCGATGCGGAGCTTGTCCTCGACGGAAAAGGCGATCTCCTCCCCCTGGGTCCCGTCTCGCAGGGTGCAGTCGTACAGGGCGATACGCCGCATCACGGTTTCCTCAAAAGGGGGTTCCCCCGATCCGCCGGTTTCGACTTTTCCGCTTTTCAAAAGCCGCGCTCCGAGGCCTCAGGCCGGGACGTCCGACCTCTGGGCCAGGCCGAACTCCTCGTGCAGCGTCCGGACCGCCAGCTCGGCGTACTTGGCGTCCACGACGCACGAGACCAGGATCTCGGAGGTGCTGATCATCAGGATGTTGATCCCGTGATCGGCCAGGGCCTGGAACATCCTGGCGGCGACGCCGGAGTGGCTCTTCATCCCGATCCCAACGACGGAGACCTTGGCGATCTGCTCGTTGGTGCGAACGGCCTTCGCGCCCAGGTCCCGGCTGGTCGTTTCCATGATCTTGCGGGTCAGGGAAAGGGAATCCAGCGGGACGGTGAACGAAATGTCCGCGGTCCCGCGCGACCCGACGTTCTGGACGATCATGTCCACCACGACCCCGGCGTCCGCCAGGTCGCCGAAGAGCCGTCCGGCGATCCCCGGCCGGTCGTGGATCCTCTCCAGTGTCACCTGGGCCTGTTTCCGGTCGCAGTTGACGGCCGAGACCACCACCCGCTCCATGCCTTCGTCTTCTCGTGTCACCAAGGTTCCTTCCTCGTCCGTGAAGGAAGACCTGACCTCCACCGCCACGCTGTATTTTTTGGCGAACTCCACCGACCGGGCCTGGAGCACCTTGGCGCCCAGGCCCGCCATCTCGAGCATTTCATCATAGGTGATGCGGTCCAGCTTCCGGGCCTCGGGGACGATCCGCGGGTCGGCCGTGAAGACGCCCGGCACATCGGTGTAAATCTGGCAGCGCTCCGCGTGCAGGGCCGCCGCCAGGGCGACCGCCGTCAGGTCCGACCCCCCCCGGCCCAACGTGGTCACGTCCCGCTTCTCGTCCACCCCCTGGAAGCCGGCCACCACCGGAACCCGCCCTTCCTCCAGGGCCTGGATGATCTCGTCGGCCACGATGGTCCGGATGCGCGCGTGGGTGTGATCGCCGGTCGTCCGGATGCCCGCGCGCAGGCCGGTGAAAGAGACCGCCGGATATCCCGCGGCGTTCAGCGCGATGGTCAGCAGGGAGCTGGTCACGCGCTCGCCCGAGGAGAGAAGGTAATCCACCTCCCGCTGGTTGGGGAACTCGGCCAGCGCCCGGGCCATCCCCAGCAGCTTGTCGGTCTCCCCAGCCATGGCCGACACCACGACCACCACCCGGTTCCCCTCCTCCAGCGCCCGGGCCACCCGCCTCGCCACGTTGCGGATCCGGTCCAGGTCCCCGACCGACGTCCCGCCGTATTTCTGAACGATCAGCGCAAATTTCTCGACCCTAAAAAAGAAACGACCCGTCCCGCCGATTGCAGATGATAGCACACCTGCCCGTGGACGAAACCGTCGCCGCCGTGCCCAAGAGCTTGGGGGGGCATCCCTCAGCCGTCCTTCAGCAGGTGCGACAGGAACTGGCGGCCGTCGGTGATCCGGAGGCTTCCCCGAACCAGCAAGCGCTCGTCGTACGCCTTCGGCCGGTCCGGCTCGATGCCCGTCCCGCAAAGGGCGATGGGGACCGGCGCGGAGGCGTGCTTGCCGTCCAGCGGGCTGGTCCGGTGATCGGGCAGAACGGCCAGGCGGTGATCACCCGCGGACCGCAACCGCTCCGCGAGCGCCCCCGCCAGCGCGTCGAACCGCTCGATGGCCTTGACCTTGCCCTCGGCGTCCAGCCGGTGGGCGGCCCTGTCCCCCGCGTCGCACTGGACGAACAGCAGATCGCCCGCGCGCAGGTATTCCCCGGCCGCCTCGGCCCAGGACTCCGCCCGCGAGTCCCCGGCGGGGATCCGCACCACGTCCAGGCCGCAGGCGACGGCCAGTCCCCGGAGGGCGGCGGCCCGCGTGAGGAATCCCGCCCGGACGCCCCACTTCCGGGAGAACGCCTCCAGGGGCGGGATGCGGCGTCCCGCGCCCGAGACCCAGATGCTGTTGACGGCCGTGCGGCCCGATTGTCTTCTCTCGTGGTTGAGGGGGTGAGCGTTCAACACCATCTGGGCATCGTTGCAGATCCGATGCAGCCTGCGGCTTCCCTCCCCCTTCGGCAGGGCGGGCGCCACCTCCGCGCCTAGGATGCCGTGGGGAGGCGCCAGTTCGAGGCCGTCCGGCCCACCCGCCCAGAGGAGGAGCCCGCGGTACTCGCCCACGTGCAGGAATCGCAGCTCGCCCCCGCCCAGGTCCCTCTCCAGCGCCTCGACGAACGGCCGGGCCTCCTCGTCGCTTTCGATGCCGGCCGTGTGGTCGGCCAGGATGAGATGCTGGTAGTCGGTGAAGAGGTGGACCAGGTTGAACCGGAGGATCAGGCGGCTCTCTTCCTGCGACAATCCGATTCCCAGGGCCTCGAGCGGCCCGCGCGCCAGCCCGCAGGAGGCGGCGTCCAGGCCGAGGAGCGTCGCGGCGGCGGCCTCCCCGGAAGGCTCCTGCCCCGGCGGGAAGGTCTGGATGAAGCCCGTCCGTCCCTCCGCGGCGATGCGGTCCAGGTTGGGAACCGAGGCGGCCTCCAGGGGCGAGCGGTCGCCCAGGGTGTGCAGGGCCTCGTCGGCCATTCCACCGCCGATCAGAACGACGAACTTCATGGCGACGGCTCTTCCGGCCCTCCCTTTTGATCGCCCGCCTTCCCCCCTGTTTTTCGCGCCCCCTGTCTCTCCCCGGCCTCCCGGGACAAGCCCAGATGGGCCACGACGGCCTTGAGCGTGGCTTCTACCGTGGGGGGCTTCTCGGTCATCCGGATGACGCTGTCCGGGTCCTTGAGCCCGTGGCCGGTCAGGGTACAGACGACCTCCGCGTCCGGGGGGAGCCCGCCGGCGGCGGCATCCTTGAGCAGGCCGGCCACCGAGGCCGCTGAAGCCGGCTCGCAGAAGATCCCCTCCGTAGCGGCGAGCAGCCGGTAGGCCGCCAGGATCTCCTCGTCGGAGACCATGTCGATCTTGCCCCCGGACTCCTTCACGGCGGAGACCGCCGCTTCCCAGTTGGCCGGGTTGCCGATCCGGATGGCCGAGGCGACGGTTTCCGGGTTTTCCACCACGCGGCCGCGGACGATAGGCGCCGCGCCCTCCGCCTGCCATCCCCGCATCCGGGGCAGCGAATCGATCAGCCCTTCCCGGTGGAACTCCCGGTACCCCATCCAGTAGGCCGTGATGTTTCCGGCGTTGCCCACCGGGATGTAGTGGAAGTCGGGCGCGCGCCCTCCCAACTGCTCGCAGACCTCAAAGGCGGCCGTCTTCTGCCCCTCCAGGCGATGGGGATTCAGGGAGTTGACGAGGGTGATCGGGTAGTCCCGGGAGAGCGCCTTGACGATCTTCAGGGCGTCGTCGAAGCTTCCCTCGATCTGAATCACCGAGGCGGCGTGGATGATCGCCTGCGTCAGTTTTCCCAGGGCGATCTTCCCGCGGGGGATCAGCACCACGGACCGCATGCCGGCCCGCGCGGCGTAGGCCGCGGCCGACGCCGAGGTGTTCCCCGTCGAGGCGCACAGGACCGCGCGCGCCCCCTCCTCCGCCGCCTTGGAAACAGCCAGGGTCATCCCCCGGTCCTTGAACGATCCGGTGGGATTGAGCCCCTCCAGCTTCAGCCACACGGGGGAGCGCAGGCCCGCGCGCCTTGCCAGCCGAACGGCCGGCACCAGCGGGGTGTTCCCTTCGAGGAGGGTGATGACCGGCGTCGCCCCGGTCACGGGCAAAAAGCGCCGGTACCTTTGGATGACGCCCGCCCACGGACCCTCGCCCACCGTGGAAGCGGCGTCCGGCGAGAGGTCCCGGTCCGGCATGGGAGGCTCGGCGGCCATCACGTCTGATCCCCCATGGACTCCACCCGGATGAGCATGGTGGGGGCGCTCACGACGCCCAGCGCGTCGATCTCCTGCAACGCCGCCTGGACGTCCTTTTCCAGGGCCTCGTGCGTCATCATGACCAGGGGGACGTGCCCCCCCTCCCGGCGGCCCTTCTGGATGACCGACTCGATGCTGATGTCATGGCGGCCCAGGATGCCCGAGATGGCGGAGAGCACGCCGGGGCGGTCCTCCACGGTGCAGCGCAGGTAGTAGGCCGTGATGATCTCGGTGAAGGGCCGGACGGGGATTTTCTCCCGGCCTTCCGGCGGGTAGGAGAGATGCGGCACCCGCGCCCCCGCCCCGCGCGCGGAGGCCAGCCTCTGGTTGCGGGCGATCTCGATGATGTCCGCGGCGACCGCCGCGCCCGTGGGCAGCGAGCCCGCCCCCCGTCCGATAAGGACATTGGCGTCCGACTTATTGCCCTTGATGCAAATGGCGTTGAAGGAGCCCCCCACCTGGGAAATGATGTGGGCTTCGGGAAGCATGGTGGGACAGACCCGGATGTCCAGGCTTCCGTCCACCCGCTTCGCCTCCACGAGGAGCTTCACGCGGTAGCCCAGCTCCCGGGCGAACTCGATGTCCACCGGCTCGATCCGGCGGATGCCCTCGATGAGGATCTCTTCCATGTTGACCGGCGTGCCGAAGCAGAGGTTGGCCAGGATGGCGATCTTGTGGGCCGAGTCGATCCCGTCCACGTCGAACGTGGGGTCCGCCTCGGCGAGCCCCTGCGCCTGCGCCTCTTTCAGGACCGCCTGGAAATCCCGCCCCTCGTCGGTCATTTTCGTGAGGATATAGTTGGCCGTGCCGTTGACGATGCCGAACACGGCCTCGATCACGTTGGCGGCGAAGCCCTCCTTCACGGCCCGGATCACCGGGATGGTCCCGCCGACGGACGCCTCGAAGCCGACCTCCGCTCCCATCTCCGCGGCGACGGCGAAGATCTCCTCCCCGTGCCGGGCCAGGAGGGCCTTGTTGGCCGTGACGACGTGCTTTCCCGCCTTGAGGGCGCGCAGGATGTAGGTCCGGGCCGGCTCGTAGCCCCCGATCAACTCCACCACCACGTCGATGTCCGGGTCGTCCAGCAGGCCGTCCACGTCCCGCGACAGGACGCCCGGGGGCACCCGGACGCCCCGATCCCTCGCGATGTCCAGGTCGGCGATGCGCAGGATCCGGATGGGAAAGCCGACGCGGCGCTCGATCTCCCGGGCGTTGTCCAGGAGCGTGCTGACGAGGCCGGTCCCCACCGTCCCGAACCCGATGATCCCGACACGGAAGACCTTGTTGGGGGATTTCATCTTTCGCGGTGACCTATGAGGGTGCGCGTTCTCCTCCTGTCCGGCGAGACAGGAGGGAGGCTCCCTTTTCCCTTCAGACCGGAATGGGGATGTACGTCCCGACCGCCCCGGCGGTGGCCGCGCCATTTTGGCGGCCGGCCTGGGGGAATTTCGCCCGGATGGCCTCGTACACGGACGCGGCGTTGAAAGAGCTTCGGACGAAGGGGCCCGAAAAGACGTAGTCGAACCTCATCTCCAGCCCCTTGCGCTCGTACTCGGCGAAGACGTCGGGGCGCACGAACTCCTCGATGGGGAGATGGCTCGGCGTCGGCTGAAGGTACTGGCCGATGGTCAGGACCCGGCAGCCGGCATCCCGCAGGTCGCGCATCACGTCCAGGACCTCCTCCGGCGCCTCTCCCAGCCCCACCATCACGCCCGACTTCGGGATGGAAAGTCCCGCGTCCGCCACTTTCCGGAGGAGCTGGATCGACCACCGATAATCCGCCCCCAGGCGGGCCTTCCGGTACAGCCGGGGAACCGTCTCGACGTTGTGATTGTAGATGTCCGGCCTCGAGTCGATGACGCGGTCAATCGATTCCTCCCGGCCCCGGAAGTCGGGGGTGAGGATTTCAACGGACGCCGCGGGAAGGCGCCGGCGTATCGCCTGGACGGTCCGGACGAACTGCGTCGCCCCTTTGTCCGGGAGGTCGTCCCGATCCACCGAGGTGACGACGACGTGGCGCAGCCCCATTTGAGCCGCCGCCTGCGCCACATGGTCGGGCTCCTGGGGATCCACGGCCCGCGGCCTCCCCGTGGCAATGGCGCAGAATCCGCACTTGCGGGTGCATACGTCGCCCAGAATCATAAACGTGGCGGTGGGCTTGGACCAGCACTCGAACAGGTTGGGGCACCGGGCCTCCTCGCACACCGTGTGGAGCCTCTTTTGACGCATGAGCGCCTTGACCCGGTGCGTCTCTTCCGAAAAGTTGAGGCGCTTCCTCATCCAGGGCGGAAAACGCGAGGGCACGCAGAAGTCCTTTCGCAAGGCTGAGGATTAATTTCGGCTTTTCAAATCACACAGTTACAGCAATCTACCGGAATGGTAGGCTCGGACGGCGAGGCTGTCAAGGGTACCCGCCCTCGGGCCTCTCCGGCGTGAGGGCTTGAAAAGGGCGTCTTTCCTCTGCGAGCAATCCCCCAAGACTGCGGCGTCGAGCCCTCGAAGCCGCGCGCGGCTTGGGCTTCCGGCGGTCAGGGCCTCTCCGGGTCGCTTTCGGCGAAGACGTGGGGGGTCACCCGCTGCGTTCTGGCGAGCCTTTCGGCTTCCAGGTTCGCGACCTCCAGGCTTTCATATCGCCCAATGAGGACCCGGTACCACTTCCCTTTCGACCCCAGGTCCGCTTCCCGGACGAACGCTGGATAGTCGTTTCGCCGCAGGGCTTCTTGTTGCCTCCGCGCGGCCTCGCGATCGCGGAAGGAGCCCGCCTGGATGTAGTACCGGCCCTCTCGTCCGGAAAAGCCGGAGTAGGCCGGAGCGCGCTCGGCCTCCAGCGGGGGCGCCAGGGCCAGGACCCGCTGCAACCCGGTTCTCACCGGGTGAAGACGAGGACCTTCGACATCCGCCACAGGGGCGCTCGCGCGGGAGGGCGACTCCGGTACTCGGCCAGATGGGAGGGGCAAGAGGGCGGACCCTTTTTCCTCGGCTTTCTTCGGCGAGTCCGAGGCCGGCGTCAATTTCTTCGGTTGGAAGGGCGTTCCGCGCGCCTCGGCGGCCGTGAAGCGCACCCCCGGGGAGGCGTCGCCCGCGCCCCTGGACTCTCGGGCGGCTCTCGCCGCCCAGTCCAGAGCCGGATGGGTGGCCTTCCCCATCAGGTAGCCAAGAACGAACGTCAGCGCGAAGACGGCGAGAAGACAGGTGAGAAGAATCCCGAGTTGAGGCCCTCTGAACCGGAACTGATAGACCGCTTTGTCGCCGGGCATGAGAATCTCCGCCTTTCGGCCCCCGGGCACATCCCCCCCCTCGCTGGATTATAACATTTTGTGTTTCACATCGTTTCCGGGGCGCTGATTCCCAGAAGCTGCAAGGCCCGCTTCACCACGACGCCGGCGGTCCGCACGAGAAGCAGGCGCGCCGCCGTCAGCCGGGCGTCTTCCGAGATGAACCGGTGGTGACGGTAATAGTTGTGGAAGAGGGCGGCCACTTCCATCAAGAAGTGGGTCAGGCGGTGAGGTTCCAGGCTGAGGGCCGCGCCTTCCACCACCTCGGGAAACCGCAGCAGCGCCATCATGAAAGACCTCTCCTCCGGCAGCGTCAGCGGAGAGAGGTCCGCCGAATCCGGGTCGGGGATGTCGAGCCCCTGGCTCTGAGCCTCCTGCAAGACGCTGCACACGCGGGCGTGCGCGTACTGGGTGTAATAGACGGGGTTTTCCGAGGATTGCTGCTTGGCCAGGTCCAGGTCGAATTCCAACTGGCTGTCACAGCTCCGAAGGAGCAGAAAGAAGCGGGTGGCGTCCGCTCCGACCTCCCGGACGACCTCCGCCAGCTCCACATACTGGCCCTGCCGCGTGGACATCGAGACGGGCTGGCCGCCTCGCGTGAGGGAGACAAGCTGAACCAGCAGGACGCGAAAGTCCTCCGCCGGTCGGCCGAGCATCTGGACGACGGCGTTCATCCGGGGGAGGTAGCCGTGGTGGTCGGCCCCCCAGATGTCGATGACGGTGTCGAACCCGCGCTGAAACTTGTCGTGGTGATAGGCCACGTCCGAGGCCAGGTAGGTGGGGCGGCC
This sequence comes from Candidatus Tectimicrobiota bacterium, assembly GCA_016190025.1. The sequence goes on from JACPRG010000090.1 coordinate 11,243, forward strand.
GTCTTTGCGCACGACGACCCGGTCTTTCTCGTCCCCATAGGCGGAGGAGCGGAGCCAGAGGGCGCCGTCGCTCTCGAAGACGTGCCCCCGGGCCTTCAGCGTCTCCAGGGCGCGGGGGACGGCCCCCGAATCGTGGAGGGATTGCTCGCTGAACCAGACGTCGAACTCGACGTTGAAGTCCTTCAGGTCCTTGCGGATGTCGGCCAGGATGACCCTGGCGGCCCGGTCCCCGAACTGCTGGACGGCCTCGCGGGCGTCCCGGTCGAGGAAGCTGGGGCCGGCTTCCTTGTAGATGGCTTCCGCCAGATCGGAGATGTATCTCCCCTGATAGTACTCGGCCGGGAATTTCACCTCCTTCCCCGCGGCTTCCTGGTAGCGGAGATACACGGAGCGCCCGAGGGTCTCAATCTGATTTCCCGCATCGTTGATGTAGTATTCTCTTTCAACCCGATGGCCCGCGAACTCTAAGATTCTGCTCAACGTATCGCCGACGGCGGCCCCCCGGCCGTGGCCGATGTGGAGGGGGCCCGTGGGGTTCGCGCTGACGAACTCCACCTGGACCTTTTTGCCCTTCCCCGCGTCCGACCGGCCGAAATCCTCGCCCGCTTTGGCGGCCGCCCGCAGCCTTTCCCGCACGAACTCCGGCCGGATGAAAAAGTTCAGGAAGCCGGGCCCGGCGACCTCCGCCCGGCCGATCATGGGATGGTCTTTCCCGATGTGCCGCTGAATGGCCTCGGCGATTTTCCTGGGCGGCTTCCTCTCGGCCGAAGCCAGGACCATGGCCAGATTCGTCGAGAAGTCTCCGTGCTCTTCCAGGCGGGGGCGCTCGATGGCGGCGTTGGCCAACCAGCCTCCCCCCCCGCCGTCCGACAGATCGCCGGCCCCTGCGGCCCTGTGGCACGCCTCCTCCAGGGTCTTTTCCAGCTCCCGCTTCACGTCTCGCTCCGGAAAGAAAGTCGGGCGCGCTCCGTCCATCCGCCAATCTGACATGGATTATTTGTGCGCGCCGGAAACCGTGTCAACACGCCGCGTTGGGGAGTCTGAGGAAAAAACGCGCGACTTTTCTGCGAGGTTCCGGTGGATGGAAAGGCGCCGTTGAAAACGGCCGGGCGCTCTTCAGGACTCCAGGAACCGGAGGGATTTCAGCCGGGCGCCGCTGAGCCCCGTCAGGTAGGCTTGCAGGAAACGCCGGACCTCCGCCCGAACGGCTCCCGCGGCCGCCGCCTGGAAAGCGCGCTCCAAGGGGAGGGAGCCCACGGCCGAGAGGTGCCGGACCGCCCCCGGAGAGAGACGAAGGCCGCCGGCCGCGCATCCCGGGCAAAGGAGCTCGCCGGCCCCCGCCCGGAAGACCGCCCCCTTTCCCGCCAGATCGGCCTCGCAGCGGGCGCAGCGATCGAGGTTGGGCGCGTAGCCCAGCTCCCGCAGGAAGCGGACTTCAAAGAAGATCAGCGGGTCTTCGGCCGAATCCTTCCCCTCCATCCAGTCCAGGACGCCCAGGGACAGGTCGAAGATGGCGGGCTGGGCCTCTCCGTCCTCCAGGAGGCGGTCGAGAAGCTCGGCCAGGACGAGGGCGCTTTTCACCTTCTCGTAATCCCGCCGCAGCTTGTCGAAGCTCCGGAGGACGTCCGCCGAGTTCACCCGAAAGAGGTCGGCGTTCTCCCGGCCGTAATACTCAAGATGGACGCGGCTCAGGGGCTCCAGGGCCCCCGCGAACTTGCTCTTGGGCCGCCGGGAGGATCGGGCCACGGCGCGCATCTTTCCGCGCTCCCGGGTCAGGAACGACACGATAAGGTCGGCTTCGCCCAGCTTGAACCGCCGCAGGACCAGGGCGTCGGCGCGGTATAAGGCCAAGATTGCCCTCCCCTTCCCCGGAAGCCCCTTTCTCCGAGCGCTTCACGTCCGGCCGAATCCAAGCTCCTTCAAAGAGCGCTCGGAACGGCTCCAGTCCTTTTTCACCTTGACGTGCAGGTCCAAGAAGACATGGGTCCCGAAATGCTCTTCCAGGGAGCGGCGCGCCGCGGCGCCGATCTGTTTGATCATCCGCCCTCCGCGGCCAATGAGGATGGGCTTCTGGGATTCTTTCTCCACGTACAGGGTCGCCGCGACGACGAGGCGGCGCCGGTCCTCGTCGGCCTCCAGGGCCTCGACGGTCACCGCGGCGGCGTAAGGGAGCTCCTCGCCGGTGGCCTCGATCACCTGCTCCCGGATGAGCTCGGCCGCCATCTCCTCCTCGGCCTGGCTTGTCGCCACCTCGGGCGGGAAATAGGGCTCCCCCTCCGGCAGGCACCCTTCCACCGCGCGCAACAGCTCCTCCACGTTCTCTCCCGTCCGGGCCGAGATCGGAAAAACCTCCTGGAATTCCCGGAGGCGCCGGTACTGGTCGATCAGGGGGAGCAACTCCGGCCTGGCGACGCGGTCCACCTTGTTGATCACGAGGAACATCGCCGGCGCGAAGAGCCCCTCCAGGAGCTTCGCGTCCCGCTCCGCCGCGCGCGGGGTCGGGTCCGTCATGAAGAGGAGGAGGTCCACGTCGTGGCGGGCGGCCTCGATCTCCCCGCGCAGATAACGGCTGAGGAGAGAGTCGGAGGAGGGCGCCCCGGGCGTGTCGATGAAGACCGTCTGGGCCCCCGGCGTGTTACGGATGCCGAGGACCCGCATCCGGGTCGTGCCGGGCTTGCGAGAGACGATGGCGACCTTCCGGCCCAGGGCCCGGTTGAGGAACGTGGACTTTCCCACGTTGGGCCTTCCCACAATCGCCGCGAACCCGGCCTTCAAACGCAGGTCTCCCCTCCACGGGCCGCCTCCTCACCCCGTCCCCTAGCCCCTCACCTCCCGTCCCACAGGGACCAGGGCCCCCGGCTCTTGGCGACCCGGACGGCCTCGGCCACCTCTTCCGATCCGGGCCGCCGCGGGACCGACAACTCCTGGTCGGGGTAGACGAGATCGGGGTCGGAGATCTTCTCCCGGTTCGCCCGGTAGAGGAGCGGCCACTGGAAAGGATCATTATAGACCTGGGCGTACCCGGAGATCTTCCAAAGGCTCTCGCCCTGGACGACCCGGTGCCGGTCCACGGGCCGAGCCGCGGAGGAGGGAAGGTCTTTCCCCGCTTTCGGCGGGCCTTGGCCTTCACGCGACTTCAGGCTGGCAAGGGCCTCGGGCTCGGGGGCGGCCCCGTTCTTTTCCCCCTTTTCGCGCGGCGCCGGCTCCTCCAACCGGGACGCGCGCCGTGCGTCCTCCTCGGCCATGAGGGCGATCTTGCGGGCCTCGATGGCGTGCCTGCGGGCCCGGTCGTAATCGGAGGCCTCCACGTCCCGCAGGGACTGGTCAAAGAGGCGGTTGGCTTGGGCGTAGGGGGCCGGGGCGCGGGTCTCCGCGCCCGCCGCCCGGGCCGCCGATATGGCGACGCGCGCGCCCGCCATCTCCTGCACCGGAGGCCTCGCGCACGCCGTGAGGGCGGCCGCGACGAGCGAGAGGGAAAGAAAGAGCGGAATGGTGCGGAAGGAGAAGGTTCGTCGGCTCATTGGGACCTTTCCTGCCGGTCCCTGCCTCCGACCGCGAGGCGACTCGCCCTCGAGTCCCCTCGACGAATTCAACCGAGGGAAAATATAGTCCTCCCGCGGGCTCCGTCAAGGCCGCATCCGTTATACGGGCTGGACGAGGGGGCCGTAGGTCTCCGGGCGGCGGTCTTTCAGGTAGGTCCACTCCTTCCGGGCCTGTTCGATCCGGTCCAGGTCGACCTCGGCCAAGAGGACGCCGTCCGTCATCCCGCTCGGCTCGCCCACCAGCTCCCCCTCCGGGTCCACGCAGAAGCTCGACCCGTAGAAGTCGTGCTCCGCCTCGCTCCCCACGCGGTTCACCCGGAGGACGTACACCCCGTTGGTGATGGCGTGGGACCGGAGGACGGTTTCCCACCGCTGCTGCGTGGCGAAGGCCGCGGCCGTGGGGGCGAAGAGGATCTGCGCGCCGCCCAGGGCCAGCGCCCGGGCTCCCTCGGGGAAGAAGACGTCCCAGCAGATCAGGACGCCCACCCGGGCGATCCCCACGTCGAAGACGGGGAACCCCCGGTCTCCGGGCTCGAAGTACGTCCGCTCCTCCCACAGGGGGAAGTGGGGCACGTGGACCTTGCGGTACACCCCCCGGAGCTCTCCCCGCGCGTCCAGGACGGCCGCGGAGTTGAAGCCCCTCCCCTTCTCGTCCCGCTCGTAGAGGGGCGCGATGACGGCGGCGTTCCACCGGCGGGCGGCCTCGGACAGCCGTTCCGTGGCGGGACCCGGGATCGCCTCGGCCAGCTCTTCTGCGGCGGAGTCGTGGTTGCGGGGGAACCAGTGGGTGTGGAACAGCTCCTGGAAGCAGATGATGCGGGCGTTCTGCTCCGCCGCCAGGTCGCCCAGGTCCATCGCCTTTTTCAGGTTTCGGTCCTTGTCGGGGGTGCAGCGCATCTGGACGCCGGCGATCTTGAAAGGCAAGTCAGGCGCCCCTCCCGTGGCAGTGTTTGTACTTCTTGCCGCTCCCGCAGGGACAGGGCTCGTTGCGGCCGATCTTCCGGCCCTCCCGCCGGTAGGTCTCCACCGTCGCGGGCTCTCCCCGGTTGGTCTCCAGCGGGTCGCCGGCCCCGTCGGGCGCCAGGGCCATCTCCTCCCCCCGGTGTTCGATCACACGGGACGGGCGGCGGCTCCGCAGGCCGTCGCGGCGGCCCTCCTCCTCCGGCCTCGCCTGGATCTTGAGAAGGTACTGGGGGACCTCCTCTTTGATCCGGTCCATCATGGCGGAGAACATCTCGTAACCCTCCCGCTTGTATTCGTTGAGAGGGTTTTTCTGGGCATATCCGCGGAAGCCGATGCCCTCCTTGAGATGGTCCATGGCCAGCAGGTGATCCTTCCACTGGTCATCGATGATCTGGAGCATGATCACGCGCTCGAAGAAACGGAGGGTGTCGGCCCCGATCTCGGCCTCTTTCCGCTCGTACGCCCGGCCGACGGCCGCGACGACGTGGCTCACCGCCTCCTCGGGCGTGGACGACTCCAGGTTCAGCCAGTTCTCGCTGCCGTCCAGCGACAGCATGAAGCCGTTGCGGTCCACCTGGAGGTTGAACAGGCGCGCCAGGGACTGGCCGAACCCTTCCAGGTCCCGGTCGTCTGGGTGCAGGGCGGCGTCGAGGTACTGCCGGACCGTCCTCTCGGCCACCTCGTCGATCATCTCGAAGAGAAGATCGCGGGTGTTCTCCCCTTCCAGGAGCTGGCGCCGCTGGGAGTAGATCACCTCCCGCTGCTTGTTCATGACGTCGTCGTATTCGAGGAGGTGTTTGCGGATCTCGAAGTGGTAGGCCTCCACCTTCTTCTGGGCGTTCGCGATGGCCTTGGTGACCATCTTGTGCTCGATGGGCTCGCCCTCTTCCATGCCCAGGCGGCCCATGATCCCGCTGATGCGGTCCGAGCCGAAGATCCGCAGCAGGTTGTCTTCCAGGGAGAGGTAAAAGCGCGAGGAGCCGGGGTCGCCCTGGCGCCCCGAGCGGCCCCGGAGCTGGTTGTCGATGCGGCGGCTCTCGTGCCGCTCGGTGCCGAGGACGTGCAGGCCGCCCAGCCGGACGACCTCCTCGTGCTCTTTCTGGCAGATGGCCCGGTACTTCTGGATCTCCTTTTCGTAGGCGGTGTCCGGGTCGGCCTCGGCGGCGGTCTTGGCCAGGAACTCCGGGTTCCCGCCCAGCAGGATGTCCGTCCCGCGGCCCGCCATGTTGGTGGAGATGGTCAAGGCCTTCAGGCGGCCCGCCTGGGCGATGATCTCCGCCTCCCGGGCGTGGTGCTTGGCGTTGAGGACGTGGTGCGGGATGCCTCTGCGCTTGAGCAGCCGGCTCAGCTTCTCGGAGTTCTCGATGGAGATCGTGCCGATCAGGACGGGCTGCCCGCGCCGGTGGCACTCGGCGATCTCCTCCACGGCCGCGTTGTACTTCTCGGCCTCCGTCCGGTAGACCACGTCCGCGAATTCCGTCCGGATGAGGGTCCGGTTGGTCGGGATGACCACCACGTCCAGGTTGTAGATCTGGGCGAACTCCGCCGCCTCCGTGTCCGCCGTGCCCGTCATGCCCGCGAGCTTGCCGTACAGGCGGAAGTAGTTCTGGAACGTGATGGTGGCGAGGGTCTGGTTCTCGGTCTCGATCTTGACCCCTTCCTTGGCCTCCAGGGCCTGGTGGAGCCCCTCGCTGTACCGGCGGCCGGGCATCGTGCGGCCGGTGAACTCATCGACGATGACCACCTGGCCCTCCTGCACCACGTAGTCCACGTCCCTTTGGAAGAGGACGTGGGCCTTGAGGGCCTGGTTCACGTGGTGCAGGCTCTCGATGTTCTCCAGGTCGAACAGGCCGCCCGATTGCAGGAGGCCCGCCTTTCTCAGGAGCATTTCCATCTCGGGCATGCCGCGCTCGTTCAGCGTCACGGTGCGGCTTTTCTCGTCCACCGCGAGGTACTCGTACTTGACCTTGCTGATGGCCTCCCGCTCCGAGTCGGAAAGATCTTCCTCGGGCGCCTCCTCCGCGTCGCCCTCGCGGCGCTTGAGCACGGGAGGGATGAGGCGGTTGATCTTGTAGTAGAGGTCGGTGGATTCCTCCGCTGGCCCGGAGATGATGAGGGGGGTGCGGGCCTCGTCGATGAGGATGCTGTCCACCTCGTCCACGATGGCGTAGTGGAGCTCCCGCTGGACCATGTCCTCGACGGAGAACTTCATGTTGTCCCGCAGGTAGTCGAAGCCGAACTCGTTGTTGGTCCCGTAGGTCACGTCGCACCGGTAGGCCGCCTGGCGCTCCTGGTCGTCCATGTCGTGCTGGATGACGCCCACCGTCAGGCCGAGCCCCCGGTAGATCGGCCCCATCCACTCCGCGTCGCGGCGGGCCAGGTAGTCGTTCACCGTGACGATGTGGACCCCTTTGCCCGTGAGGGCGTTGAGATAGACCGAGAGCGTGGCGACGAGGGTCTTGCCCTCGCCGGTCTTCATTTCGGCGATCTTCCCTCCGTGGAGAACGACGCCCCCGATGAGCTGGACGTCGAAATGGCGCATGTTGATCGTCCGGCGAGCGACCTCCCGGCAGGCCGCGAAGGCCTCGGGGAGGATGTCCTCCAGCGTCTGACCGTCCGCCAGGCGCTTGCGGAGTTCGTCGGTCTTGGCCCGGATCTCCGCGTCGGTGAGTTTCTGCGCCTCGGGCTCGAGGGCGTTGATGCGCTCGACGGTCGCGCCGATGCGCTTCAGCTCTCTTTCGTTCTTGCTTCCGACGAACTTTTTGAGCAGTCCCAGCATGACATCTCCACTGTGGCGACCGGCTCCACCGCCCCGGCTAAGGGCGACCGGCTGGGGCCGGCGGCGAGGGAGCAAGGCGCCTCGCGGCCGGAAAACCCTCCGCAGAGTGCGGCTCGTCGCCTTCCGCCACCAAAAGTTTAACGCTCCCTCCCCGCGCGATCAATCGGATTCGGGCGGATTCAGGCCGCCGGCCGTCTCCGCGAAATATTAATCTATTACATGATATTTCTTTCTCAATCTCCTTGATTCAAGGCTCAATACATCACAGATCCTCCGTCCACCAGAAGGGCCTGGCCGGTGATGTTCCGGGCGTCTTCGGAAACCAGAAAGACGGCCGCGCGGCCGATGTCCTCCGGCGTCTGCTCCCGCTGAAGGGGCTGGCGCCGGACGAACTCCTCGAAGACCTGGCGGGGGGACATGCCCCGGAACTGGGGAAACTTCTCGGCGTAGAGCCGGCCCAGGTCGCTCCACATGGGCGTCCAGACCAGCCCGGGGCAGACGGCGTTGACGTTCACGAAGTAGGGGGCCATCTCCTTGGCCAGGGCCATGGTGAAGTTGATGACCGCCGCCTTGGCGCCGCCGTAATGGGGGAGCGTCTCCCGGCCGTCGCGGCCCGCCCGGGAGGAGACGTTGAGGATCTTACCCTGCCGCCGCTCCTTCATGTGGGGGACGACCTCGCGGCAGGTCAGGAAGGTCCCCCGGACGTTCACCTCATACGCCCGGTCCCAGTGCTCGACCGAGATGTCCGTGAGCGGCACGCCCAGGGCCATCCCGCCCAGCGCGCCGGCGTTGTTGACGAGGATGTCGATGCACCCGCATCGATCCAGGGTCTCGCCGACCCCCTGCCGGACGGATTCCTCCTTCCGGACGTCCATCCGCACGGCGAGGGAGTCGGCGCCCGACTGTCTCAGGGACGCCGCGGCCTCCTCCGAGCCGGCCCCGTCCACGTCGGCCACGGCGACCGATGCGCCCTCCTCCGCGAGGCACCGGCTGATGCCTAGGCCGATCCCGCGGCTTCCGCCCGTCACCAGTGCGACCTTGTCCCGAAGCCTCAGCCCTGGTCTCCCCGAAGAGGTGGCACACTCGATCCTCTTTGCAATCTAGCCGCTCGCCAAAAGGCCCGCAAGGGTCTGAAGCCTTGGCCCGATGCGAGGGTATTGAAGGAGGCGACGGCCCCTCTCTGGGCGGGGTGGGCATCCCGCCCCCCGCGTGCGCCACGGCGCGAAGAGAAAGTCTTGCAGGGGGGCGCCTTTCAAAAAGCGCCCCCGCAGGAAGACCGGCTTATGAAGAGGGCTCCCAGAGGCGGGCGCGCGCGATCCAGAGGAAGGCGACCCCGATGAGCAGAAGACCGACCATTTGGGCCGCGCGCAAGTCCCCGAGCATCAGGCTGTCGGCCCGGAAGGATTCAACGACGAAACGACCTGCAGAATACAGAATCAAGTAGGACGCGAAGATAAATCCGTCTTTGTGCGGGCGCTTGCGGAGGTTCCAGAGGAGGGCGAACCAGGCGAGGTTGAACAGGAGCTCGTACAGCATGGTGGGGTGGGTGGGCAGGTTCTGGCCGTAGCGCCGGAGGGTGTCGGCCCCCGCGACGCTGGTCTCCGGGAACACGATGCCCCACGGGGCCGTGGTGGGCACGCCGTGGGCGTCTCCGTTCATGAAGTTCCCGAAACGCCCGAAGGCCTGCCCCAGGATCAGGGCCGGGGCGACGGCGTCGCCCAGCCTCCAGACCGGGAAGCCCCGCCTGCGGGCGAACCAGATCCCGTACAGGACGCCCGCGATGACCCCGCCGTGAATCGCCAGCCCGCCCCGCCAGATGGCGGGGATCTGCAAGGGATACTGGCTGTAATAGGGCCAGTTGAAGGCCACGTAGTAGATCCGCGCCCCCACGATGCCCGCGATGAGCGTGTAGAGACCGTAATTGGCGACGTCGTCCTTGGAGAGGCCCAGGCCCAGGCGGTCGGCCTCCTTGCGCACCAGCCACATGCCGACCAGGAGAGCGACAACGTACATCAGCCCGTAGTAGCGAACCACGACCGGCCCGAATTCGAAGAGAACGGGGTGCATGGAAAAGGTCTCCTGCCGGAGGGCGGAAGCGCGTCCCGAGCGAGGCCGGAGGGATGACCCCCGGTCAGCGCGAGGGGTGGAGAATCCGGTACATGCTTTGTCCTGCGCGGTAAAGCAGGACCAGGACGGCGTCGGGCCTGGCCGCGAGGGTCTTGCCGAAAGACTCCTCGTCGGCGACGGGGCGGTGCTCGACCTCGGCGATCACGTCCCCGACCCTCAGCCCGTCGAAGGCCGCCTGGCTGCCGGCGGCGACGGCCGTCACCTGGATCCCTCCGGTCACCCCCCGCCTGGCCACGACGCGGGTCATCTCGAGGGTGAGCCTGCCGACCGTGAGACCGTAGGACGGCTTTTGAGGCTTCGGCTTGGGCCGGGACGGCTCCTCGTCCGATTCACGGAGCCCCTCCATCACCACGGGGACGGGGACCCGCCGGCCGTCCCGCTGGACCGTCAAAACGACCCGCGAGCCCGGCGGCGCGGCGGCGGCCAGACGCTGAAGCGCAGGGACATCGCGCACAGGCCGGCCGCCGAACTCCAGGACGACGTCCCCCCTGCGGACCCCCGCCTTGTCCGACGCCCCCCCTTCGACGACGTCCGCAATCAGCGCCCCTTCGGGCCTCTCCAGGCTGAACTTGGGGGCCATCTCCGGGGAGACCTCCTGGATCATCACCCCCAGGAAGCCGCGGACCACCTTGCCGTCCCGGATCAGCGTTTGGGCGATTTGCCGGGCCATGTTGACGGGGATGGCGAAGCCGATCCCCCCGCCCGTCCGCGAGACGATGGCCGTGTTGAGTCCGATCACCTCCCCGGCCGCATTGAGGAGCGGACCGCCACTGTTTCCCGGATGGATGGAGGCGTCCGTCTGGATGAAGTCCTCGTAGTGGGTGATCCCCATTCCGTTGCGGCCCACCCCGCTGATCACGCCGACCGTCACCGACCTTTCCAGGCCATAGGGGTGGCCGATGGCGATCGCCCACTGCCCGACGCGCAGCCGGTCGGAATCGCCGAACTGAACGGCGGAAAGCGGCCGGTCGGCCCGGATGCGGATCACCGCCAGATCGGACCGCTTGTCGGCGCCCACGAGCTCTCCGGTCATCTCGCGCCCGTCGGCCAGGGTGACGTAGATCCGCTCGGAGCCGTCGATCACATGGTGGTTGGTGAGGATGTAGCCCCGGGGATCGAAAATGACGCCCGAGCCGAATCCCCTGCGGGGGATGTCATCCAGGGGAGGCGCGGGTTCGCCCGGCCGGCGAGTGACCAGGGGATGCCGCAAGGTCCCCTCCGTCCGGATGTAAACCACCGCCGGCATCACGGATTCGGCCACCCGGACGAACACGTCCTGGAGGGGCCGGAGTTCCTCGAGGGGTTTGCTTTCGGCCCGGGCGCAGGCGGCCGAGGCCAACAGGAGGAGGGTCAGCAGCGCCGCGGCCCGCAGTAACGAGGGTGAGCCGCGGAAGGGATTCGACGGGTTTGGGCTCCAGTTTCGCATCGTTGTGGTCTTTTCTGGGGAGCGACCCTCCCCGGCCAGCGCAGGGCGGAATGCGTCGGAGTGTCCGGGACGCCGGGCGAAGGCCCGGTGCGGAGAGGAGTGTGGTCTCCGTCAAGACTCCGTCAGCCGGACGTCTTTTTTCTCCACCTTGTCCTCTACATAGTCCCGCAAAAGGGATTGGAGCAGCCGTCTCGCGCGGTACAGGCGGGACATGACCGTGCCCAGGGGGCAGCCCTCGATCTGGGCGATCTCTTTATAGGTGAACCCTTCCACTTCCGACAGGAGAAAGATGCGGCGGAAGCTCTCCGGGAGCTCCTCGACCGCCCGCCTGATCCGCTCCCCGGTCACCTTGCTGAGAAGATGCTCCTCCGGTCCCTCCCCGGCGAACGCGGCGGCCTCCTCCAGCCACATCTCCCCTCCCGTCTCCGGGTCGTCCAGGGAAACGTTCGCCCGGCTCGGGCTCAGGGACCGCTCGCGGTTGATGAAGGCGTTTTTGAGAATCTTGAAGAGCCAGGCCCGGCAGTTCGTGCCCCGCTCGAACTGGTGAAAGGAGCGATAGGCCCGAAGGAACACCTCCTGGGTGAGGTCCTCCGCGTCGGTCGGGTCACGGCTCAACCGGAGGGCGGCCCGATAGATGGCGTCCAGGTGGACGACGGCCAGGTTCTCGAACTCCCTGCGCTGCTGCTTTCTGCCGCCCAATGGCTCACCCCCGGAATCTTCCGGGACCGCATCCGGCGGGAGCCGACCCGCGCGGCCCGGCTCCCCTCTCCCATTGGAGTCGCAAACGGTCGCGCTTGTCAATGCTCCGGGCGGCTTGAACGGACAGGCTCGCTTTCCTCCGGAGGCGAAAAGAGATGGGCGGCGACGGAATCTCCCGCCTCCAGCTTTTCCACCCCCGCCGGGACCACCAGAAAGGCGTTCATCCGGGAAGGGGGAAGGTCTTCAGACCTCCAAGGCATCGCTACCCAAGAGCCGTCGGAGGGGTCTTGCGCCACCCGGCCGCGCAGGTAGTTGGGCAATCCCTCCCGCGCCTTCACGCGGAGGCCGGCCCCCAGGCAGACCTTCCGCGGCGTTGGATTCAGTCGCCGGAACCCGGCCATTTTGCGGAGCGCCGGCCGGACGAGGAGCTCAAAGCAGAGGTGGGCCGCCGAGGGGTTCCCCGGAACGTTGAAAACGAGGGCGCGGCCCAAAAGCCCGAACGCCGAGTAGGTCCCGGGCCACATGGCCACGTTCTTGTAAACGACCTCCACGCCCGCCCGGCGCATGGCCGGCTCCACCAGGTCTTTGTCGCCCTTGCCCGTCCCGCCGGTGATGATGACGGCGTCGGCGTGGACGCAGCGCAGGAGCCGCTCCACGAGGGCGTCCACGCGGTCTTCCGCGATCCCCGCCCGCAGCGGGAGGCCGCCGGCCTCCATCACCAGCGCGGCCATGTAGTAGTTGATGGAACAGTAAAACTGGCCGTGTCCGAGCGCCCTTTCCACGGTCCGGTGGTCCTCCGGCTCCACCACCTCGTCTCCCGTGGAAAAGACAGCGGCCGCCGGCCGTCGGCCGACCTCCACGTGGGTCCTGCCCATCGTGGCGAGGGAGTCAATGTGGGCGGGGCGGATCTCCTCCCCCCGTTCCAGGAGCCGCGCGCCCCGGCGGATCTCGTCCCCCGCCTTCCGGACGTATTGGCCCTGCCGCGCGGAGCGGTCAAGCCGGAGGAACCCGTTTTCCGCCTGCGCCTCTTCGAGGGGGAGGACGGCGTCGGCGCCCGGCGGGAGGACCGCCCCCGTCATGATCCGGACGGCCTCGCCGGGAGAAAGAGCGCTTCCGGCCTCCCCCCCGGCGGTGAGGGTTTCGGTGATGTGGAGGCGCACGGGGCTCGCCTCGGTCGCCCGTTGCGTGTCCACGGCCCGGAAGGCGAAGCCGTCCATGGCCGATTTGTCCCATCGCGGATGGTTGAAGGCCGCGATGACATCCTCTGCGGCCGCCCGGCCCAGAGCGGACAGGACCTCCACCTTCTCCCCTCCGAGGAAGGGAGCCCGCTCGACCGCGGCGGCTCTGGCATCCTCTACGGAACGCAACGCCCTCCCTCCCGGCCCTCCTGGCCTCCTGGATGGAACGCCCTCTTTGAAGTTATCACTTGCCGGCGCGCGGCTCAACGCGGCGCGGCGCCCCACGGACACCCCCGGCTGGAGGGCTGGACTCCCGGGGAGCGCCTCCTTTTCCTTCCCCGCCCTTGGTTGACGGGGCTTTTCTCTGCCCTGTAGAGTGACGATATATTATCGAGTGACGATATATTTTCTGGGCCCCCGGGATCAAACGGGCGTATGCCCGAGGATTCGCTCAACTTGCCGACACTCCTCGGCGAGGAGGGAGCATTTTGCGGCTGAGGGAATTCCATCTCCCCAAGGTCACCGGACGCCGAATCCTGTTCGCCGCCGCGGGGATGGTTTTGGGCCTCGGTGTTCCCGTCGGGACGTACCTCCTTCGGCTGTTCGTCGTTTTCCGGGGCACCGTGGCGCCCATCGAGTTTTTCCTCTATGAGTTTCGCGTCCATTCCCCCTTTTATCTCTACATGACCGTCGCCAGTTCTTTGATCCTGGGCGCCATCGGCTTTTACGTGGGGGCGGCCAAGGGGTGGCTCTCACAACAGCGCGTCGCCCTGGAGGAGACGCATGACTTTTATCAGGCCAGGATCGAGGAAGAGGTCCTGAGGGCGCAGAAGATGGAGGCGGTCAGCCTGCTCGCCGGGGGGATCGCCCACGACTTCAACAACATCCTCACCGTCATCCTGGGCAACCTGGCCTTGGCGAGGGTGTCCCTCCATCCCCAGGGCGAGACCGACGAGATCCTGGCGGCGGCGGAAATGGCCACCCTTTCCGCCAAGGAATTGACGCAGCAACTTTTGACCTTCTCCAAGGGCGGGGCGCCGATCAAGACCACGACCTCCACCGCGGAGTTCATCCGGGAGGTGGCGCAGTTTGCGTCGAGGGGCTCCAACGTCCGGTGCGAGGTCTTGACCCCGCCGGACCTGAGCCCCGTCGACATCGACGCCAGCCAGATCACGCAGGTCCTCAACAACCTCATCATCAACGCCCGGCAGGCGATGCCCGAGGGCGGGACGGTCCAGATCCGGGCCGAGAACCGATCGCTCGGCCAGACGGACGGGGTTCCGCTGCCCGCGGGCGACTACGTGAAAATCGCCGTTTCGGATCACGGCGTCGGCATCCCCGAGCGGCATCTCCTGAAGATCTTCGACCCGTACTTCACGACCAAGCCCGACGGAAGCGGGCTGGGTCTGACCATCGCTCACTCCATCATCACCAAGCACGACGGCTACATCCGGGTGGAGTCCCAGGAGGGCGTGGGGACCACGTTCACCCTCTATCTTCCCGTCTCCCACAAGGAAATCCCGCGACAAGGGAAGCGGGAGGACAGACCCACGACGGGCGGCGGCAAGATCCTGGTGATGGACGATGAGGAGATGATCCGGAGATTCCTCCAGGACCTGCTCGGCCGGATCGGATACGAGCCCCACGTCGCCGGCGACGGAAGAGAGGCGATCGCGCTCTATCAGGAAGCCCGAAAAACGGGAAGGCCCTTTGATTGCGTCATCATGGACTTGACGGTGCCGGGGGGCCTCGGCGGCAAGGAGACCATCAAGAGGCTCCTGGAGATCGACCCGCGGGTCAAGGCCATCGTCTCGAGCGGTTACTCGAACGACCCCATCCTGTCCTCTTACAAAAAGTATGGATTCAAAGGGATCGTGGTGAAGCCGTACCGGCCTCACGAGCTGGAGGTCGCCCTGGAGCAGGTCATCCGGGAAGAGGCCGGCTGAGACGGCGCGCGCCCGGGCGGCCCTCCTCCCCCGCTGCTCACACCTCCACCCTCTCCACGCGGACGCTCCACAGGATGCCGGCTCCCGCCAGGAAGAAGAACAGCACCGACAGGATGGCGATCCGCTGGCTGCCCGCCAGGGCCGATACGGCGCCGAACGTCACCGGTCCCAGGACAGAGGACAGCTTCCCGCAGACGCCGTAGAACCCGTAAAACTCGCCCGCCTTCCCCGCCGGGATGAACAGCGCCATGAGGCTGCGGCTCGCCGACTGCACCGAGCCCAGCCCCAACCCCGCCACCAGGGCCACGGCGAAATACTGGGCGCGCGTCTCGGTGGAAAAGGCGGCCAGCACCACGGCGCACCAAAGGCCCAGGAGAAGGAGAATGGTCCGCTTGGCGCCGATCCGGTCCACGACAAAGCCGAAGCCCAAAGCCCCGACGGCCGCCGTCACCTGAACGGCGATGAACAAGGCCGTGACCTCCCTCACGCTGAAGCCGAGCGTCCCCACGGCGTAAATGGAGCTGAAGGCGATGACCGTCACGATGCCGTCGTTGTAGAGGAAGAAGGCCAGCAGGAAACGGAAGAGGTGCTTGAGCCGGCGGACGTGATCGAACGTGCCGCGCAGCCGCTTCCATCCCCTGCGGAAATGGTCCGGCCAGCCGCCGGCGCGGCCCCCGGGGACCGCTCTTTCCCGGAGCCCCACGAAGGTCGGGATGGAGAACACCGCGTAAAAGACGGCGACCCGCACAAAGGCCAGCCTGAAGTTGGACAGGTTCTCCGGGGCGAAGCCCCCTTGGATGAGCGGGAAGACCCAGAACAGGCAAAGGAGACCCCCCACATAGCCGAACGCCCAGCCGTATCCCGAGACCTTGCCGAAGTCTTTGGCCTCGGCGATCTCCGGGACGAAGGCGTTGTAAAAGACGAGGCTGGCCTCGAATCCGATGTTGGCGAGGGCGAACAGGAGAACCCCCCTCCAGAGGTCTCCCGCTTCCACGAAATACAGAAGGCCCGTGAACACGACGCACAGCCCGGCGAACAGCCCCAGGAACCGCTTTTTGGTCCCGGAGACATCGGCCAGGGAACCGAGGAAGGGTGCCGCCGCGGCCACGACCACCATCGATAAAGAGATGGCCAGCCCCCAGAAGAAATCCCCCGCGCCGCCTCCGGCCCCTTCCCCGGCGACCACCGTCTTGAAATACACGCTGTAGGCGACCGTGACGATGACGGTGGGATAGGCGGAATTGGCGAAGTCGTAGAAGGACCAGGCCCAGACGGCGCGGCGGTTCATGAGGCGCCCCTGCGGCGCGCCGCCCGGCGAACGGCCGGGAGGGGGGTCGGGTTTTTGCCAGCGGACGGGGTCTGCGGTAAGATCCCGCGTCTTTTTCCCCCGGCCGCCGCCTTCGAGGCCGAGCCCGAGGGCGGATGGAGCCCGAAGACAAAGTCCATGCTCGCGGCAAAGGTCTTTTCCACTGTCTTCCCCGTCTTCTTCCTCATCGGCCTGGGCTACCTCTTCGGCCGGTTCCGGCGGATCGACCTGGCCACTTTGACCGACGTGGTGGTCTACGTCGCCTCGCCGTGTCTGGCCTTCTCCTCCCTTTCCCAGAGCGTCCTCCCCGTGAAGACCTTCGGCGTCATCGCTCTGGCGGTCCTCTGCGTCACCGCGGGGATGTGGGTCCTGGCGGCGGTCTTCCTGAAAGTCTTCCGGGAAGACCTCCGCGGGCTCTACCTCCCGATCATGTTCCAGAACGCCGGGAACATGTCGCTGCCCCTGTGCCTGTTCGCCTTCGGCGAGGAGGGCCTGGCGTTGGCCGTCATCGTCTTCGCAACGATGGTCCTTCTCCAGTACACGCTGGGGCTGGGGATCGTGAGCCGGGGGGCGGAGAACGCCTCGGAGGCCTTCCGCATGCCGATGACCTACGCCGCCGTCGCCGGGGTCCTGGTCTCCTTTATGGGATGGACGGTGCCCGTCTCCATACAGCGGCCCCTGGAGGTCATGGGGACAGGCGCCATCGGCTTCATGCTCTTCTCCCTCGGCTATCGCCTGATCTCGGTGAGGCTCGGCGCTTTCCGGATCGCGACGGCCGCGTCCCTGCTCAGGATCGGCGGGGGATTCGGCCTGGCCTGGCTCGTCACGGCGCTGCTGGGCCTTGAGGGGACCGCCCGCGGGGTCTTGATCCTGGGATCGAGCATGCCCTCGGCCGTGATCAACTTCGTCCTCGCCCAGAAGTTTAACAGGAACCCGGACCTCGTGGCATCGGTGGTTTGGGTCTCGACCCTCCTCAGCCTCCTCACGACGCCCGCGGTCCTGGCCTTCCTGCTGTAAAACCCGGCGGGCCGGGACAGAGACCGGCCCCTGCGGCCGCGTGACGGCGGGGTCGCGAGATCGTAGGGGCGCGTCGAAGCCTGCCCTGAGCGGTGCCGAAGGGTCCGCGTCCGTTTGTCATCTCTGAAAGCGCGACCTGTCAAGGGGGACCGAAGAAATATTTACGGAATGACGAAGCCGTGCGTTATTCTTTCACCTGAGACGCTTGTCGGACGGGGACGCCAGGGAGCCGGGCACAGGTGATCCGCAAGGGGTGGATCTTCGACCAGAAAGGCCTATAAAGTCAGGTGCGTTTTGAGAATAAAAGATGATGGCAGAGATGTTTCGGAAGAGGTCGATTGGGACGTAAAACTTGGTCCCCAATATCGGTAAAATATTACTCGTGGTTTGTTCTGACGTCCAGACAAGGCTTCGTCTTAAGCTGAGGGTGATTGGAGATGGCCGATCCGGCCGAACCTGGCTTCTTAGCTTGGTTGCTCAATAAGGAAAATAGCGAGGTTGTTCGTAATTATGGCGTTCTCCTGGCAGCATTGGTTGGCTTCCCTTTCCTCATCTGGCGAACCTGGGCGACGAGCCGGTCTGCCAAGGCGGCATTGAAACAAGCCGAGACCGCAACACGTCACTCGGTTTCCGACGCATTTACCCGCGCTATCGAGCAGCTTGGAAACCAGGAAAGCCTTGAAGTCCGCCTCGGGGGCATCTACGCCCTGGAGCGGATCGCCCGGGACTCCCGCAGGGACCACTGGCCGATCATGGAGGTCCTGACGGCGTTTGTTCGCGAAAAGGCCCCTTTGCGGAGCCTTGAGGAGACTGATGGAGAAACAAAGGCCGAGGTTTAGCCACCGACAACGGACATTCAGGCCGCCCTGACGGTCCTGGGCAGGCGAAAGATGGAACACGAGAAGATGGAACACGAGAAGGGAGAAGAGCGGCGGCTCGATCTTCGGCGGACAAACCTGTCAAAAGCCAACCTCAAGAACGCTTGCCTGGGACGGGTGGATCTCCCGAAATCCCGCCTGGAAGGGGCGAACCTCGAGGGCGCCCGCCTGGAGGGGGCGAGCCTCTGGCGTGCCCACCTGGAGAGGGCGAACCTTCGGGGCGCCCACCTGGAGGGGGCGAACCTCACGGGCGCCACATGGCTCACGCGGGAACAGATCGAATCGGCTCACACGGATGAGAAGACCAAACTGCCCGCGTATCTGACTCCGGAAGATAAAAACCAAGAGACAAGCCCCTGACCCTGTTGGCAGAGGCGAGCTCTGCCGCTACAGGATGAATTTTCCGGCGGACCGTAGTTGCAAATCTTAGAGAGCTCAGGAGGGCTTGATTTTTGTCTAATTTTCGCCTAGCTTTGCAGAAGACGCCAGGAGGTGCGAGTGAAGGGGGAGACG
>JACPRG010000088.1 GCA_016190025.1 Candidatus Tectimicrobiota bacterium
CCCCTATGTGGGCGCCCAGGGCGGCTCGATCGGCCCTCGGGGAGAGCAGGATTCAAGCCGGCGCCGCGTAGGCCGTCCGGTCCTCAAACCCCGCATCGCGAAAACCCTACCGCCGCTCGGCGCACTTGTTGCACGCCCCGCAGTGGGTCTCTCCCTGGGGATTTATGCACGAGAAAGAAAGCTCCAGGGGGAGATCCCGCCCCATCTGGATGACGGCCTGTTTCGTGAGACCGGAGAAGGGCCGGATGATTTGAATTTGAAAATCCAGCGCCGCGGAGAGCGCCGACTCCATCCGGCGGAAGAAGTCGGGCGTGGCGTCGGGGAAGGGGTTCCCCTCCAGGACGCCCAGGGCGATCTGCGGGATGCGCCGCATGGCGCAAAAGACCGCCGCCTTGGAAAGGAGCAGGAGGTTCCGCCCAGGAAGATAGACGGCCGCGTCCTCGCTCTCCGCCCCCGGCACAGCCCCGCCGCCCGTGCTCCAGTGTCTCCCGTAGAGGTCGGCGACGGGCAGGTCCAGGACGGTCAGGCCGCGGACGTTCTCCCGCTTGAGGGCCTCGAGGAACCGGCGGAGCCAGTGAATCTCCACGTCCTCCCACAGGAGCCCCTGGCGGACGAAAACGGGATGGACGGCCGGGTGTTTCCGGGCGAGGTCGGCCGCGAGGACGCACGAGTCGAGCCCGCCGCCCGCCAAGACGCACACGGGTTCTCGGCTCAAGGAGTTGGCTGGGGTCCCGGGATGGTGGGACGGGGGTGAGCCCATGTGGATGACCTCCTCGGTTTTCTCAGAGAGGCGCCCCGTGCCTCCGGCCGACCCGCCCCAGTCCTTGCTTTTCCAGCCGGCATTCCGCCTCGTCTTCAAAAAGGCGGGGAAAAGGATGGAGTGGCCTCCCCGATCATGACGCAGATCATTCTCCCCCGCGTGGCAATCCATCATATTAAAGTCTGCAAGGGCCGGAAATGGCGCTCGGCGCAGGGGGCTGAGACGGAATTCTCAGGCTCTGGGGACACGCCCTTTGCCGTGGGGGCGCGATTGCGCGCCTAGATCCCTCCTTTGCCCTGGTCATTCACCGTAGCCGTTGGGCCGGAGAGTGAGATGCCGCCGAAGCATACCGACTGGGAGCGGGTCCCTTTTCCCCGCGAGGAATACGAGAGGCGGATGGCCTGTCTGCGCGCCGGGATGGAACCCGCCGGCCTTGACGGCCTGGTCGTCTGCGGGGCGCCGAAGCGCTCGGGCTACGTCCGGTATGTCTCGAACTTTGATTCTTATTACGGGACTACCTTCGTTCTCGTGCCTCGCCAAGGATCGCCGGTCTTGATCACGGACTCTCACTTTCGGCAGGAACCCATGCAGACGGGCCTGTGGATGACGTGGATCGAGGAGGTCCGCTGGGCCCGCACGTCCCCGCTCCTTTTCGATCCCCGCGAGTTGCTGAAGCTGTTGGAGGAGGCTCTGGCGGAGCTGCATCCGGCTGGGGGAGCGGTGGGGGTCGTCGGGGAGGAGGCGCTCTATCCGGCCCTCTACCAGGGTTTTCGCGCCCTCCTCTCGGGGGAGGGTTGGAAAAGCGCCTTTGATCTCTTCCACAGCGTGGCCTGCCGGAAGAGTCCCGCCGAGATCGACCTGATGGCCCGCATCGGGCGCGCGATGGACGGGGCCATCGGTGAGTTCCTGGATGCCCTCCGGCCGGGGGTTTCGGAAGCGGAGCTCTTCGCGGTCCTGGCGGGGTCGCTCTTTCGCGAAGGGGTGCAGAATTTCTTCGGGACGGTTCCGCCGGTGCTGGTGTCGGGGGATCGGACCCGGCTCAAGAGCGTTCCCCCCGGCCCGCGAAGGGTCGAGCGCGGCGACCTGGTCTTCTTTGATGTGGAACCGGAGCTGGAGGGGTACTATCTGGACATCTCGCGCACGGCGGCCGCCGGGACGCCCTCCCCGAAGACCCGCTCTTTGATGGAGGCCTCGCTGGCGGCCGAGGGGGCCTTCTTCTCGGCGGCGCGGCCGGGGGTCTCGGTGAGGAAGCTCCGCGAGGAAGCGCTCCGACCCGTCAAGGAGATGGGGCTTGACAGGTTTTTCTACTTCAAGCTCCACGGCATGGGGACCTCCCGGCCGGCCTACCCCTTGGTGGACCAGCTGGACTTTGTCCTGGAGGAAGGCATGTCCTTCACCCTGGAGTCCATCCTGGTCGATCCGGACGCCGGGACCGGGACCATCGAGAACGCTTACGTGATGACGGCAGAAGGCGCCCGGCGGCTCGTCTGGAAAGGGATGGCCCTCCCCCTTGTAAGGCCCAGGGCGACGGGGATCTGAGGGGAGATCGGAGCGGGTGTCTGCGCTCGCAGACAACGCCCGCGGAAAGGGGCGGCCGGACTTGACCATGACGGGGATCATGGAGGGATTGACGACGGGGGGAGAAATTTAAGAGAGGCAAATGGCGCAATGAGGAAGACCTGACCGATCCGGAGGGGCCACCGGGCACAGTCGCTTAGGGCGATAAGACCTGTGGCGAGCCGACCTTTGGGGGGCGAGAACCTATCAGGAGGGAAGAGGGTGCCTGTTTCAGTTTCTCCCATTTCTCGGTCCGAGTACGAGGCCCGACGCAAGCGGCTCGCCGAGTCTTGCCAGCGGGCGGACCTGAAAGGCGCCTTGGTGTGGTCGCGCCAGGGCACGGCTTCGGATCGGGCGGGTTATGCCCTGTATCTGGCCAACTATTACACGGAGTTCTTCTTCCTCAACGACTTCCCGCCTCATTGGGCCTGCCGGGGCCATAGCGCGGCTGTCGTCCCTGCCCAAGGGGAGGCTGCGCTGGTCAAGGACTGTCGCTACTACGAGGCGGAGCAGGTGGCTTGGGCCATCGATGACGTGCGCCAGGACTTCAACCTCGACCGGGCCATCGTCGCCACCCTTCTGGAAAAGGGCCTGGACCGGGGAAGGGTCGGGGTGATCGGCTCGGAGGTTGCCCCCTGGATTCACTTCCAGGAGATCCAGCGCGCTCTTCCCCGGGTCGAGTGGGTCCCGGCCGACGACCTGCTCGTCGACCAGATGCTCGTCAAGAGCGAGGCCGAGCTCGATATCATCCGGCAGGGTTGCGCCATTGTGAGTGATGTGACGGATGAGGTCCTTGAGGCGGCTGAGCCCGGTGTTTCGGAGGTGGAACTGGTGGGGCGGATGGCCAGCGGGCTCGCGGAGCGGGGGGCACAGCTCGGGTGGATGCGGCCGAATCGGCCCAGACGCCTGGAGCGGGGAGACCTCTACCCCATGGCCGTCATCGGCTGGTGCCAGGGCTACTTCTTCGATGTCTCCCGGTCCAAAGTCGTGGGCGGGAAGCCAACGCCGCAACAGGCCCGGCTCCTTGACCTCCTGAAAGAGTTCGTCCTGCGCCAGGTCGAAGAGCTCCGGCCGGGGCGGACGGCGAGCGAAGCGGCCCAGTTCGGCTATCGCTACTTCATCGATGAGAAGAAGGAGCTGACGCGGGAGCAGATCGAGGCCGGGGTCCTCGGCGAGTATGCCTGCTTCGGCCACGGCCTGGGGCTCATCTGGAGCAAGCCCAACCTGCGGGAGGGGGACGAGACGGTCCTCAGGACCGGAATGTATCTGGCCGTGGAAGCGGTGTATCCCAAGCCGGGGGTCGGGAAGGCCGAGGCGGAGGTCAACGTGGAAATCACCGAAGCGGGGCCTAGGGTTCTGACAAGACTTTAAGGGAGACTGCGCCTTGGACGGGCAAGCGGAGAGGAAAAAGGACGAAGGCGCCCGGGGGCTTCGCGACCTGCGGCAGTGGCTACAAGGCGCCCGCCAGCTCGGTCTCCTGCAGGACGTCCGCGGAGCGAGCTGGAACCTGGAGATCGGCGCCCTCACCGAGCTGAACCTCCGGTCGAGGCGCCCGCGGGTCCTCTGCTTCGATGAGGTCGAGGGGTACCCCCGCGGCTATCGCGTGGTGACGGGAGCGACCAGCTCCGCACCCGCCCTGGGACACACTCTCCACCTTCCGACCGACCTGTCGGATCGCCAGTTGGTCAACGCGGTCAGGGAGCGCTGGCCCCGATGGGAAAAGGCGGCCGAGGCGCATCCGCCTGTGGAGGTCGGCGACGGCCCGGTGCTGGAGCACATCCTCTCGGGCAAGGAGGTAGACCTCCTGCGGTTCCCCGTTCCCCTGTGGCACGAGAAGGACGGGGGAAGGTACATCGGGACGGGCTGTCAGGTCATCACCCGCCACCGAGAAACGGGCTCGGTGAACGTCGGTTGCTACCGGGTACAAGCCCACGAGCGGAACTTGGCCGGGGTCTTCATGGCCCCCAGTCACCACGGGCTTGAGGACATGGCCCTCTATCATGCCCGGGGAGAGGCCTGTCCCGTGGTCGTCGTGGCGGGCCACGACCCCTTGTTCCTCATCGCTGCGGGTCTGGAGATTCCCCGGTCCGTAGGGGAGCTGAACTTCGTTGGAGGCGTACTGGGGGCCTGCGTCCCCTGTATCCGCGGGGAGGTAACGGACCTTCCCATCCCCGCCGCCAGCGAGATCGCCCTGGAAGGCTGGATTGCCCCCGGGCAGATGCGGGAGGAGGGGCCCTTCGGCGAGTGGCACGGCCACTACACCCGCCCGGAGGCGCGGCCCGTTATCCAGGTCGAGAGGATCTACCACCGGACAGATCCCATTCTCCTGGGGGCCCCCACGGGCCTTGCACCCAATGATGTCTCCTACTTTCGGGTGATCGTTAAGTCAGCCATGTTTCACAACATTTTGGAGGCGGCAGGGGTCCCCGGCGTCCAAGCCGTCTGGTCCCATCCGGCGGGCGATTCCCGCATGTTTCACATCGTCTCCCTCAAGCAGATGTTCCCCGGGCACGCCCAGCAGGCCGGGGTGATCATGGCCCAACTCTTCCACACGGGGCGGTACGTAGTGGTGGTGGAAGAGGATATTGACCCTCACGACATCAACCAAGTGCTCTGGGCGATGTGCGCCCGGTCCAATCCTGCCGAGGATGTAGAACTCCAGCGACGGACGTTGGGGAGCTATGGCGACCCTGCCATCCCCCAACCCCATGAAGCCGTCACCAGCCGGGCGGTCATCGTGGCCTGCCGCAGGTACGAGCGCCTGGCCGATTATCCGGAGTACGCGGGCTTGAGTCCGGACCTTCGCGAGAGGGTCCTACGCAGGTGGCGGGACGTTCTGGACCTCCCTCTCACGCCAGGGGAGGCGGCTCTGTAGGGCAGGGGACGAGCGCTGCTTTCTCGCTTCGATGAACGTCTAAAAGGAGAAAAAGCCATGAAAAGGCGAAGAGTTCGGATTGTGGGATTATTCCTTCTTCCTGTTTTCCTGGGGTTTCTGGGGCCGGGTCCCGTCGCGGCCCAGCGGGTCGAGATCCAGCTCATGACGGCCTCGCCCGGCGGGGTCTGGTTCACCCTGGGGACCTCGATGACCGAGATTCTGCAAAGCGCCCTTCCCAACCTTTCCATGTCCGTTGGGCCGGGCGGGGCCATCACCAACCAGATGGCCATCGAGATGGGCCGGAGCAAGATGGGATTCGTCCATAGCGTCTCGTCCATCATGGGATGGAGGGGGGAGGAGCCCTTCAAGCGGCCGACCCCCAAGGTGCGGTGGTTTGCCAGCATCGGCGGGGCGCACCTGCATTTCATCACCCTCCGGAGCGCCAACCTGCGCTTCATCTCCGAGCTCAAGGGGAAGCGGCTGGCTACGCTGGTGAAGGGGAACTTCGGGGAGCTGGCCGCGCGGATGGCCCTGGAGGCCCACGGCCTGTCCTATAAGGACATGAGCAAGGTTTCCTACGGGTCCTTCCAGGACGGGATCAACCAACTCCGGGACGGGCACGCGGACGTCTTCGTGGGGATGATGTCGGTCCCGACGGGGTCCGTCATGGAGCTCGCCGCCACCCGGCCGGTGCGGCTTTTGTCCTTCGCCCCGGGGAAGGTTCAGGCCCTGGCGGCGAAGAACCCGGGCTTTGCGCCCTCCACGGTCCCGGTCGGCGCCTACCAGGGGATGGACCTGCCCGCCGAGACGGTCACGAACTATTATGGGGTCCTGGTGGCGGCCGACCTTCCCGAATCTCTGGTCTATGACATGGCCAAGGCCCTCATGGACAAGGCCGACAGGTTCATCAGCGCCGTCGCCGCCAACAAATGGATGACGGCCAAGGACCTGGCGAAAAACACCACCTCCGGTGTGATCCCGTACCACCCGGGGGCTGAGAAGCTCTACAGGGAAAGGGGCCTTCTGAATTAGGCCCGGGCACTGCCTGTGACGGCTTGTGAGAAGGGGGGCCCCTCTGCGCCGGGGGGCTCCCCGGAGGGGGAGATGCGGACCTGGAGCCTGCGCGCCGCTTCCGGCGTCGCCGTCCTCTTGTCTCTCTATCATCTTTATACGACGGTATTCGGAACCCCGCCTTCTTATCTCCACCGAAGCTACCACCTTCTGTTCGTCCTTGTCCTCGTCGGCCTGGCGGGCCTGGGTCCCAAGAGGACCGACTGGCGCTCAAACCTCATCGGGACCTGGCTTTATCTGGTGGGTTCCATCGCCTCGATGGCCTACTTGGTTTTCAACTACGACTACATTGTGGAGCGATTTACCTACGCGGAGCCCCTTCACTGGATGGATGTCCTGGCCTCGGTCGTCGTCTTGGCCGTGGTCATCGACGGCACAAGAAGGGTCGTGGGATGGGCAATGCCCGTTGTGGCCCTGGTCTCCCTGGCCTACGCCTTCTTCGGCCACTACCTGCCCCGGCTGGTGGGACACCCTCCCGTCCTCGCGGAAGTCGTCCTGGAACACCAAGTCCTCACCCCGGAGGGGGTCTTCGGAATCCCCCTCGGGGTCTCGGCCACCTACATCATCCTGTTCACCTTGTTCGGCGCGTTTCTTTATAACTCGGGCGTCGGGTCCTTCTTCATGGACTTGGCCGTCGCCAGCGCGGGCCGCTACAGCGGCGGGCCGGCCAAGGTGGCCGTCATCTCCAGCGCCATGTTCGGAACCATTTCGGGAAGCGCCATCGCCAACGTGGTCACCACGGGCTCCTTCACCATCCCCATGATGAAGGGGATCGGCTACCGGCCGAGCTTTGCGGGCGCGGTGGAGGCCTCCGCCTCCACGGGGGGCATGATCATGCCCCCCATCATGGCGGCCGCGGCCTTCATCATGGCGGAGATCACGGGCATCCCCTATCTCCGCATTGCCCTTCACGCCCTCATCCCCGCTCTCCTGTACTTCCTGGCGGTCTACGTCAGCGTCCATCTCGAGGCCATCCGCGCGGGCCTGAAGGGGATCCCGTCTGAGGATCGCCCGCGGGTCCTTCCGGTCTTGCTCGGTCGGGGCCACCTGGTTCTTCCGGTCTTCGTCATCATCTACTTCCTCGTCGAGGGCTATACGCCCATGTACGCGGCCGCCCTCGCCATCGGGTCCGTGCTTGTGACGAGCTTCTTTCGGCGTTCCACCTGGATGAGCCCCCGGAAGGTCCTGGACGCACTGGAGAAGGGGGGGAAGGAGATTCAGACGGTCGCCGTCGCCTGCGCCTGTGCCGGGATCATCGTGGGCTCGGTGACCATCACGGGGCTGGGCCTGAAGCTGACGAGCCTCGTCCTTACGCTTTCGGGTGGAAATCTCCTCCTGGCCCTTGTCTTCACGGCCGTGGCCTCCATCATCCTGGGCATGGGGATATCGGCCACGCCCGTGTATATCATTACCGCTTCCCTCCTGGCCCCCGCCCTCGTCGAAATGGGCGTGCCCCTGGTGGCGGCCCACCTCTTCATCTTTTATTTTTCGAACCTGTCGGGGATCACTCCCCCCGTGGCCCTGGTCTCTTTTGCGGCGGCGGGGGTGGCCGATTCCAAGATCGGCGAAACGGCCAGAGAGGCCCTCAAGCTCGGGGCGGCCGCCTACATTGTGCCCTTCATGTTTGTCTACGGCCCAGAGCTTCTCCTCATCGGGGACTGGGTGACTCTGGTGACGACTGTGGTCACGGCCTCGCTGGGAGTGACCGCCTTGGCGGCCGGGGTGCAGGGCTGGCTGTGGGGAAGGGCCAACTGGCTGGAGCGCCTGCTCTACCTGGCGGGGGCGTTCTCGCTGATCAAGCCGGGGTGGAAGACGGACCTCGCGGGGCTCGTCTGCATCGCGATCGCCCTCGCAAGCCAGAGGCTCCGCGCGAAGCGGTGCACGGGCGAGGAAGCCCACGTTCATCCATAGTCAGGCGAATGTTTTCGGCGGTCGCCCTCAGTGGCCTTTGGAGAGGGGATGGTAGAGTTCCCGCTCGGCCCGCTGCGCCGCGCCGATGATCTCCTCGACGGAGGAACACCCCTTTCTTCGCAGATAGTCGCGGATGCCCTCGATGATGCGGGGCATGCAGAGGGGGTCGTAGAAGTTGGCCGTGCCGACCTGGACCGCCCGCGCCCCCGCCAGGAGATACTCGATGGCGTCCCGGGCGCTCTCGATCCCCCCGCACCCGATGACGGGCGCGCCCAGCTTCTCGACCACCAGCCACACGTGGCGGACCACCATCGGCCGGATGGCCGGCCCCGAGAGCCCGCCGGTCGTGAACCCCAGGACGGGGCGCTGGGTCTCCACGTCGATGGACATGGCCGGGTAGGTGTTGCCGATGCACAGGGCGTCGGCCCCGGCCTCCAGGGTGGCCGCGGCCATCTCCACGATGTCCGTCACGGCCGGGCCGAGCTTGGCGATGAGGGGGATGCGCGTCGCCGCCCGGCACCGCTGGACGACCCGGCGCAGGCTTGCGGCGCTGTTGGCGAAGGGCGCCGCCTCGGCGTGGTTCGGGCAGGAGAGGTCCAGTTCGATGGCGGTGATCCCCTCCCGGCCGTCCAGTTTTCCGGCGGCCCGCTCGAAGTCCTCCTCCAGCAATCCGCCGATGCTGGCGATGACCGCCGCGCCGGTCTTCCGCAGGAAGGGAAGCTGCTCGGCCAGGAACTGGTCGGTCCCCTTGGAGGGGGTCCCGATGGCGTTGAGCATCCCCTCGGGCGTCTCCATGACGCGGTCGGGGGAGTTGCCGTCGCGCAACAGGTCCATGAAGGTCTTGTTGATGATGGCCCCCAGGACCGAGAGGTCGTAGGCGTGCTCGAACTCCCGCCCGTAGTTGAAGCACCCGGAGGCCGGCATGACGGGGTTCTTGAGGCGGATCGGCCCGACGGCGGTCTCCAGGCTCGGCTCGATCGCGTCGGTCATGGGCGGTTCCCCCAGTCCAGGATGACGGACTCGGCCGGGAAGGCCGGCCCCTCCATGCACACGAGCCCGTAGCGGAATTTTCCCTCAGACGTGAGGAGGGGGGCCGCGCAGCCGACGCAGACGCCCGTGCCGCAGGCCATGCGGTATTCCAGGAAGACGTAGCCCCGGACGCCGTTCTCCGCCGTGACCTCCTGCACCAGCCGTCCCATCCGCCTCGACCCGCAGGTGAAGAGAACGCCGAGCTTTTTCTCCCGGACCCAGGCGCCCACGGTCTCCGCCGGCTTGCCGGCCGAGTCGCCCGCCTCGTCCGAAGCCGTCACGACCTCGGCGCCGAGGCTGCGGAGCTCTTCCACGCCCAGAAGGAGTCTTTCCTCCCGGGCGGAGACGAGGCCGCGGCAGGGGAGGCCGATCTCGGCGCACGCCTGGGCGATCCGGACCATGGGTGTCACCCCCGCGCCCCGGGCGATGAACCCGACCCCGGGCGCGCACCGGGCGAGGTCGAGAAGACAGCCCGACGGGCCGACGACATCCACGGCGTCCCCCGGCCTGAGGCGGGAGAGCGCCTCCGTCCCGGGGCCCTTGACCTTGATGAGGATCTCGAAGGTGTCCCGCTCCGGGTGCGTCCGGAACACGTCGAAGGGCCGGGGGAGGAGCAGGCCGTCCCACCCCTTCGGCCGCACCATGACGAACTGGCCCGGACCCGTCCGCCGGGCGGCGTGCGGGGCCTCGATCTTGATCTTCCAGTAGGACTCGACGGCGTGGTCGCAGCGGACGACCCGGCCTTCCTCGGCCCGCCACCGGGCCTCGCGGGGCAGGTCCAGGGGCGGGATGGAGATGGAGCGGTTGTCGCTTCCGGGCATGCCGGATCTCCACAGGGGCGGCGAAATGAAGATGGAAGCGCCCGCGAGAGGTTGTCCCGGCCCGCCGGCGCCTCCGGATTCGCATCCGGGGCCGTGTCGCCGGACGTCCGAACGAGGAGGTTTTTAGTCTGTTTGCCGCTTTCCGTCAAGGCGAGGCCGGGCTCAGCTTCCCCCAGTTTTTTCGCGAGACCGCCGCGACCCGCGATTTGGCTTGGGCGCTCCGATTCCGGGGGGTAGATGGGGATGAAAGGCCCGTTGGCCCGGCTCTCCGCTGCGCTCCGATTCGCGGGGATGCCATGTGGAAGGGCGGGCATCCCTTCGGCTTCGCACCGGGCAGACTCCGCCCTGGAGAGGAACCCCTCGCGGGCTCCTGCGGGAGGGCGAAGGCCCTCCCCCAAGGAACCGTAGACCCGATCTGAGCGAGCCCCCGACTGGATCGGGGGCGAGCGGAGATCGGGGAACCCCAATTCAGGCGCCAGATTTCCGACCCTGCGAACCCGTTTCGTCCGACACCCTCTGGAACGAGCTTCATGCGCTGAAGATCTGCACCCGCAGGGGATGGCCCGTCGCGGGACAGGCGCTCAGGGCGCAGAGAACGTCCATTTGCGCAACCAGGACAACGTGATCCCCGGGCTGGCTTCGGCCTTCCGCCAGGGCAAACGTGCCGCTCCGGATGTCGAAGTCCACGGTCTGGAACAGGTTCAGCGGGTCGGGGATGTCCTCAGGGGGGATGTCCCAGGGCTTGAGGGCCTCTGTCAAGATCTCCCAGCACCCGACGGTCGGCCGGCCCAGGGAACCGCCCACAACGAAGCCTTCCGCGTAGCTGTGACGCTCCCGCTTATAGACAAACTCACTGCACATCCCGTACTGCAAATCGTGAATGCCGTAGGTGTCCTCCACGATGGTGAGCATGACGTTGTTGGACTTGGAGTAGAGGTGATCGCCTGTGGAGATGAGGAACTTGCCTGAATTGGACCGAGTCCGGGCTTGGTTGAACCGTTCCCTCAGGTTGGCGGCGTTGAATGCGACAAAGTCCCCGATCTGCTCGCCCTCCATGTCGATAACCCGAATCCGCTGGCCCTTTTTCAAAATCCAAGCGCCCCCGCCGCGGGCGGGAAGCGTCTCATCCTTCAGGATGTTCATCCGGACCCTCCTGGATTGATGTCATTTTCCCTCAAGCCGAAGATACAATAAACCCTCTCTGGGGATAAACCACAGTTCCTATCCCCGATTCCGCTCTGGCGCTTCGCGCCTCGCTCAAATTGGGGCTACACCTACATCAACTCATAAAAAAGCAAAGGAGACGGTGCGCCGTCCCCGTTCGCCGGGTCATCCCCTAATTCCCCTTCACCATAATACCGGGGCTCGGGAGGAAGGCGTTGGTGTAGAGGTCCTTCACGGGGACTTTTACCTCGAGCTTCATGTACTTGGTCAAGATATCGCGCGTCGAGGTCACCTTCTCCTCCAGGATGTAGCCCAGGCCCTTCTCTTTCGCCGTGGGTGTCAGGGCGCTCTGGTTGGCGATCCGCTGCTGGCCCAGGGCGACGTTCCGGTCCACGGAGGGCTGGTGCTTGAGGAACAGGTCCACCGCCCTCTCCGGATTCTCGATGGCGAAGGCCAAGCCCTCCAGGGCCGCCTTCACAAAGCGCCGCACCAGGTCCGGCTGCTTTTCGATCCGCGCATCGGAGGTCATGAGGCTGTTGGAGTAGGCATCGATGCCGTAATCCGCGAAGGCGATATCAACGACCTCCTTCCCCTGTCTTTTGGCCTCTTTCTCCAACGCCGGGCGGTCCACCCAGAAGGCGCAGACCAGGTCCACCTTTCCGGCCAGAAGGCTCGGGTACATCATGGGCGCATCCATCACCTGGGTCTTGACCTTGTTCGCGTCCACCTGGGCGGAAAGGAAAAGAGCCGGGGTCACCGCCCGGACCACGCTTCCCGCGGGGCAGGCCCACGTCTTTCCTTCCATGTCCTTGGCCCTGCGGACGCCCGTGTCCTTGAGGGTAAAGAAGGCGTACTGGGTCCTCGCGAGGATGACCGCCAGGGCCTTGGCATTGGTGCCCCTCGACCGTCCGATGACCAGCGCCCCCATGTCCGCGAAGCCGAACGTGACGGTCCCCGCCCCGAGTTGCTTCACGGTGGTCAGGCTGCCAAATCCCCGGTTGATGGCCACTTCGAGCCCGGCGCGGGCGAAGTTTCCCCGATCCTGCGCGGCGAAAAGTCCGGAGTGATAGCCGCCGAGAATCCAGTCCACCGTTATGCTGACCTTGTCCGCGGCTTCGGCCTTTATCCCCTCCGCAGAAAAGACCAGGAACAAAAGGGCAATGACGGTGCCGAAAAACCTTCTGGCCATGTTCCCCTCCCTTTCCCCCGTCCCATTGGGGCCTTCGCGGTATGATCCGCTTCTTTCCCAAACACAGGATAGCCTCCTGTGAGGGAAAGCGCGCCGCCTTCATACAGGCATTTCAACCTGTAACCGTACCCTCCAGCCTATTTTTCTGATGAAAACAATTGTACCGCTTTCCGACGGCTCTGCCAACAGTTTTCGAGACTCAGTGATCCCCAGGCTTTTTGGGAGAGCGCCACGGGCCTTCATAGACGAAGGGCAGGCATCCCTTCGGCTTCGCTCAGGGCAGGCTCTGCGGCTGCCAGGCTGAAGGGTTCTCGACCCGCACCCAGCCTCCATGTCATCCCCGCGAATCGGAGCGCAGCGGAGAGCGGAGCGAAAGCGGGGATCTATTCTCCGCATCCCGCCCCTCGCCGTCGCAGAGGGCAGTGGATTCCCGCTTTCGCGGGAATGACGCCGGTAGCGGAGAGCCGGGCCAACGGGCTTTCATCCCCATCTGCCGCAGCGTTGGGCAAAGACAAGAAGGGGCGCCTAGCTTGCCCCCGCGAAGGCGGGAGGCCCTGCGCCCCTACAATGACGGTCCGCCGAAACGTTCATCCTGTAGCGGCAGAGCTCGTCTCTGCCCGAAATGGCGGCTCCACGCACCGGCTGAGACGGGGTGTGCATCCGAAAAGTAGGGATCACTGAGCCCACTGTGGGACGCTCGCGTCAGGCCGGGACGAGGTCGATCTCCAGGCCGATTCCCCGGCTCCGGGCTTCCTCGTAAGCCGCCTTCGCCAGGGCGAGGTCCTGCAGGGCGAGGCCGGTCGAGTCGAACACGGTGATCTCCTGGCCTGTCCGTCCGGCCTTTGTCCCGATGAGGACCTCCCCCAGCGTCCCCGCGATCCGCTCCGCGGAGAACCGGCCGGCGGAGATGGGGAC
The DNA here is from genome assembly GCA_016190025.1 of Candidatus Tectimicrobiota bacterium. Next base: position 13,293 of record JACPRG010000088.1, read on the forward strand.
GTTGATCTCGCCTCCGTGAATCGCCTGGGCGGGGTCATCCACGAAGACGCGGGACGATTCCAGGATGGCCGGATCCAGCTCCTGCTTCCCCGGCCCGTCGGCCCCCATGGCGTTGATGTGAGCCCCCGGGGCGACCCATTCCCTGCGGACGATGGGCCTCGTGGAGGGCGTCAGCGTGCAGAGGACATCCGCCCGGCAGGCCGCCTCGAGCCGGGCCGCCCGCGCGGGAAGTCCCTTGAGACTCGACGCCAGGGCCTCGGCCTTGCCCCCGTCCAGGTCGTACAGGAGGATTTCCTTGAAGGAGCGGACGCGGGAGACGGCCTCCGCGTGAGGGGCGGCCTGCGCGCCGCAGCCGATGATCCCCAGCGTCTTCGCGTCTTTGCGGCTCAAGTGGCGGGTGGCGACCGCCGCGGCCGCCGCCGTGCGGTAGGAGGTCAGGCGGGTCGCGTCCATGACGGCCAGGGGATAGCCGGTGCGGGCGTCGTTCAGGAGATAAACCCCCAGGACGGAGGGGAGACGGTGCCGGGAGGGATTTTCAGGGTGGGCGTTGATCCACTTGACGCCCGCTCTCTCCCCCAGGGCGGAGGGCATGGCGCGGAAGTCGCCGGAGAACTCCTCGAGCTGGATGTACACCTTGGGCGGCATGCGGGCCTCGCCCCGGGCCATGGCGGCGAACACCCCCTCCATCGCCTCGATGGCGGCCTCCATCCCGAGGACCTTTTGCATGTTCTCGTGGGTCAGGATCAGCGTGGGCACAAGAGGTTCTCCCTTCCAGGAAAGATATCACCCTCCCCCCCTGGCCTTAGGCGAAGCCGCACTGATGCCTTGAGGCCCCGGCGCGGCCGGTGCTGGCGGCTTCCCAGGCTCGCGCGCCGCGCCGCCCGCTCCTAAGAGGGGCGCGTCCCGGCGGGCTCCGGCAACGGCGGGAACTCTCTCAGAAAGGAGCCGAAGCCCGGGATGGAGACCTCCACCCCGGTCCGGCGCAGGGCCGCCCAGAAGGTGGCGACGGTCGAGCTGAGAACGGGTTTCCCCAGCTCTCCCTCCAGCCGGTCCAGCAGGTCGAGGGCGGCCATGTTCAGGCACGAGAGGAAAACGCCTTCCGCCTCTGGGGAGTCCACCTGCCGGGCGAGATCATGGACCGCCTCCCGTTTCAGCCTGCCGATGGCGACGCGCGATTCGGGCGTTTTTCCCATCTCCAGGCCGCGCATCCGGGTGACCTCGAAGCCGGCTTTCTCCAGGAAGAGGCGCTCGGCCTCGTTGACGAAGGCGACGTAGGGGGTCCCCACGGCGATGCGCCTGAGCCCCAGGGCGCGCAGCGCCTCCACCACGGCCCGGGCGGTGGTGACGGCGGGGACGCCCCCTTCGCGCTCGATGGTTTCGGTGAGCCGGCCGCTGTCCTCCAGGATGGCGCCCGAGGTGCAGGCGTACGCGATGACGTCCACCCGCGCGGTGCGCAGCAGGGAGGCGCCCGCCGCCGCGTCCTCGGCCATTCGGGCGTAGCTTTCCGGCGACATCGCGCCCTCGAGCCGCATGCGCGTCGCGTGCACGCTGACGCCCTCGGGGGCCATCCGGTTCATCTCGGGCTCGCAGACGACGTTCAACGAGGGGAGGAGCAGGCCGAGGCGGCAGCGGGACCCGTACGGGCCTTCTTTCAGGTCGATGGTCGCGTCCTCCCGGGAGAAGGGTGCGGAAGCGGGTCTCCCCGCCTGCGGGCGCTTCAGATCGGCGGCGGCCGGGCTCAACCCCCCGGGCGGAGAGCGCCCGCGTCTTCCGCCCGGCGGGGGATTCGGTTCTCTTTATTTCCCGCGCTTGGGAAAGAGCTTGGGCAGGAACTCGTTCGTGTAAACCTCCTCCAGGCTCGGGCGGGAGGGGAGCTGGTCGCCCATGTATTTGGCGATGAGGTCGATGGTCCGCTTCATCTTGTCCCTGTCGATGTGACCGATTCCGGACCGCCCGGCGTTCTCGCTCAGGAGGAGGTCGATGGCGATGTCGAGCTGCTGGCGAGCCAGGCTCGGGCTGATCGCCGGAACGTACTTCTGGTAGAGCTGAATGGTCTCGCCCGGGTGTTCCACCGCCCAGGCCCAGGATTTCATCACCGCCGCCACAACCCGTCTCACCTGGTCCGGGTTCTCCTGGATCCTCTTTTCCTGCGTAGCCAGGCCGTTGGAGTACAGGTCCACGCCCCAGTCCGTGAAGCGGAGGGTGTTGATCTTCTTGCCCAGCTCTGCGGCCTTGGCGATCATCGGCGGGGCGTCGGTGACGAAGTTGGTGACCGCGTCCACCCGGCCCGAGAGAAGGCTGGGCGCCTTGGCGGCGGCGGTGATCGTCACCCAGGTGTAGTCCTTCTCGGGGTCGAGGCCGTTGGCCCGGGCGAAGGCCGGGAAGAAGGCACGGATGGCGTCTCCGGCGGTCGCGCCGATCTTTTTGCCCTTCAGGTCGGCCGGGGTCTTGATCCCCGTGCCGGCCAGGGAGAACAAGACGTGGGGGGCCTTGTCATGGATGACCGCCAGCAGCTTCACCTGCGCCCCGCGGGCCCTGACGATGATGACGGACGGCGAGTCGGAGAACCCGTAGTCCACCGCCTTCGCCCCCACGTCCTTCGCGGTCGTGGCGGAGCCGTGGCCGCGGGAGATCTTCACGTCCAGACCGGCTTCCCTGTAGAAACCCTTGTCGATCCCCACGAAGAAGGGCGAGTGCTTGCCGTTCAGGACCCAGTCCATGGCCATGCTGACCGTCTCGCTCCGCGCGGGCGCCGCGACGGCCAGGAGTGTGGCCCATGCCGCAAGAAAGCCGCCGATTGCCAGGATGCGTCTCATGCTTCGAGTCCTCCCCCGTTTAATGGTCCGCCGACCCGCGCCCTGCGCCGCGTCGCGCCGGCGTGAAG
>JACPRG010000103.1 GCA_016190025.1 Candidatus Tectimicrobiota bacterium
ATTTCGGCCGGGTCTGCGTGGCCCATCTGGGCGATCTGGCGGGGCTTCTGACGCCGCGGCAGCTGGAAGAGCTGGGGAGGGTGGACGTTTTGCTGATCCCCATCGGCGGGCGGTTCACGATGAGTCCGGACGTGGCGCAGAAGGTCCTCCACCAGGTCCAGCCCCGGGTGGCCATCCCGATGCACTACTGGGACCGGGAGGACCTGCTGATGGCCTTTTTGAACGGGTTGCGCCACCGCCGCCACAATTCGTCCGTCATCTCGTTTTCGCGGGAAACCCTTCCCCGCCAGATGACCGTGATCGTCCTGAGGTCGTCGGCCTGAGGGTCGGCGGGGGCGCGCGCGGTCCGGCCGGAGGCCCTTCCGGGGGCGCCCTCATCGGCGGAGGCGAGGCGCCGGGTTGAAGGCCCTCCCCCGATGTGCTAGGACTTTGGAGAAGGGAAAAGGCGTGGGAGGGGCGGCGCGCTCGGGCGGAAGGGCAATCCAGGATAAAGGAGACGCAGGGATGAAGAGAATCGTGCAATCGCTGGCGCTCGTTCTTTTGGCGGCCCTGGTCGTCGGGTGTGCGGCCCGCGGGCGGGATTTCGACCAGCAGGTCGTTTTGCGGATTGAGAAGGGAAAGACGACCAAGGCCCAAGTGCAGGACTGGCTCGGCTCTCCTCACGAGCGGGGCATGCAGGGGGAGTTCGAAACCTGGACCTACCGTTTCATGAAGAACCTGGGGCCGTTCACGCAGGAACAAACCAAGGAGCTCACGGTCTGGTTCGAGAAAGCCGGCGTGGTCAACACCTATTCCTACACCACGAACCACGCCCCCTGGCAGGTTTCCCGGTGAGGGTCCGCCTGTTGTGAGGGCGTGGGAGGCCTTGCGTCTCATGTCGCTGAAGGGGCCCGGCCCGCGAAGGGCGTCCGGTGACGGCGGAATCCTGCTCCCTTGATTCCGGTCCTTCTGGTCCTGGGGTGCACCGTCAGCTTTTCCTCCACCTTTGTCTTCGCGCGCCGCGGGATCCTCTACTGCAACATCGTCCAGGGGACCCTGATCGCCACGTGGGTGAACTTCCTCCTGCTGACGGCCTGGGTCGCGGTGAGTGCGCCCCTCTCGGCGTTCCTGGACAGGAGGCTCCTCGTCTTTTTCGCCCTGGGGTTTTTCGTCCCCTCCATGTCGCGGCTGTTGCTCCTGGCCGCCGTGGAGACCATCGGCGCCTCCCGGTCGGCCAGCCTGCGCGCGATGTCGCCGCTGCTCGCCTCTCTCCTGGCGGTTTTCCTCCTGGGGGAGAGGCCCACGGCGCTGAACGTCATCGGGATGCTGGCCATCATCGCCGGCGGTGTCCTTCTCTCCAGGCGCGGGCAAGAGGAGAGGGCGTGGAGGCGCAGGGACCTCATCTACCCGCTGGCGGGGACGCTCTTGCTGGCGATGCGGGACGTGGTGATCCGCTACGGTGTGGCCGAGAACCCGCATCCGGTCGTCGGCGCCTGGGCGGCCGTTCTGGTTTCAGTGGTGGTCATCGGGGCCTTCTGGAGGTGGGTTCGCCCGGAGGGATCGGGGTGGCCGCCCCTGGGGGGTTGGGTGTACTTCGGCCTCGTGGGCGTGGCCTTGGGCGTCGGTTTTGTGATGCTGTTCTTCGCCTACCGGACGGGGAAGGTGATCGTCCTGGCCCCGATTTCCGGAACGACCCCGCTCTTCACCCTTCTCTTCAGCGCCCTCTTTCTGCGCGGCCTTGAGCGGGTGACGTTTCCCCTGGTGGCCGGCGTCCTGTGCATTGTGCTCGGGGGGGTCCTGGTGGCTCTGCAGCTGTGACGCGCCCGGAGCCCTCCGGGCGCGTCGAAGGCCCTCCCCAGCGCTGTTTCCCGCGAAAGACCCCCTCCTGGACCCGGCCCTCCGGCGCGCGGCCCTTGACCGGCGACGGGCCGGGGATTAAGGTTTTGTGAGATGAACCCGAAGGCTTGCGGCAGGGTGGACGCGCACGGGAGAAGACGGTCCGCTTGGGGAGTGGGGGTCCGTCTGGCGGCTTGCCTGGCGGCGGCCCTCGCGGCCGGTTCCTGCGCCGCCAAGACCGACGAGATTGTCGAGCCGCTCTGGTATTACCGCGTGCGCAAGCCCGCCTCCCCCTGGGTCCCGGGGCCGGGCAAATCGGCGTTCGCTGACGTCGGCTTGAAGGCGGATTACTTTTTCCACAACCCGTTCACGGGCGGCGTGATGGCCATCCGCGCCCATCCCCTCAGTTTCCGTTACAAGAATTTCGAGATCTCCGACCACGCGCTCCGGATCTACCGGAAAATGCTCGAGGGGTGGGGGAACAACGTGCGCGCCATCAAGGACAGCCGTTTCCTCCCCTTGGGAGAGGCCTGGTCGGTGGGGACGTGGGAGGGGCATCCGCGGCTTGAGTTTCAGCTTCGGGGAAGCCTCTCCCGCCCCATGATCGATGAAGAGGCCGAGCGGAAGCGGATTGAGGAGGAGATTCTCAGCGGGAAGGAAGAGGAGCGCTTCGGCCCGGAGACCCGGGAGATGCGGCGAAAGCGCATCGATCTGGAGAAGAGCCGGGCCCAGACGGCCCGCGGCGCCCGGGGGAAATTCGTCCTCATTCTGAAGCGGGGCTGGCCGGCGGACGTGCTGTACGAGTTCGCCATTCTGGACCATGAGCTGGCCTTCCCGAGCACGGTGAAGGAGTTCGATCAGGTCATGGGCAGCTTTCGGCTGCTCCGGTGATCGTCCGGCGGAGGGGCGACGTCCCCCTGGAGGGCTGGCGGGGAGAGCGCTTGCGAATCTTGGTGGTGGAAGATGAGGCCAGGGTGGCCAGCTTCGTCGCTCGCGGGCTCGGGGAGGAAGGCTACGCCGTGGATGTCGTCGGACATGGGGTCGAAGCCCTGGAGCAGGCCCTCGCCGGCGACTATGATGTCATTCTGCTGGACGTCATGTTGCCCGGCATCGACGGGTGGGAAGTCCTGTCGCGCTTTCGGGCGAGCGGGGGCGAGGCCCCGGTCATGATGCTGACGGCGCGGGATGCGGTGGAAGACAAGGTCCGCGGGCTGGACACCGGGGCGGACGACTACCTCACCAAGCCTTTCTCCTTGAGCGAGCTGCAGGCCCGCATCCGCGCGCTCCTGAGGCGGGGAGACCGCGCGGGCCCGATCCTCCGGCTGGCCGACCTGGAGCTGAATCCGGCCACCCGGTGGGTGACGAGGGCGGGCAGGAGGATCAACCTCTCGGCCCGAGAGTACGCCCTGCTGGAATTTTTCATGCGCCACACGGACCGGATCCTCTCGCGCTCCACGCTGCTGGAGCACGTCTGGGATTACGCCTTCGATCCCGAAACGAACGTGGTGGATGTCTACGTCAGCTACCTGCGAAACAAGATCGACCGGGGGTTCTCCCCCCCGCTCATCCACACCCTGCGCGGCGTGGGGTACCGCTTCGGGCTGCCGGAAAGGGCGTGAGATGGACTCTTTTTCCCGCAAGGGCGTCGGCGGAGGAGGCGGATGAAGTCGTTGGGGCTCAAGACGCGGCTGACCTTTTGGTACTCGGGCGTGATGGCCGGGTTGCTGATCGCGGTCAGCCTGGTCATCTTCGCCGCCGTGCGCCACCAGCTTCACTCGAACTTGGACGGTTCCCTGCGGGCGGCGGGCAAGGCGCTGGCCTCGGTGGACCGGCCCGAACTCACCTCCCCCCCCGAGCAGATCTTCTCAAAACTCTTCCCCCGCCTGTCCCCCGACCAGTTCCTTGATCGGACGTTTCAGTTGTTGGACCTGGCCGGGGAGATCCGGCTGCGGTCGCTGTCGCTGGGTGGGACCTCCATCAAGCTGAGCCCCCTCGCCCGCACGAATGCCCTGAGAGGGGAAGGCACGGCCGAGACGGTCTATCCGCCGGACCGCCCGCCGATCCGCGTGTACACGCAGCCCGTCATCCGCTCGGGCCGGGTGGTCAACTTCGTTCAGGTCGCGGCCTCCTTCGCCGAGGTCAATCGGACCCTTCGGCGGCTGGCTTTGATCCTGCTGGGGGTGGTTCCCTCCGCGGTCGTCCTGGCGGGCCTGGGCGGCTGGGCGCTGGCCCGGCGCGCCCTGCGCCCGGTGGATGAGGTGGCGGCGGCGGCCCGCCGCATCACAGCCGAGCGGCTGAACGAGAGGATCGCGCGGCCGGAGTCCGACGACGAGCTGGCCCGGCTCGTGGAGACCCTGAACGCCATGATCGCCCGTCTGGAGATGGCCTTCGACCGGGTGCGGGAGTTCAGCGCGGACGCCTCCCACGAGCTCAAGACTCCCCTCACCATCCTGCGGGGGGAGGTCGAGCTTCTGCTTTCCTCGGAGCGGACCTTTGAGGATTACAAACGGGGCCTGCGCGTGATCCTGGAAGAGGTCAGGCGGATGAGCGAGATCGTCGAGGACCTCCTGACGCTGGCCAAGGCGGACTTGGGCGCCACCCAGCTTTATTTCGCGCCGGTGGACCTGGCGGACCTGATCACCGAGGTGTTCGAAAAGGCCAAGTCCCTGCCCGAGGCGGAGGGCAAGCAGTTCACCCTGAGCCGGCGGGACCCGCTGGTGATCGAGGGGGACGCGGACCGGCTTCGCCAGATGGTGATGAACCTCGTGGTCAACGCCTTCCGGTACACGCCCCCCGGCGGCAAGATCGACGTTTCGCTGGGCGGGGTGGACGGACGCACCGTGATCTCCGTCGCGGACACGGGGATCGGGATCTCCGAAAAGGACATCGACCGGATCTTCGACCGGTTTTATCGGGCCCCGGAGGCCCGCAGAATGGGAGCGGGAGGCAGCGGGCTCGGTCTGAATATCTGCAAGTGGATCGCAGAGGCCCACGGCGGGACCATTCGCGTGCGAAGCTGCCTGGGCAAGGGGAGCGATTTCACCGTCGAGATCCCACAGAAGGCGGAGTCCCCCTCCTGAGCGGACGGGACGGTCCGGCCTTTCCTCGTTTCTCATCCTTACCCCCCCCCGCGAGCCGGAAAAGAGGGTCGGCCCCGCGCCGATCCGCCAGCCGGCCGCCCTCGGAGAGCTTCGGAGATCCGGGGGGCCGGTCAATGCAATCCATCACGCCCATCTCGGCGCAGAAGCCTCCGTCCCGGAAGTTTCTCGCAGGCCTCCGGTCTCGTTAGAGGATTTTAATGTGCGGTTAACGTTCCTTTAATGTTGGCCGCCTATATTGAGAATTGTTCGATGGAGGAGAAGTTGGGAAAAGGGACCTCCCAACGCCTCCGGCTTCAGGGGGATGTGCGTATTACCTCCCGACGCCTTCCCTTGTGGCCATCTGGCGGGGGGTCGAAGTTGACCCCCCGCCACTCCCCGCAAATCCGGAATCATTCGCCGCAAACCCACGGACAACGGATCGTAGGGTCGGGCGTCACGGCGGGGCGGGTGTATCTGCGCAATTGTCGCTTCTTTTTCGCTGGTTTGAAGGGGGAGTAATTTTTTACAACGGGGTCCCGTCGGAGAGCCAGAATGTCGAGCAAGAGGAGCAAGACGATTTGGTTTTCGCTGTTGTTTGCGGTCCTCCTGGCCGCCACCTTCGCGGCGGGGCTGGCCACCGCCTTCGTGACGGGGAAGGACTTCCCCGGCCGGCGGTCCGCCTGGAGCGTGGCGCAGGCGCAGGCCGCCGCCCCGGACGTCCGGCAGGAGGCCGGCGGGCTGCCCTCTTTTCGCCCGCTGGTCGAGCGGCTCACGCCGACGGTCGTGAACATCCGCGTCGTCCGGAAGGTGGAGCGGAGCTCCCTCTCGGAGGAGTCGCCCTTCGGTGAGGACCCGTTCCCAGATTTCTTCCGCCGGTTTCGGGAGGGTCGGCCGGGACGGCGAGTTCCCCCCCCGGAGTACCGGCGGCAGGGAGTCGGCTCCGGCTTCATCTACAGCCGGGACGGCCTCATCGTGACCAATCAGCACGTCGTCGAGGGGGCCGAGGATATCCGCGTGACCCTTTCGGACGGGCGCACGTTCAGCGCAAAGGTCCTGGGCCGCGACGCGAAGACCGACCTGGCCCTGCTGAGGATCACGCAGAAGGTGGACCTTCCGGCGGTCGCCCTGGGCGACTCCGGCCATCTGGCGCCTGGGGACTGGGTGCTGGCCATCGGCAACCCGTTCGGACTCGGCCACACGGTCACCGCCGGCATCGTCAGCGGGAAAGGGCGTTCCATCGGAGCGGGTCCTTACGACGACTTCATTCAGACCGACGCTTCCATCAATCCGGGCAATTCGGGAGGCCCCCTGTTCAACGTCCGAGGGGAAGTGGTCGGCGTCAACACGGCCATCCTCCCGAACGGACAGGGGATCGGGTTTTCCATCCCCATCAATCTGGCGCGGGAGGTCATCGCCTCTCTGCAGGCGAAGGGCTACGTCCCCAGGGCCTGGCTGGGGGTCCAGATCCAGAACCTGACCCCGGAGCTGGCCAAGGCCTTCGGTATGAAGAAACCGCGGGGCGCCCTGGTGGCCGATGTCTTGTCCGGGGGGCCGGCGGAGCGGGCGGGATTCCGCCGGGGCGACGTCATCGTCGGCTTCGCGGGCCAGGAGGTGGAGGACGCCCGCGCCCTCCCGCGGATGGTGGCTTCGGCGCCCGCGGGGAAGAAAGTCAAGATCCAGGTCCTTCGCGAGGGTAAGGCCCAGGAGATCGAGGTCGCCCTGGACGAGATGAAGGATGACGCGCCCCCGCCCGCCCGGGCGGAGAAGACCGGCTTTCATCTCGGCGTTCAGGTCCGGCCCCTCGGCGCCGAGGAGACCGCGCGCCTCGGGCTCAAGGCGGATTCGGCCCTGGCGGTCGTCTCCGTCCAGCCGGGCAGCCCCGCCGAGCGTGGGGGGTTGCGTCCGGGCGACGTCATCCTCGAAATCAACGGCAAGACCGCCGGGCGCGTGGAGGACCTTCGGTCCGCAGCCGCCGCCACGCAGGACAAGGGACTTCTCCTCCTCGTCAAGCGGGACCGGACGAACCTGTACATGGCGATCCCGGTGGGTTGAGGGCTGGGAAGCAGCCCCCCCTCCAGGTCTTCGGACGGCCGGAGGGGGGGCCTTCTCTGGTCCGGGGATTGGGTCGGACGCGCCCAACGGATGGGCCAATGGAAGGGAAAGTTCATTGGCCGGATCGCGAAGCCCAAGGGTCCTGGGGGTGATCTCCGACACTCACGGGTATCTGGACCCCCGGGTGTATGAGGCCTTCGACGGGGTGGACCACATCCTCCACGCCGGGGATTTGGGCGCGGAGGAGGTGGCCCTCGAGCTTTCGGCGCTGGCCCCGCTGACGGCGGTCTCCGGGAACGTGGACGCGCACCTCCCGGCGGGCCGGTTTCAGCCGCTGCGGCTGCTGGGAGCCGGCGGGAGGCTCTTTTTGGTCGTGCACGAGGGGATGGCCGGCGGTTGCGCCGCGCCCTCCCTGGCGTGTCCGCTCCGCGAGCACCAGCCCGATCTCGTCGTCTTCGGGCACAGCCACAAACCCTACTTCGGCCGGGTCGGTGATTGTTGTTTCTTCAATCCGGGGAGCGCGGGACGAAAACGCTTCCGCTTTCCCCGGACCGTCGGGCGCCTGGTGGTGGAGCCCGAGGGGGAGATCCGCGGCCGGCTCATCTCCCTGGAAGGACGCGCGGCCGACGAAATGAGCTTTGTCGTCCCGCCGCGGGGAAACGCGCGGGGAGGGACCTTGTCAGGAGGGGGAAGGTGATCTACCCTGTGGGCGACGAGGGGTTGGCGGGGGTCTCATCGGTCATCTGAAGGGGGGAGAGCGGTGGGGGTCATCCTGGCGAAAACGGCGGGTTACTGCTGGGGCGTCAAGCGCGCCATCGACATTGCGATGGACATCGCGAAGGAGAGGAAAGGAGAGACCATCCTGACCCACGGCCCTCTCATCCACAACCCCCAGGCGGTGGACCTCCTGCGGCAGAAAAGGGTCCGCCCCCTGGGAGAGGGCGAGGTTCCCCGCAACGGGACGGTGGTCGTCCGGGCCCACGGGGTGAGCCCCCAGACGCGGGCCGAGATCAAGAGCTGGGGCATCACGCTGAAGGACGCCACCTGCCCCATCGTGGCCCACGTCCAGGGCGTCATCAAGAAGCACGCGCGCAAGGGTTACTCCACGGTCATCATCGGCGAGGAGGGGCACCCGGAGGTCGTGGGCCTGTTGGGCTTCACCGAAGGCCGGGGGCACGTGGTGAGGACCGTGGAGGAGGTGAAGGCCCTCCCGACGATGGACAAGGTCAACATCGTCGCCCAGACCACCACCAACACCCTCCGGTACGAAACGATCCTGGCCGCCCTGAGGCGGAGGTATCCGAACTGCGTGGTCAACAACACCATCTGCCACGACACCGTCGACCGCCAGGACGAGATCGTGAGCCTGGCGCAGTCCGTGGACGCGATGGTGGTCATCGGCGGGCACAACAGCGGCAACACCCAGCGGCTGGCCGAGATCTCCCGCTCCTTTGGAAAGCCGACCTTTCACGTGGAGACAGAAGACGAGCTGGACCTGGAGGCCCTGTGCCGGTACGAGGACGTGGGGGTGATCGCCGGGGCGTCGACGCCCAGCTGGATGATCCAGCGGGTGATGGACGCCATCGAGGACGCCAAGGGAGAGCGGTCCGCCCTGGGAACCGGATGGCAGCGGGTCGCCGGGCTTTTCCTGAGGACGAACGTGTACGCGGCCGCCGGAGCCGCCCTGCTGACCCTGGCCGCCAACCTGCTCCAGGGAAGATACCAGGTGGCCCCCTGGTATTTTCTCGTCCCGGCCCTTTACATCTTCGCCATGCACACCTTCAACTACCTGCGGAACGTGGAGGCCAGCCGGTACAACGATCCGTCCAGGGCGCGGTTTTACGAGCGGTTCGGAAAGTGGATGTACGGGACCGCGGGGGCGGCGCTCGCGGCGGCGCTCGGGGTGGTGGGCTTTCACTCCCTCCCGGCGTTTTTCATCCTGCTGGTCGCCAGCATTGTGGGTTCCGTGTATTGTCTCCAGCTGGAGCCGATGCGGTTCAAGCGCCTGAACCTCTGGCTGCTCCCGGCTTCCAAGTGCATCATGATGCCCGCGGCCTGGGTGCTGGTCACGGTGGTTCTGCCCCTGTTCCTGGCTTCGGCCGGGCTGTGGCAGACGGTCTCCTGGGGAACGGGCCTCTCGCTCCTGTACGTCGCCATGCTCGTCTTCACGGTGGCGGCGATGGTGGACCTCCACGACATCCAGGGGGACAGGATCGTCGGAAAGGAAACCTTGCCCATCCTCATCAGCGCCTGGATGACCCGCAAGTTGATCCTGGGCGTGGCGGGGGCGATGGCCGTTCTGCTCGCGCTGGGCGCATGGATGGGCTGGATCACCCCTCTGGGCTTCGCCCTTCTTCTTTCCCCCGCTTACACGGCCTGGGTGCTCTACTACACGCATCAGCGCAAGGTGATGAATCTCCTGGCGAGCCAGAGCCTCGTGGAGGGGTGCATCGTGCTTCCGGGAATCATCGCCCTGGGCGGGTCGCTGCTGAGCTGAGCGGATTCGGTTGGGATCAGACCCTCCGCGAGGCCCTGCCGCCGTCGAGGCCGCGGCGCCGACGGCCGGGGGAAGCGCTTTTGAACCTTCTTCGGAGCCTGCTGTTCGTCCCGGCGGCCGCGCCCGATCGAATCCCCAAGGCCCTCGCGTCGGGCGCCGACGCGGTCATCGTCGACTTGGAAGACGCCGTCTCCGTGGACCGGAAGGCGGAGGCCCGCGAGGCGGCGGTCCGCTTTCTGAAGGATTGTCCGCGCCGCGAGAGGAGGCCCCTCCTGTTCGTCCGGGTGAACCCGCCGGGAACGCCCTGGTTCGAAAAGGACCTGGACACCGTGCTCCCCGGACTGGCCGGGGTCGTCCTCCCAAAGGCGCAAAGCCCGGAGGAAGTGGCCGGCCTGGACGCCTCGGCGTCCTCCCGGGCGGCCGGGAGAGGCTGTCTGCCGCCCCTCCTCGTCCCGGTTGTGGAGACCGCCCGGGGGCTCATCCGCGCCTTCGACATCGCCTCGGCTTCCCCCCGCTGCCTGGCGCTGGCCTTCGGCGGGGAAGACTTCGCGCGGGACGTCGGCGCGGTCCGCACCCCCGGGGGCGAGGAGCTGAGCCTGGCCCGGATGCAGGTGGTCGTTGCGGCGCGGGCGGCGGGCGTCCTTCCGGTGGATACGGTGTACACGGAGTTCCGGGACGAAGAGGGCCTGGCCCGCGACGCCGAGCGGGCCCGCAGGGCGGGGTTCGCCGGGAAGCTGGTCATTCATCCCCGCCAGGTCCCGGTGGTGAACCGGGCGTTCTCTCCCGGCTCGCGGGAGGTGGAGGAGGCCCAGGCGGTGGTCTCGGCCTTCGAGGCCTCCCTGGCGAGGGGGGAGGCGGTGGCGAGCCTCGCGGGCAAGATGCTGGACCCCGCGGTGGTGGAGCAGGCCCGGCGGATCGTGCAATTGGCTGAGGAGGTCTCCCGGTGGGAAGGATCGGGTTGAGAGTCGCGCAAACGCTGTCTTCCCGGCGCTGGGGTCTTTGGCTGGGTTTCCTGGCGGCCGCCGTGTTGGTGTCCCCGGCCGGGGTCGGCGCCCAGAGAGGGCCCGCGCAAAAGGGACCGGCCGTCGGGAAGCCCCCGGAGGGCCTGCTGCGACCCCGTGACCTCCCTTCGCAGAAGGGTCTCGAGCAGCTCCGCCTCCAGCTCCAGAAGATGGGATGGTCGGAGTTCTGGGAGAGGGAGGAAGGCCTTTGGCGCCGCATCGAAAAGCAGATGAAAGAAGCCGGTGAAATCGATCAGAGACTCTTACCCCTGAAGAAGAAGAAGGAAGAGGTCCTGGGCCGCCTGCGCAAGCTGTACTGGGAAAAACGGCCTCCTTCCGAAAGGATGGGGGACCTTCTAGTACTCCGGGACCTGAGCCGATCCATTCTGCCGCTGGCCGCAAGACGCGCCAGGGCCTCCAGCGAGATGAAGGCCCTGATGGAGGAGTGGCTGCTCTTCCAGGGCCTCGCGCAGGAGCTCGTCGCGGGCGAATCCAGGGGGTACCAGAGCGAGATCGCCACGGCGGTGGTCGAAAACTTCATCGGCGCCTTCAAAAAGGGGGATGTGGGGGCCATCTCCGCGCTCCTGTTTCCGGGCGTTCGGGTCAATGACCAGCTGGACCGGAGGAGCTACCTGAGACACCTGGAAAATTACTTTCAGCAGGTCCAGGTGACCTCTTTCGAGGTGAAAAAGCGGGTGATCCGCGAGGTGAACCCCTTCACGATCCGGATTCAGGGAGACCTGGCGGCCGAGGAGACGGAGATCGTCAAGGACCAGAAAGTGAAACCCCGGAAAAAGGAGCGGGCCGGCCCCGTCTCGTTCACTCTGAAGGAAGTGGGCGGCCGTTGGATGATCGCGGAGATGCAATTTCCGGCCGGGGGGATGTGAACCGGCGCCTTCCGCCGCGAAGGGGGGCCTGCGATCCACCTTTTCAGTGCAGGCTTTTCAGGGCAGGGAAATCCTCGCATGGTCTGGACGGGTCTTGGGTTGTGGTTCGCCGGGGCGGCCTGGTACTTTTATGAGCTTCGCCGCGGGGTCTACCGCCTTCATCCGGTGCAATCCTACCTGTTGATGGGCGCCGGCCTGGGGCTCGGCGCCGCCGCGGTCGGCCTCTCACCGACCGTGGGGAAGGGGGCGGGACTCGGCGTCCTGCTCCTTTTGACGGGCATCTTTCTCTACTGGATGTGGGTTTACTCGGTGGCGCCGGGGAGCCTTCGGGTGAGGGTGGGGGAGCCGATGCCGGACTTTGAGGTCCCGGATTCCCGGGGCGGGACGTTCCGCCCGCGGGACTGGGCGGGCCGGCGGGCCGCCCTGTACGTGTTCTACCGGGGCCACTGGTGAACGGTCTGCTCGGTGGAGCTGGAGCAGCTCCAGGGGCGGGCCCGGGAGTTCGAGGAGGCGGGGGTCGCGGTCGTGCCCGTCAGCGCCGATCGCCCGGAGGAGTCCGAGAAGTTCCGGCGGAAGATCTCCTCGGATTTTCAGTTCGTCTGCGACGTGGACGCCCGCGCGGCCGAGAAGTTGGGCCTGCTGCACGTCAAGGGGCACCCCACGAAAAAGCGGGACATCGCCGCGCCGGCCATGATCCTGACGGATGGGGCGGGGGTCGTCCGCTGGGTGTTCAAGCCGAGGAACTACCGCGTCAGGGCAAGCCTCGATGAGGTCCTCCGCGTCGCCCGGTCTCTGCCAGCGGGGCCGGCGGCGCCGCCGGAGACCGCCGCCGAGCCCGCTCCAAGGCCCTCCGGCAAGAGCTAAGAGTACTCCCAGCCCCCGCTCTTCTTCCTTTTTCTGCGTCCGATGTCGGTCATCTCCTGCGCGGTGACCCCGTCGAACACGGGGCCGTCCGTGCACACGCGGTAGCCGTTGCAGGTGCACTGGCCGCAAAGACCGATGGCGCACTTCATGTAGCGCTCCAGGGAGTAAAAAGACCGTTCCGGGGGGAGGAGCGGCTTGAGGGCCGCCATCATCTTGTCGGGTCCGCAGACGCAGTAATATCTCCCTTCTTGCGGGAGGAGGTCGGTGATCAGGCCCTTCCTCCCCAGGGAGCCGTCCTCCGTGGCGACGCGCACCGTCCCCGCCCCTTTGAACTCCTCCAGGAAGAGAATGTCTTCGGCCGTCCGGCCGCCCAGGAGGATGACCGGGCTTTTCGCCCGCTTGGCCAGGATCAGGAGGGCGGCGATCCCGACCCCGCCTCCCAGCAGGACCGCCCCTTCCCCGACGGGGAAGCTCGTCCCGTACGGCCCCCGGATCCAGATGGAATCGCCGGGCGCGAGGTCCAGCAGCCTGCGGCTGTACCACCCGAGGTCTTTGACGGTGATGGCGTTCTCATAGGAGAGCGAGAACGGCTTCTCGCTCTCCCCGGACACCCAGGCCATGACGAACTGGCCGGGGAGGACGTCGAACCCCCGGTCCAAAAAGAGCGTGTGGTTTTTCCCGCCGTCGCTGCGGTTTCCCGTGATCTTGCAGTGCACGTGCATCAGCGCATTTTCCTCAAAGGCGCTTTCCCGCCGGCTTCAGCGGCGCGCCGTGGGCCGCGCCCACCACGGCTTCCAGCGGCTCTCCGTTCAGGTATTCCCGAATGCCGGACCAGAGCGCGGCGGTGTCCCGAACGATGTCGGCGGTCTTGCGGTGGGCGAAGAAGGTCCCGAGCCCGATGACGCGCGCCCCCGCCAAGAGATACTCCGCCGCGTCCTCCCACGTCGCGATCCCGCCGTACGCCACGATGGGACACCCCAGGGCGGCGTACACGTCATAGACCATCTTCAGGTTGATGGGCTTCAGGGCCGGTCCGGAGATCCCGCCGGTGCGGCCCGCGAGGACCGGCCTCCGGCTGTGGATGTCGATGGACATCCCGGGCATCGTGTTGGCGCAGCCCAGGTAGTCGGCCCCCGCCTCGACGCAGGCCCGGCCGACGGCGAGGTACTCGGTGTCGGGGGAGAGCTTGGCGATGACGGGCTTGCCGGTGGCCTCCCGGGCGGCCCGGACCACGCGGGCCGCAGCCTCGGGATGGCGGCCGACGACGGCCATGACGCTCTCCTCCCCGGGCACCAGGTTCGGGCAGCTCAGGTTCAGCTCGAACCCTTCCGCGTAGGGCTCCGCCATGCGGACGATGCGCGTCACGCCCTCCGGGCTCACCCCGTTGACCGAGACGATGAGCTTGGACCGCGTGAGGCGCGCCTCTTTGAGTTCCTCCAGCCATTCCTCGGGCGTCTGGGAGGGGAGCGCCAGGGAGTTCAGCGTGGGATGGGCATCCGGGCCGCACTCGACGACGACGGGGTTTTCATTGCCCAGGCGCTCGCCGGGGCTGATGGACTTGGTGATGTACCCGCCGATGGCGGCGCCCTTTCGGTCCAGCAGCTGAAAGACGTCGAGAAAGCTCAGAATTCCGCTCGCGTTGACGATGGGAGGGTCGAGATCCAGGAACATGTGAAATTCTCACGGGGACAGGGAAGGCGCTGAGGTGCCTTGACTGAGGTTTTTATACCACAAGACACGGGAGCGGGGAAACCCCCGCTTTTTGCGGAGGGCGGTTTCAGAAAGACCCCCTGCGAGGAGGGCCGGCGCGGCGCCCCGAAACTCGCGGCGGGACTGAACCGCGCGGGAATCCTTGGCAACCGGGCGGCTGTCATATAATCTGGTGGATAGGCGGGCGGGGGGTCCGGTTGGCCCGGTGCAAGGACGTGATCTGTGATGACGCTTTTTCTGGCGGTCGGACTGATGGGCTATTTCGCGGGGGCGCTGGGGCACATCTATTATTTTCTCTCCCGCCGCGCCCGGGTCCTGTGGGCCGCAGTGGTCCTCGTCGGCATCGGGTTTGCGGCTCATTCCGTGGCGTTGGCGGCGCGATTCTTCCAGTTGGGCACCTTGCCCGTCACCCAGCCCTACGATTTTCTCCTGGTTTTCTCCTGGGTGGTGGCCTTGGCGTACGGGGCGGCGCAGGTTCCGTTGCGGATGGCCCATTTGGGCCTCTTCATGATCCCCGTGACGCTCCTGGTCTTGGCGGCGGCCTTTCTGCAGCCCCGGGGGAGGGGGGTTCAGCCCCCGCCTTTTGACAGCATCTGGCTGACGATTCACATCGTCATGGCCTTCCTGGGGGCGGCCGCTTTTGTCGTGCTTTTCAGCATGGGTATCATGTACATGATCCAGGAGCGCCAGTTGAAGCGGAAGCAGTTCGGGACCTGGTTTTACCGGCTCCCGTCGTTGGAAGAGCTGGACGGCGGAAGCTTCTGGGTCCTGACGCTGGGGTTCCCCATGATGACCCTGGGCCTCGTCTCGGGGTCGATCTGGGCGGCTTACGCCCGGGGCTCTTATTGGAGCTGGGACCTGGAGAGGACCTTGCCCCTCGTGGTGATCTGGGGGGCCTACGGTCTGCTCCTGGTTTGCCGCCTGCTGGCCGGATGGCGGGGCCGGAGGGCGGCCTTGTTCTCGGTTGTGGGGTTCATCGGCGTCCTCGTCTCTTACCTCTGGCATTTGTGAGGGCCGCGTGGAGCTCATCGTCACCGGCATCAGCCACAAGCGCACCCCGGTGGACATCCGCGAGCAGGTCCACTTCGAATCGAACGGCCTGCGCGCGGCCTTGCTCGCCCTGAAGAACCGCAAGGGGATCGAGGAGGTCGTCCTCCTCTCCACGTGCAACCGGGTCGAGGTGTTCGCGCGGGTGCCCGATTTCGAAAAGAGCTGCGCCGCCATCCAGGAGTTCGTCGGCCAGTTCCACGAGATTCCGCAGTCGATCCTGAAGGGCCACTTCTACTTCATGAAGACGAAGGAGATGATCTCCCACCTCTTTCGCGTGGCGTCGGGCCTGGACTCCATGGTGGTGGGCGAGCCGCAGATCCTCGGCCAGGTCAAGGATGCCTACCGGGAGGCCCTGGAGGCGGGCTGCACGGGGCTCTATCTGAATCACCTGTTCGAGAAAGGCTTTGCGGTGGCCAAGCGGGTGCGGGCGGAGACCCGGATCGGCGAGAACGCCGTCTCCGTCAGTTATGCGGCCGTGGAGCTGGCCCGGAAGATTTTCGACGACATCAAAGACCAGCGCGTCCTGCTCATCGGGGCCGGGGAAATGGCCGAGCTGGCGGCCCAGCACCTGGTTCAGCTGGGGGCCGGCAGCGTTCTGGTCTCCAACCGCTCCTTCGAGCGGGCCGAGGCCCTGGCCCGGAAGTTCGGCGGGCGCGCCATCTCCTTTTCCCACATCGAGGCCGAGCTGGTGGGGGCGGACATCATCATCAGCTCCACCGGCGCCCCCCATTACGTCATCCGAAAGGAGCTCGTGCAGCGGGTCATCCGGCACCGCCGGAATCGTCCCATGTTCTTCATCGACATCGCCATCCCCAGGGACGTGGACCCCGCTGTTCAAGAAATCGACAACGTGTACGTGTATGACCTCGACGACCTGGAGCACGTGGTCGCTGCCAACATTCAGGAGAGGGAGCGCGAGGCCGTCCGGGCCGAGGCCATGATCGAGAAGGAAACGGAGGCCTTCCTGCGGTGGATGGAAACCCTCGAGGTGGTTCCGACCATCGTCTCCCTGCGGGAGCGGGCGGAGGCCGTGCGGCAGCAAGAGCTGGAGGATCTCCGGGCGAAGCTGAGAACCTTGAGCCCCGAAGAGGAGCAGGCCGTCCACATCCTCACGGTTTCCCTGGTGAACAAGCTTCTCCACGCCCCCATCGCCGAGCTCAAAAAGCGCGCCTCCACCGAGGACGCCCCCACGTATCTCCGCGTCGCCCGCAGCCTCTTTCATCTGGATGAGTAAGAAAAGACAAAGCCCCGCAGCTCTGCCCGCCCCGGTTGCGCGCGGGCGGAAGGTCCTCCGGGTGGGATCGCGCGGGAGCCTCCTCGCCCGGCGGCAGGCCGAGGGGGTGCGCGACGCACTGAGGAGTCTGGGCGCAGAGGCCGAGTGGGTCCGGGTCCGGACGGAGGGCGACCGGGTCCTGGACCGGCCCCTCTCCGAGATCGGCGGAAAGGGGGTCTTCACCAAGGAGATCGAGGACGCCCTGCTGGAGGGGCGGATCGACGTCGCCGTGCACAGCCTGAAGGATTTGCCGACGCAGATCCCGCCGGGCCTGGCCCTGGCGGCCGTGACGCGCCGGGAGGACCCGCGGGACGTTTTCATCGCGCGGGACGGGGCCACGCGGCTCGCGGACCTGCCGCCGGGCGCGAGGGTGGGAACCGGGAGCCTCAGGCGGCGGGCCCAGCTGCGGGCCTTCCGGCCGGACCTCGGGTGGGTGGACCTCCGCGGGAACCTGGACACGAGGCTCCGCAAGCTCCAGGCCGGGGAGATGGAGGGGGTCGTCCTGGCTGCGGCGGGCTTCGCCCGGATGGGGTGGACGGACCGGATCACAGAGGTCTTGCCGCCCGAGGTCTGTCTGCCCGCGGTCGGGCAGGGCGCGCTGGCGCTGGAATGCCGGGCGGAGGACCGGGAGGCGGCGGCGTGTGTCCGGGGTCTCGACCACCCGGAGACGAGGCGCGCCGTCGAGGCGGAGCGGGCCCTTCTGAGGCGGCTCGAGGGCGGCTGCCGGGTCCCGGTCGGCGCGCTGGGGGAGGTCCGGGGAGAGGAGGTCCGCCTGCGGGCGGTGATCGCCTCCCTGGACGGAGAGACGCTGGTCCGGGGCGCCGCCTCTGGAGGAGACCCTGAAGAGGTGGGGAAAAAGCTGGCGGAAGACCTCCTGGGGCGCGGCGGGGAGGCCATCCTCCGGGAGATCCGCGCGGCGCAGGGACGGGGGGACGAACTGGAATGAGTCGGGCGGCCGATCAGCCCCTGGCGGGAAAGCGGATCGCCGTCACCCGCGCGCGGGAGCAGGCGGACGATTTCGCGGGCCTCCTGCGCTCCTGCGGGGCGGAGGTGATCGAGTGTCCCACCATCGCCATCCGTCCGCCCGAGAGCTTCGCCCCGCTCGATGAGGCCGTCGGGCGCCTGCGGGAGTACGTCTGGGTGATCTTCACGAGCGTCAACGGCGTCCGGGCGTTTTTCGACCGGCTGTCCTTCCACGGCCTGGACGCCCGCGCCGTGGCTGGCCTGAAGGTGTGCGCCATCGGTCCGGCCACGGCGAAGGCGCTGGAGGGCCGGGGGATCGCGGCGGACTTGGTGCCCGGGCGCCATCAGGCGGAGGGCATCCTGGAGGCGTGGGAGGGGATGGACCTTCACGGCGCGCGGATTCTCCTGCCGCGCGCGGCGGCCGCCCGGGAGGTCTTGCCCGAGGAGTTGCGCAAGGCCGGGGCGGTCGTGGACGTCGTTCCGGTCTATCAGACCGTTTCCGCGGGCGGAAGCGCCGGGGCGCGGGAGCAAGTCCTCTCGGGGCGGGTGGATGTGGTGACCTTCACCAGCCCCTCCACCGTGGAGAACTTCTGCGCCCTGTTCAGCGCGGAGGAGCGGGCCCGGTTTTCCGGCCTCTTCACCGTTGCCGTCATCGGGCCGATCACCCGGGTGCGCGCGGAGGCGTTGGGCCTGAGGCCGGAGATCGAAGCCGACCCCTACACCATCCCCGCCCTCGCCAAGGCCATCGTGCGACACTTTGGACCGCGTTTGCCCGCCCGCCCGGCCTCCCCTTGACCCCTTCCCCCGGACATGGCCCTTTCCTTCCAGAAGAAGTTGCTTTTCTCCGCCGTCGCCGTGGCTGGCCTGGCCCTGTTAGTGGAATACGGGTCCAGGGCCGGCTACGACCTCACCCGGCGGCGCACAAAACGTCTTGTCCAGACCTTCGTCCGCGGGGACCCTTACGCCCAGTATCAGTTTCGGGCGAACGTGCGAAACGCCCGGATCGGCGACACCGTGTTCAGCACCAACGCCCACGGCTTTCGCGGGCCGGACCTCCCCTGGGAGGCGCAGCCGGGCGCGGTCCGGGTCATCGCCGCGGGAGATTCGGTGACCTTCGGCTGGTCCGCCTCGGGGGACCGGACGACGTATCCGGCCTTTCTGGAGGAGACCTTGCGTCGCCGGGTCCCCGGGAGGCGCGTGGAGGTCGTCAACGCCGGGATGCCCCGCTATCACGCGGGGGACGTCCTGGCGTTGACCGTCTCCCGGCTGGTGTTCATGTTGCCCCGGACGGTGGTGGTGATGGTGGGGGCCAACGACGTCCTGTATTCCATCGCCACCCCCCCGTCCACCAAAACGGAGCGTCTGCAGCAGTGGGTTGGAAGGAGCCGGCTCCTCTCGCTCATCAAGGACGGCTGGCGCGAGGTCATGCCCGCGTCCTGGAGGGCCCGGGCGGTGGAAGACCTCCTCGCGGCCCGGGAGCGGGCGGCGGACAACGTCTCCATCTCGGGACCGATTCAGTTCGAGCTCACCCTGCGCGCCCTGGTGCACGTCCTGCGGCGGCAGAACGTCCGGGCCGCGCTGGTGACGTATCCTCTTTTCCTGAAAGAGCGCATGTCCCGGGCCGAGAAGGAGCGCATGCTTCCCTACCTGGCGAAGTATCCGAACCTGAGCTATGCGGGGTGGCGGCGGATCTATGACTCCCTTCGGGATCGGGTCGAGCGGGTGGCCCGGGAGGAAGGGGCCCTGGGGATTGCCGGCCATCGTCTGACGGACCTGCGGTACTTCGCCGACATGATCCACCTGACCGACGCGGGCAACCAGGCCTTGGCCGGGCTCGTGGCCGAGGGGCTTCTGCGGGACGGGGTCCTGGCGCAAGGGCCGGAGGCGAGGTGAGGCGGACGCGGGGGGACGCCCCCGCCTTGAGTGAAACGGGCTCGCGAAGTATCATCGGGGAGCCCCGGCCGGGCCGGGGAGGGGGAGAAAGGGATGTTCATCTATCTGGTGCGCCACGGCGAGACATCCTGGAACGCGGAGCAGCGCATCCTGGGTGCCACCGACGTGGATCTCTCCGAGTCGGGCGCGCGTCAGGCCGAGACCTTGGCGGAGTTTCTGAGGGACCGTCCCCTGCGGGCCGTCTATTCCAGCGACCTCCGGCGGGCCGTGCGGACGGCCGAGGCGCTGGCCCGGCCTCACGGACTCGGGGTCCGAATCCATCCCGGCCTTCGGGAGATGAACCAGGGAATCCTGGAGGGCCTGACGTTCGAGGAGCTCAGGGAGCGACACCCGGATTTCCTGGAGACCTGGAAGAAAGACCCCAGCTCCGCCCGGATTCCGGCCGGGGAGACCCTCGTCCAGCTCCAGGAAAGGGCCTGGGCGACCCTTCGGGACCTGGCGGACGCCCATGCGCAGGAGACCATCGCGGTCGTCAGCCACAACCTGACCATCGTCGCTTTCCTTTGCAGGCTGCTGGGCCTTCCGCTCAGCCGGTTTCGCCAGTTGCGTCAGGGGTACACGGGGGTCAACCTCATCGAATACGGCCGGCTGGGCTGGGCGGTCCACTCCTTGAATGTGATGGCCCACCTGCGCGGGGTGGACGGCTACGTCGACCCGACGCTGCGAGGCGGCCCTGATTTTTACCGGGAGGGGGAGCCTCGGTGGTCGCCGGACGGCGGGTCCGCCTGAGGGAATGGCCGGCCGGGGAGGGGGTCTCCCGTCCGGTTCCGGGGAGAGCGCCATGTCTGTCCTGGATCGCTTCCATCTGCGAGGCCGAAAAGCCGTGGTGACGGGGGCCGGCAGCGGCATCGGGCGGGCCATCGCCATCGCCCTGGCCGAGGCGGGGGCGGATGTGGCGGTGGCGGGGCGGCGGCGCGATCCCCTGGACGCTGTGGCGAGGGAGATCGAGGCTCTGGGCCGCCGGGGGCTGGCCGCGACCGTGGATGTGTCGGATGAGGCCTCGGTCGGCGTCTTTCGCGACCAGGTCCGGGAGGCGTTCGGGGCGGTTCACATCCTGGTCAACAATGCCGGCGTCACGATCCGCAAGCCCGTTTTGGAGATGTCGCTCGGGGAGTGGGACACCGTCGTGCGGACCAACTTGACGGGATGCTTCCTGGTCTCCCGGGCCTTCGGGCTGATGCTCATTGAGCAGGGGTGGGGCCGGGTGATCAACCTGTCGTCCATCCGGCTGCACGTCTCCTCTCCCGGGTTGACGGCCTACGCCAGCTCCAAAGGGGGCATCGTCCCGTTCACGAAGACCTTGGCCTTGGAATGGGCGCAGCACGGGATCACCGCCAACGTCATCGCGCCCGGGTACGTGGACACCCCCCTGGTCGAGTACGTCAAGGGCCTGCCCCAGGTGTACGAGGACAGCCTGCGGCCCATCCCGATGGGCCGGTGGGGGCGGCCCGAGGAGGTCGCCCAGGTGGCGGTGTTCCTGGCCTCGGAGGCGTCGGGCTACATTACGGGACAGGTCGTCATCGTGGACGGAGGCCGGCTGGCCTGGTCGTGAGCCCGGAGGCGGACGGGGGGAGGGGCTTCAGAGTCCCCGCTCATCGTACGGGTCGGCTTTTTCTTCCTCGAGCTTCCGATAGTAGGCCTGAAAGTCTTCAATCAGCCGATCGATTTCGTCTTTGGGGCGATTCGCGCGGGACTGCTTGAAGCGGAAGAGAAGGTAGCCGGCCGCCAGGGCGAGGAGAAAACCGACTGCCACGCCGTCGATGAAGAGGCGGTAAGAACCCATCGCCTTTTCGTTCCTTGAAGGTCGAAGATCTAATTCTCAACTTAAGCGCAAGGACGGCGGCTTGTCAACGGTTTTGCCCTTTTGGGGTAGTGGGTCATTTTGACGCGGAGCGGGCGCTCCTCGGGTGAATCCGAGGGCCGGGTTTTCAAAAAATCCTCCGAGCTCCCGACGCCGTCGTCGTCCTTCGGGAAAAAAGTCCCTGGTATCCCCAGACGGCCAGCAGGGCGAGGATGCCCGTCAGGTCCGTTCTCCAGCCGGGGAAGATCAGGCAGAGCCCCGCCGCGATGAGCACGGCCCGCTCCCACCACGCGCACTCCCGGCGCAAATACCCCTGCAGGCCGGTCGCGAAGGCGAACACCCCGATGGCCGCGGTGAAAACGGTGGTCAGGATTCTCACCGGGTCCCCTTGCATCAGGAGGGAAGGGCCGTAGACCATCATGTAGGGGACGATGTAGGCCACCAGCCCGAATTTGACGGCCGTGTTGCTGACCCGCATGGGATCGGCCTCGGCGATGGCCGCTCCGGCGTAGCTGCTGAGGGCCACCGGCGGCGTGATGGTCGAGATGCACCCGAAGTAGAAAATGAACATGTGAGCGGCGAGCACGGGGACCCCGAGGCGGACGAGAACAGGGGCCGCCAGGGAGGCCAGCACCACGTAGGCGGCCGTGGTGGGCATCCCGCAACCCAGGATCAGGCTCGCGATCATGGTGAAAAAGAGGGCCAGCAGGATGTTCCCGCCCGAGAAGGAGACCAGGCTGTCGGAGAACTTCAGGCCGAGCCCGGTCAGCGCGATGACGCCCACGATGATCCCCGCCGCGGCGCAGGCGGCCGCGACGGTGACCGCGTTGCGCGCCCCGAACTCCAGCGCCTCCACGAGCTTCCAGGGGGAGACCCGCGTGGTCTTGCGCATCATCCCCACCACAACGATGAGGACGATCCCCCAAAACACGCTTTTCATCGGCGAGTAAGCCCACACCAGCATGAGGACGAGAACGAGGAGGGGGAGGAAAAGGTGCCCGCCCCAGGCCAGCGTGGCGCCCGCCCGCGGCAGGTCCTCCCGCGGAAGCCCCTTGAGCCCCTGTTTGATCGCCTGCAAATCCACGAACAGGTAGACGGAGAAGAAGTAGAGAAGGGCGGGGATGACGGCCGCCGCCGCGATGGTGACGTAGGGGATCTCCGTGAACTCGGACATGATGAAGGCGGCGGCCCCCATGATGGGCGGCATGATCTGCCCGCCGGTGGAGGCGACGGCCTCCACCGCCCCGGCCACGTGGGCCGGATACCCGGTTCTCTTCATGAGGGGAATGGTGAACGTCCCCGTGGTCACCACGTTGGCCACCGCGGACCCCGACATCGTTCCCATGAAGGCGCTGCTGATGACCGCCGTCTTGGCCGGTCCCCCCCGCAGGCGGCCGGTCAGGGAGTAAGCGAAGTCGATGAAGAACCTGCCGCCCCCGCATTTGCTCAGAAACGCCCCGAACAGGACGAACAGAACGATGTACGTGGAAGACACCGCCATCGGGATTCCGAAGATGCCCTCGGTGGAGGTGTACATCACCGTCACGATGCGTTCGATGGAGTACCCTTTGTGGGCGAAGATGCCCGGCATCCAGGGGCCGAAATAAGCGTAGAGAAGGAACGCCGCCGCCGTCCAGGCCAGGACGGCACCCACCGCGCGGCGGGTGGCCTCGAGGACGACGATCACCATGACGACGCCGAAGTAGATGTCCCTCTCGATGGCCATTCCCGCCCGCTCGACCACCGCCTCCCAGTTGAAGAAGATGTAGAGGCCGGCGATCAGGGCGAGGGCGGCGAAGAGCAGGTCCCAGGCGCCGGGTGTTGTCCTTTTCGATGTCTTCCGCGCCGGATAGAGGAGGAAGATGAGGACGCTCATGAAGGTCCAGTGGACCGAGCGCTGGATCATGGAGGAGAAGATACCGAAGCCCCCGGTGTAGAGCTGGAAAAGAGAGGCCGACGCGCCCAGGACCAGGAGGACCCAGGGCCAGAGCCCCGTCGGCCGGGGGGAACCCGCCCCGGTCCCCCCCGGCTGGGCGTCGGGCGGAGCCGGAGCGGAACCGCCGGCTTCCGCGTGCGGTGTCGAGGCGCGGGTCACCGATTCCACGCTCCCCCCCTTATTTCAAGACCCCCTTTTCCCGGTAGTAGCGCGCGGCGCCGGGATGCAGGGGGATGGCGGCGTCGGGCGCGCTCTTCAGGTCCACCACCTTCGTGGAAGGGTGAACCTTCCGGAACTCGTCGATGTGGTCATAGAGCGCCGCGGTGATCTTGTAGGCGAGGTCATCGCTCATGGCCTTGTTCACGATGAGGACGTTCCCCGCCCCGACCGTCACCACGTCTTCCTCGGTCTTGTAGTAGCTCTTGGGAATCACGATCCGCAGGTAGTAGGGGTACTCTTTCAGGAACTTCTGGACGGTCGCTTCCTCCACCCGGATGAACTGGATGGGCGTCCGGGTCCCCAGCTCGAGGACGGCCGCCGTGGGGGCGCCGGCCAAGAGGATGGAGGCGTGCACGTTGCCGTCCTGCAAGGCCATGCTGCCGTCGTTATAGCTGATGTAGCTGGGCTTGAAGTCCTTGACGCGCATGCCGACGGTCGTCAGCAGATCCTGGAGGATCGAGATGGTCCCTCCGCCCGCGGGGCCGACGGCCACCCGTTTCCCCTTGAGGTCGGTCAAAGTCCGGACGTCGAAGTCCTTGCGGGTCACCATGTGCAGGGTGCTGGGGTACATCTGGGCCAGCGCCCGGATGGGATACGTCTTGGGGTAGGGCTTCATGCCCTTGAGGGCGAAGTAGGCGGTGCTGGTGTTGGAGATGCCCAGGTCCGTCTGGCCGTCCCCGATCAGCCTCGGGTTCTCGACGGCGCCGCCCGTCACCTCCACCCGCGCCTCCACCTCCGGCACGTATTTGTTGATGAGGCTGGCGATGCCCGTGCCCACCGGGTAGTAGGCCCCGCCGATGCTGGCCGTGCCGATAGTCATGCGCTTGCGCTGGGCTTGACCCGCAGCGGGCATGAGGAAAAGCGTCGAGAGCACCAGGATTCCGATGGCCGAAAGAACGCCTGCGCGTTTCATGGCTCACCTCCTGAGAACGTGTCAAAACCCGCCCCATTGAGCCCCCCCTCATCGCGCCTCGGCTCCTTTCAAAGCGGCCGGGCCGCGCGCCGAGACGGCCTTCAAGGCCCGGCGGACCTCCTCTTTCGTTGCGGGCAGGGTGGTCAGATCCGCCCCGGTCGCGTCCCGGACGGCGTTGAGAATCGCCGGGGCCACGGAAAGCAGGCCGGATTCGCCGATCCCCTTGGCCCCGAAGGGGACGGAAGGGTCTGGAACCTCGATGAGAATCGGCCGGATCTCCGGGATGTCCCGCACCCGGGGGACCGGATAGTCCTGGAGGCGCTCCGTTTCGCCCGGGACGAAGCGCTCCATCAGCGCGAAGCCGATGCCCATGGCCGCGCTGCCCTCGATCTGGCCCTCCACCCGCGTCCGGGAGACCACCCGGCCGATGTCGTGGATGGAGGTGAGCCGCAGGAGGCGGACCTGTCCGGTGCGGGTGTTGACTTCCGCCTCGGCGACGTGCGCGCCGCTGATGTACACCCCGTACGGCCGCCCCTCGCCCGTCTCCGGGTCCATGAGGACGGTGTTCACTTCGAAACGGCCGACCACGGTGGGGAGCGTCCCTTCGCGGCCGCCGACCGCCGCCAGGCGATCCAGCCCCACCCGGTGCTCCGGCTCGCCGAGGGAGAAGAATTCGCCCTTCTCGAACCGGACCGATTCGGCCGGCGCTTCCAGGAGGCGCGCGGCCAGCGGGGTCAGGGCCTCGATGAGCTGCTTCAACCCATTCACGAGGGCGTTGCCGGAGAAGTACGTCTGCCGGCTGGCGTTGGAGGGTCCGCCTTCCGTCGTCAGGGCCGTGTCGTTGTGGATCAGGCGGATCCCTTGGGGCGGGACGCCGAGCCGCTCGGCCGCGATGGTCCGCAGGGTGGCCGTTGACCCTTGGCCCATGTCGGCGACCCCCGCGCCCACTTCCACGATGCCGCCCGGGTCCAGCGTCACGCGGATCTCCGAGGTGTCCCGGGGCTTGGTGGTGCCGAGCCCGAACCAGTGGCAGGCCATCCCGACGCCACGCCTCCAGGGGGAGCCGGGCGCCGCGGCGCCCGCCGCCTCGGCCCGCCTCCGGGCCTCCGCCATGGCCCGCGCGGCCGCCTCCACGACCGCCGGCGCCTGGACGTGCGGACCCACCCGTTCGCCCGTGAGGGTGACGCTCCCCGGGCGCAGGGCGTTGCGGCGGCGGAGCTCCTCCGGCTCCAGGTTCAGCGCCTGTGCCAGGCGGTCCATCATGCATTCCAGGGCGAGGTGCACCTGTGTCGCGCCGAAGCCCCGCATCGCCCCGGCGACGGGGTTGTTGGTGTAGATCATCCGGCCCCGGATGGACACGTTGGGAATCTCGTACAGACTGGCGGCGTGCGCCAGAGCCCGGCCGAGGACCGGCGGACCGTAAGAGGCGTACGCCCCGGTGTCCGCCGTCATGTCGGCTTCGAGCGCCAGCAGCTTTCCGCCCGCGTCGGCCCCCAGACGGTACCGCATGCGGAACGGATGACGCTTGGTCGAGTCGAGGAAGGTTTCCCGGCGCGTGTAGGTGAGGCGCACGGGGGCCTTCAGGTGATAGGCTGCGAGGGCGACGAGGACGGGAAAGGGGCACATCTTGCGGCCGCCGAAGGCGCCCCCGGTCGCCGTCTGGATCACGCGCACCTTCTCGACCGGCAGGGCGAGGGAGGCGGCCACCAGCCTCTGGAACTCGTGGATTTCCTGCGTGCCGAGGGAGACCACCAGGCGCCCCTCCTCGTCCCAGCGGGCGAGTCCGGCGTCGGTTTCCAGGTAGAGGTGCTCGTGGAAGGGGGTCGTGTAGGTGCCCTCGACGACGGCGGCCGCCTTCCGGAAGGCCTCCTGGGCGTCGCCCCGCCGCACGTTTTGCGCCCAGCAGATGTTTCCGCGCGGGTGAAGGAGCGGGGCGCCCGGGGCCAGGGCCGCCTCCGGGCTCCGGATCGGCTCCAGCGGTTTGACGTCCAGGACAACGGCCTCCAGGGCGCTCTCGGCGGCCTGCGGCGTGTCCGCCACGACGAGGGCGATCGGCTCCCCCAGGTAGCGGACCCGCCCGTCGGCCAGGATGGGCTGGTCCTTCAGCTTGCGCCCCACGTATCTTTCGCCCGGGACGTCCTCCAGGGTGAACACACCCCGGACGCCGGGCTGGGAGCGGGCGGGGCCGGGGTCGAGCTGGAGGATCTCCCCGTGGGCGACCGCGCTGCGGAGGACCCGGGCGTGCAGGAGGCCGGGCGCGCGGATGTCGTCGGTGTAGAGCGCTTCGCCGGTCGCCTTCCGGAGGAACTCGGGATCGACGAAGGGGGGCGTCTTGGGACCTTTCCCTTGCAGGTAACGGGCGGCCAGGAGGACGGCGTCCACGACCTTCGTGTAGCCCGTGCAGCGGCAGATGTGCCCCCGCAGGGCGTGGGCCGCCTCCTCGCGGGTGGGGTCGGGGGTTTGGTCCAGCAGGGCCTTGGCGGCCATGATCATCCCGGGCGTGCAGTATCCGCACTGGACCGCGCCAGCCTCGGCGAAGGCCCTCTGGAGGGGATGCGGGCGGCCGGCGTTGCCGAGGCCCTCGATGGTGGTCACCTCCCGGCCGGCCGCGCGGCGCACCGGGAGGTTGCACGAGGTCTTGGGCCTTCCGTCGACCAGGACCGTGCAGCTTCCGCAGAGGCCTTCCTCGCAGGCGTGCTTCGTGCCGACGAGGTTCAGGCGGTTGCGGAGGAGGTGAACGAGGGGGGTTGCAGGGTCGACATCCACAGAGACTTCCTGGCCGTTGATCCGGAAGCAGGTCATCCTCGTCGCGCTCCTTCCCTTTGCCGTCAAATCCCACGATCGGGCGAGGGCCGCCCGCGGCGCAAACTGCGCCCTCCCCCTCTTGGCTCCCAAGGCTTAATCTAAACGCTTCCGCCGCCGGAACCATGATCCAGCGCATAGTGTGGGGTCATGGCGGGATGGGGGACTCGGAAAAGTCGATCCAGAATCAGCGCCCGGGACGCGCGGTTTCGCCCTTCGTCGTGACAACGGGACGGGGCGTGTGCTATAGAACAAAAAGAGAACGAATTCCGAAAGAGCCTTTTCCTGCCGACCGCAGAGGAAGAAACCTCTCCTTTGACGACAGAGAACCGCTGGTGTCTTCTGGCGGCCGCCTGGTGCGTCGCGATGAACCTGCGCGGCGTCTCTATCGCGGTCTCGCCCATCCTGCCGCTGATCAAAGGCGACCTGGGGCTCACCTACGCGGAGGCGGGCTTTCTCTTCGGTGCGCCTACGATCCTGATGGCCCTTTTCGGGTTTCCCGGGGGCTGGCTCGCCGACACCCTCGGGATGAAGCGGACCATCGCCCTCGGCCTGACGGTCATCGTGGCGGGCGGCGCCTTGCGGGTGACCGCCATGGGCTTCGCCTCGTTGAGTTTTTGGATGGCGCTTTTGGGGGCGGGGATGGGCATCGCGGGTCCAGGTCTGGCGCGGATGGTCAAGGACCGCTTTTCGGACATTCCGGGCACGGCCACGGGCATTTACACGAGCGGGTTCATCATGGGGGCCACGGCCGGTTCGTGGCTGACGGTCCCTTATCTTCTCCAGTGGTCGGGGTCCTGGCGGGGGACATTTTGGGTGTGGAGCGGCTTCGCGTTTTTGACGCTGCTGGGCTGGGTCGTCCTGGCCCCCTCCGGCGGCTCGAGGGACGGCCATTCTCCCCGGCTCGCCGGGGTCTGGCGGGACAGGACGGTCTGGAAGCTGAACGTCATCTTCCTCTGCCAGGGCCTTTATTTCTACTCTCTGTCTTCGTGGTCCCCCACTTACTATCGGGAGCTGGGCGAGACCCTGGAGATGGGCACGTTGTTCCTCACCGTTTTCATTTTCATGAACCTGCCGTCGAGCCTCCTCGTCCCCTACCTGTCGGACCGTTTCGGCGGGCGGAGGGCGATCCTCCTCGTTTCGACGGGCATTCTTCTCCTGGCGATGTTGGGGATGGTCTTTTTCCCCCTCGCGGCGCCCTGGACGTACGCCTCCGTGATGGGTCTGGCGATGGGAGGGATTTTCGCCCTGTCCTTCGCCCTGCCGCTGGACTATGTGGAGCCGACGAAGGTGGGAAGCGCGGCGGGGGCGAACCTCCTGGTGGGTTATGGGGGGAGTTTCCTGGGGCCGCTTTTGATGGGGCTCGTCCATGACTTGACCGGGAGCTTCGCGGCGGGTTGGTCCGTCGTTGTGGCGGTTCTCCTGGTCCTCATCGGGACGGCGGCGTCTCTGCCGAAAAGACCCGTTTGATGCCGCGCGGGAAGCCGGGCCTCGTCCCTCTTCTGAGCGATGGAGGGGGAGACTCCCGCTGCGCCTCTCTCTCCCGTTCTCGCCCGGGACTCCGGGCGCGCGGCCGTGAAGACCCTCCCCCCGCTCGCGCTTGCGGCGGATGGATCGGGCGATTCCCTTCAAGACTCCTTACTTGGTATGCTCCCCCGAAGTTCGAGGGTAGGGCGCACGCGCGCCCGCGACCCTTCGGCGGATCGTCGGGGTCCGCGGCTCCCCGCCCGCCGGAATCTTGAAGGATCGCCCGTGAAAGGCCGGGATGTGAAGTTCCTTCTCGCTTGCGCTCGCCGGATTGAGGCCATCAACGAAAAGGTGGGGGAGGGAGTCTCCTGGCTGACGTTGGCCATGGTTCTCCTGACGGCGGGCGACGTGATCGCCCGGTACGTGTTCAGCACGGGGGCCGTCGCCGTTCAGGATCTGGAGTGGCACCTCTTCGCCGTGGTCTTCCTGCTGGGGGCGGGCTACACCTTCCTGCACGACGGCCACGTCCGGGTCGACATCCTCTATGCCCGCCTGTCGGAGCGCTGGAAGATGTGGGTTGACCTCGTCGGGGGGATCTTTTTTCTCCTGCCGATGTGCGCCGTCGTCATCTGGTCGTCCGTTGGATTCGTGGCCGCTTCGTGGAGGCTGATGGAGGGGTCCCCCGATCCCGGCGGCCTTCCCGCCCGCTTCGCTTTGAAGGCGATGATCCCCCTCGGCTTCGCCTTGCTCGCCTTCCAGGGTATCGGGCACGTCCTCAGAATCCTGCTGCGGCTTTCGAGGAAAGAGGGGGGGCGGCCTTGAGCCTCTTCGTGGACTTCCTTCCCCTGTGGATGTTCGTCGCCCTCTTCGGGCTGCTGTTTCTGGGCTATCCCGTCGCGTTCACCATCGGCGCCCTGGCGGTTTTCTTCGGATGGATCGGCTTCGGCCTGGGCTTTTTCAGCTTGCTGCCTCTTCGGATCTGGGGCGTCATGACGAACTTCACCGTCGTGGCCGTTCCGATGTTCGTCTTCATGGGGGTCATGCTGGAGCGCTCCGGCCTGGCCGAGGACCTGCTGGAGACCATGGCCGTCCTGTTCGGTCCCTTGCGCGGGGGCCTGTCGATCGCCGTCGTGGTCGTGGGCGCCCTCCTGGCGGCCTCGACCGGGATCGTGGGGGCGACCACGGTGACGATGGGGCTCCTGGCGCTCCCCACCATGCTCCGCCGCAGGTACTCGCCCGAGATCGCCACGGGGACCATCGCCGCCTCCGGCACCCTGGGACAGATCATCCCGCCCAGCATCGTTTTGGTGATCCTCGGAGACATCATGGGCCTCCCCATCGGCGACCTGTTTATGGGGGCGGTCGTCCCCGGGCTCGTTTTGGTCGGTCTCTACCTCTTGTTCATCGTCGGCGTCGGCCTCGCCCGCCCCGAAGCGATGCCCCTGCTGAGGGAGGAGGAGCGGGTCGCCCTCTCGCCGGGGGAGCTGGCGGTCCGGGTCATGAAGTCCCTCGTGCCGCCCCTGTTTCTGATGCTCGCGGTCCTGGGGTCGATCTTCGCCGGCGTGGCCTCGCCCACCGAGGCGTCGGCCATGGGGGCCCTGTGCAGCATGCTCCTGGCCTGGGCGAGGGGAAAGCTGGACCTTGCGACGCTGCGGATGGTGATGCGGGCCACCACTCGGCTGACCAGCATGGTGTTCATCATCTTGGTGGGGGCAACCACCTTCGGTCTGGTGTTCCGGGGGCTCGGGGGGGATGACCTGGTCCGGGGGTTCATCCGGTGGATCCCCTACGGGAAGTGGGGCGCCCTGACCATCGTCATGCTCGTCCTGTTCGTCGCGGGGTTTTTCCTGGACTTCATTGAGATCACGTTCATCCACGTTCCGGTGCTGGCGCCCCTCATGGCGCACCTCGGCTTCGACCCGCTGTGGTTCGCCGTCTTGATCGCGGTGAACCTGCAGACCTCTTTCCTGACGCCGCCCTTCGGCTACGCGCTCTTCTACCTCAAGAGCGTCGCCCCGCAGGGGGTCACGACGGGACACATCTACCGGGGGATTGTCCCGTTTGTGGCGCTTCAGCTCGTCGGCCTGGCGCTGGTGATCCTGTTCCCGGAGATGGTTCTCTGGCTTCCCCGCGCGGTCTTCGGCGGCCGGTGAGGGCCGGCTTTCCGGGAGGCTCCGGATCCCCGGGGCTAGCCGAGCGACAGGGCGTACGAGATGGCCTCCTCCGCGATCTTGGACCAGGAGCGGGTGGCGTCCTGGTATTTCCGGTAGTGTTCGTACACCTTGCGGGCCTTCGGGTCCTTGGAGGCCAGCTCCTCGATCACCTCTTGGGAGCCCTTCCGGAAGGCCCTCAGCATGTCATCGGGGAAGCGGCGCAGCTTCACGCCGTGCTTCGTGATCATCTCCTGGAGGGCCTGGGTGTTCTTGGCCTCGAACTCGGCGAGCGACCAGTTGTTGATGTTCCCGGAGGCCGTCTCCAGGATCGCCTGAAACTCTTTGGGCAGGGACTTCCAGGCCCTCAGGTTGACCGTCAGCTCGATGACGGCCGAGGGCTCGTGCCAGCCCGGGTAGTAGTAATGCTTGGCCGCCTGATGCAGGCCCATGCGAAGGTCCAAGTAGGGGCCCACCCATTCGGTGGCGTCGATGACTCCCCGCTCGAGGGCCGGATAGATCTCGCTCGGCGCCAGGAGGACCACCGTCCCCCCCGCCTTGGAGAACACCTTGCCCCCGAGGCCGGGCATTCGCATCTTGAGTCCCCTGAGGTCCTGGAGTCCCTTCAGCTCCTTGCGGAACCAGCCGCCCATCTGAACCCCGCTGTTCCCCGCGGCGAACACCGTGAGGCCGTGGGGCTCGTACATCTCGCGCCAGAGCTCCAGGCCGCCGCCGCTGAAGAGCCAGCCGTTGGCCTGCTGGGCGTTCATCCCGAAGGGGACGTTGGTGAAGAAGGTGGCGGCGGGAATCTTGCCCGCCCAGTAGTAGGAGGCGCTGCTGCCCATCTGGACGATTCCGCCGCTCACGGCGTCGAAGACGCCGAAGGGCGGGACCAGCTCTCCCCCGCCGAACACCTTGATGGTGAACCGGCCGCCGCTCAGGGCGGCCACGTCCGCGGCCAGGCGTTCCATGGACTCGCCGAGGATGGGAGACTTGGGAGGCCAGCTCATGACCATCCTCCACTGGACCCTCGCGGCGGCCTTTGTGGACTTCCCCGGATAGGAGACGGCGACGGCCGCCGCCGCGCCGGCCCCCATTTGCCGAAGGAACGTTCGCCTGTTCATCGCGCACCCCCTTTGTGGCGGGCCTGAGAAGAGAAATGAAAACCAGAGGCGGAACCCGCCGATGTCTCTAGCACGGCGGATATAATGGAGTCAATCCAGCCGGGTGGATGGGGCGCGCCCGGCGGGCCGTCTTGGGCTTCCCGGGTCCTTTCGCAGGGGACGCCCCTTCTCCGGTGCTGCGCGTCGAGCCGGCGGCGATTCCCGCCGGGGCGGCGCGCGGCGAGTTGGCGAGCCTCGTGACATGACCTTCCCCTCCGCCGAGGTCCTGGCCCTTTTGACCGCCCTGGGCTTCGCCGTGAGCGACGTCCTGATGGGCGCAGGGATCCGGACCTCGACCCCGTATACGGGGGCGGTCACCCTCTGTTTCATGGTCGGCCTGTGCGGCGCCCTGGCGCTGCCGTGGGTCTGGCCCTCCGCCGGGCTGAACGCGGCGGGCGTCTTCTGGTTCCTCCTGGTGGGGATCTCGCAGAGCGGGCTGGGGATGTTTTTCTTCTACCTCAGCATGCGCCGGGTCGGGGTCGCCCGGGCGGCGGTCATCTCGGCTTCCGCGCCGGCCTTCAGCGTGGGGCTGGCGGTCCTTTTCCTCTCGGAGGAGCCCACCCTTTTTTCGTACCTGGGGACGGCCGCGATCATCCTGGGGGTCATGGCTTCGGTGCGGGGAGAGAAGGGGAGGCGAGAGAACCGGCGGTCCCTCGGGTCCGGGGATTTGGTGTTCCCCCTTCTTACGGCGTTTCTGTTCGGCGTGAGCCCGCTCTTCCGCAAGGTGGGCCTGGGACACCTTCCCTCGGTCCCCCTCGGGACGGCCTTGGCGGGGGCGGGGGGGTTCGCGAGCCTGCTCTTGCTGGGGAGGACGTTCCCTCGGGCCGAGAGGTTCCGGTGGGAGAAAAGGGCCGCCTGGCTCTTTTTCGCCGGCGGCCTCGTCATGGCGGGCGCCCAGGCGACGCTTTTCATGGCGCTGCGCACGGGGTGGGTCTCCGTTGTGGTTCCCCTCGTCTACGTCAAGCCCCTGTTCGTTTCGGCGATCGTGTCCGTCACAGGCCGGGGACGGGAGAGCGTGGGGACGGGGGTCTTCGTGGGGGGCGTTTTGATGGCCGTCGGCGCCTGGCTGCTCCTGGGTTTTCGCTGAGAGGCGCCGCTAGAGCAACGACCTCGACTGTCCCCCGTCCACGTTGAGACAAACCCCGTTCACCAGGCTCGCGCGGTCGGAGGCCAGGAAGGCCACGACGGCCCCGATCTCCTCCGGCCGTCCCATCCGCCCGTAGGGCATCTCGGCGCGGATGAAGGCGTCGATCTTCTCGGGGTCCTCTTGCCGCCGCTTCCACCAGGAGCCCCCCTCGAACAGGATGGAGCCGGGCGCGACGCTGTTGACGGTGACCCGGTCGTCGGCCGCGGAGCGGGCGATGTGTTTCGTCAGGGCGATGAGGGCCGCCTTGGAGGACATGTACGTCGCGTTTCCGCCCCACTCCCGGCCGAAGATGGAGGAGATGTTGATCACCCGGCCCCACCCCCGGCGTCGCATCTCCGGGAGGACGAGGCGGGTGAGGCGGACCGCCGAGAAGAAGTTGACCTCGAAGGCCCGGCGCCACGTATCGTCGTCGGCCTCGACGTTTCCGCCGGGGCTGGACGCCCCGATGTTGTTGATGAGAATGTCCACGCGCCCGAAGGTCTCCAGGGTCCGTTCGAGAAATCGTTCGGCGTCCTGACTGTGGCTGGCGTCTCCCTGCAGCGCCAGGGCCCGGACGCCCAGGGCCTCGATCTCGCCCTTGGCCCTTTCCAGGTCTTCCGCCCCGCGGGCGATGGTGCTGATGTGGCAGCCCTCCGCCGCCAGGGCCAGCGCGGAGGCCTTCCCCAGGCCCCGGCTGGCCCCGGTGATCATGGCGACTCGGTCTTTCAGTCCCAGGTCCATCTCCTCGCTCCCTTGCGGGTGTTTTCACCGGGTTCTGGCGGACATTCTACCACCTGGCCCGAAGCGGGGGGGAAGATGGCGCCTTTCGCGCGGCCCGGGTTTCCCCAAATGGCGGGTGTAGGAATATAATAATGAAAAGGGAGCCATTTCCTGCGAATCGCTCGGGGGGGACAAAATCCGAGCGGGGCTCGGGTGGAGGAGGCGGGGGCTCGATGAAAACCATCCG
Source organism: Candidatus Tectimicrobiota bacterium (assembly GCA_016190025.1). The sequence goes on from JACPRG010000103.1 coordinate 33,690, forward strand.
GACCACTTGCGCGCTGGATTGCCAGGACGCCTGCGGCATCGACGCCGATGTCGAGGACGGGCGGATCGTCCGCCTGCGGGGCGCCGAGGATCATCCTTACACCGAGGGTTTTCTCTGCATCCGACTCAACCGGTTCCTGGACCGGCTGTACAGCCCGGAGCGCGTGACCTCCCCCTTGCGCAAGACGAAGGCCGGCTGGGAAAGGCTTTCCTGGGAGGACGCCCTCGACCTGGCGGCCGGGAAGATCCGCGCCGCGGTGGACGAGCACGGCTCCACGTCGATCCTCTACTACATGGATGTCGGCTCGTTCGGCGTCTCCAAGCAGTACAACATCCGCCTGTTCAACCGCCTGGGCGGACCGACGGTGGCCACGGGGAGCCTGTGCCTCTCCGCCGGGATCGCCGGGATGCTCCAGAGCCTGGGCAGGTGCCAGGGGCACGAGCCCGCCGACATGCTCCACAGCCGGATGATCGTCCTGTGGGGGAAAAACCCGGCCGCCTACGCCGTGCACATGGTCCCGTTGATCCGGCGGGCCCGGGAGCGGGGGGCCGAGGTCGTCCTGATCGACCCGGTGCGCAACGAGTCGGCGAAGTTCTGCGACCGCCACTACGCCCCGAGGCCCGGCGGGGACGGACACCTGGCCCTGGCCATCTGCAAGCAGTTCCTGGAGTCGGGGAGGGCGGACCGGGAATTTTTGGAAAAGAGGACGGCGAACCCCGAGGCCATCGAGCGCATGGCCCGGAGGTTTTCCTGGGAAGACCTGTCCGCCGGCTCGGGTCTCTCGGTGGAGGTCCTGCGGGAGATCGCCGGACTCTTCGAGCGGAACCGCCCGGCGACCCTTCTCATGGGCAAGGGGCCGCAGCACTACCGCCGGGGGGCCGAGATCACCCGTCTCCTCCTGGCCGTCTGCGCGGTGTCCGGCAACATCGGCGTCCCCGGGGGCGGCTTTCAGTTCACCTCTGATTTTTGGGCCGCCTTCGACCGGTCCCTGGACGGAAGCGGGTTCGTCACGCGCCGCCGGACCGCGCCCAAGGGGATTTTGGGCGAGGCCATCCTCCGGATGAAGGACCCGCCTCTTCGGGTGGCCTACATCAACGGCGGAAACCCCGTGGCCCAGTGCCCCAATTCCAGGAAGGTGGCGGGGGCGCTGCGGTCCATCGACTGCGTCATTGTGGTGGACGCCTTCCTGACGGACACCGCCGAGTGCGCGGACCTGTTTTTGCCGTGCGCGCTCTTCTTGGAGGAGCGGGACGTCCGCCCCGCGAGCTGGAATCCCTACGTGGGGCCGGTGATGCCGGCGGCTTCGCCCCCCCAGGGCGTCAAGACGGATTGGGAGATCCTGGGGCTCCTGGCCCGGCGGCTGGGCATCGAGGACCCCTATCTCGGCCGCCCCGTCGAGGAGCTGCTGCGCGCGGCCCTCTCGCCGATGGCAAAACACGGCCTGGACCCCGATCGCGCCATGCGCCAGGTGTTCCGCAAGCCCGATTCCCCCGACGTGGCCTTCGCGGACGGGGTCTTCGCGACGCGCTCCGGCAAGTTCGAGTTCCTCGAGGACTGGGAGCCGGACGGGCGGGCGGAAGCCGACGGGGACTATCCCCTCAGGCTCCTTTCCCTGAAGCACCCCAAGTTCCAGGCGTCCCAGGCGCTCGAGTCCCAGCAGAACGGGGGAGCGCCCACCGTCTGGCTCCACCCGGAGACGGCGGCCCGTCTCGGCATCCGGGAGAACGCGGCGGGCCGGCTCCTCTCCCCGCACGGCGAGTACCGCGTCCGGTTCGCCCTGGACGGGGGCATCCGGAGGGACGTCTGTGTCGCGCGGTCGGGCGGCTGGCTGAAGAAGGACCGCGGGATCAACGTGCTGACGGGGGACGTTCTGTCCAATTTCGGCGAGTGTCCCGGCTATTACGAGACGAGCGTCCGCGCCGTGCCGGGCGGATGAGGGACCTCCCCGGAGGATTCCCCATTGTGTCTGGCTGTGGGCTCACCGGACCTCTTCGCCGCGATGTCTTTGGAGGTACTGAATCGCCTCCTCAAGGTCTAGGGCCGTTGTCAGATCTTCCAGCCGAACCCCCAGCTGCGCCATAGCAACAGCCACTTGGGGTTGCACTCCAACGATGACTGTCTTTGTTCCGCGGAGCCGGGTCATCTGAGCCAACTCGCGGAAGGTTCGACAGGCGAAAGAATCTATCAGGTCCAGAGAGGTGACGTCTATGACCAGCCCGGGCGAACGGGATTGTCCCACCGTTGCGACGAGATCGTCCCGGAGTTTCAACAACTCCCTGTCACTGAACGCCGCTTGAACCGCGGCGATCAGGACGGAGCCTTGTCTTAAAATAGGAACCTTCATCGTCCGCTTAAGGAACGGGCCTTTAATGACTTGAAATGAAATAAAGTACACGAAGGCCCGGCGGCCTCCGCGCATTCTTTCCCCTGCTTCACCCTGGCAGGGGTCACGAAACAGCCGGAACGAACGAGTGACTCACGGGGTTGAGGCGTCTCCCCGCTCGAGACCTCGTTTCCGGGGTTCCCGTTGCTCGACGGGCCAAACCCGCCTGGAGCGATCCGCTCCTCGAGCGCCTCGACCTTGAGTTGCATCGCCTCCATCTACTTGCCTCCTTTCTTTTTGGCCGCTCAGGTCATTGCTTGGCTAACTCCAAAAAATTTAAGGCGTTGGACAGGCGGGGCGAATCAGGCAAATCTCTGCAATGGAACCGGGAAATCGCACGAAGGGGGGAAACAATCGGTAAAGGTGGAAGCGCAGTTGTGTTTTTTTCGCCCGTTGAGCAGGGATTTCCCTAAAAACCGTTACGGCGTTTGTTACCTGCCCATTTCAGCGATCTCTCCGCAGGAGGCAGGCTGGAGAAAAACGATTTTGAGGTCCGCGAATTTGCCGTTGGTGTCATTTCGAGCGCAGCGAAGAATCTCGCTCGGATGGAAGCGCTTTTTCCAACGGGGCCGAAACAACGGGTTTTGAGCTTGGGCGGATTCCTCACCTGGTCCGCCGTGACAAGCCGGGGACGTTGCGCCAAGGGAGGGGGGGCGCCTCCGAAGTGTTTTTCAGCAGCCTCCTACTTCCCCAGGGCGCGGTCGAGGTTGAAAGCGGCGCTGATCATGCTCAGGTGCGTGAAGGCCTGGGGGGTGTTGCCGAGGGCGTCTCCCCCGATGCTGATCTCCTCGCTGTAGAGCCCCAGGTGGTTCGCGTAGCCCAGCATCTTCTCGAAGATGAGGCGCGCCTCTTCGATCCGGCCGGAGCGCGCCAGGGCCTCGACGAGCCAGAAGGTGCAGATGCTGAACGTCCCCTCCGCCTCCCCCAGGTTGTCCGGGACGCCCTCTTTCACCTCGTAGCGGAACAGGAGCGAGTCCTTCAGGAGGTCCTTCGTGATGGCTTCGAGGGTGGACTGCATCCGGGGGTCGCTGGGCGCGATGAAGAAGGTGAGCGGCAGGATCAGGTTGGAGGCGTCGAGGGAGCTGGAGCCGTAGGACTGGACGAAGGCCTGGCGCTCGCGGTTCCACCCCTTGGACATGATCTCCTCGTAGATCTCGTCGCGCACCTGGAGCCAGTGTTCCCGGGGGGCCGGGAAGCTCCGCTTGTCGGCCAGGCGCAGGCCCCGGTCGAGGGCCACCCAGCACATCAGCCGGCTGAAGACGAAGTGCCTCCGCCCGCCCCGGAACTCCCAGATCCCGTGGTCCTCGCGCCTCCAGTTGTCGCACACCCAGCTGACGATCTTGCGGAGGTTGATCCAGAAGTCGTAGGAAATGGGTTTGTGTTTGTTGAAGATGTAGACCGAGTCGATCAGCGCACCGTAGATGTCGAGCTGGAGCTGGTTGTAGGCGGCGTTGCCGATGCGCACCGGCCGGGAGTTCTTGTAGCCCTTCAGGTGGGGGAGCTCCTCTTCTTCCAGCTGGTGGCGCCCGTCGACGCTGTACATGAGCTGGAGCGGGCCGCCGTCCGACTCCATCTCCTTGGAGCGGTTCTGCACCCATTTCATAAAGGCCTCGGCCTCGGCGGTGAAGCCGATCCGCATCAGAGCGTAGATGGTGAAGGCCGCGTCCCGGATCCACGTGTAGCGGTAGTCCCAGTTGCGGGTCCCGCCGATGGTCTCGGGCAGGCTGGTCGTCGCGGCGGCGACGATGGCCCCGGTGGGCTCGAAGGTGAGGAGCTTGAGGATCATCGCCGAGCGCTGCACCTGCTCGCGCCAGCGTCCGTAGTAGGTGCAGTGGGAGAGCCACCCGCGCCAGAACCTCGACGTCCGGTCGAAGGCCCGCTGGGGGTCCGACACCGGGCACGCCGGCTCCCGCGACGCCGACGGCCCGATTTGCCAGAGGATGAAATGATGGGTCTCTTCCTCCCGCAGCGTGAATTCCCGGCAGGCCGCCGGGCCCTCCTTTTGCAGGTCCAGGCTCGCCGTGAGGGCGAGTCCCATCTCCCCCCCGCGCTGGCGGAAGAGGGCCCCCTCGCCCCGGGTCTCCAGCGTGTGGGGGTTGCGCGCGTAGTTGAACGCCGGGCGGCAGAGCATCCTCATGGGCACCTGCCCCCGGATTCCCTTGACGATGCGGACGATTTGACTCGCGTGCGGGCCTGGCCCTTCTTGCACGGGCATGAAGTCGATGACCTCGGCGACGCCTTCCTCGCTCAAGAACCGGGTCATCAGGATGTTGGTATCGGGGAGGTAAAGCTGCCGGCACTTGCACTCGCACGTGGAGGTGATCTGAAAGCGGCCCCCTTTTTCGTCGTCCAGAAGGGCGCAGAAGACGCTGGGGGAGTCGAAGTGCGGCAGGCACAGCCAGTCGATGGAGCCGTCCATCCCGACGAGGGCGCACGTGCGCATGTCGCCGATGATCCCGTAGTTTTCGATGGGGGTGTACGCCATGAGAACGGGTTCTCCCGGAAGGCGAAGGGTCGGAATCCGGCCGGGGCGCCCCCCGGAATCTCAACCGTCTTCGGCGTCTTGGGTTCACCCTCGCCCCGTCGTCGGGCCAGAGGCCTCCCGCGCGCGGGAGGCCGAGGGCCGGGCGGCGCTCCCGCGTCCCGGGGCCGGACCGCGCGATCCTCAAAGCCGACCCCGCGGGACGAAGGTGAGGCGGAAACCATGATACCGGCCGCGAGTGCGTTTTCCGAGGAATTTTTCGCGGTTTCCACCCGCCCGGACCGCCCCGCGGCGACTTGGGAAGTGCGGCGTCTGTTGCTATGATCGCCCGATGGCGGTTCGCCGCGTGGATTTGAGCCACGGTTTGTCGTCTCTTGTTTCCGAAGGATCCAGACCCTGATCCTCCCCGAGCCGACCGCAGAGAAGCTCTTCCGCCGGGATTTCGTCCTGACGGTCCTGGCGACGTTTTTCTTTATGCTGAACTTCACCTCCTTTTACCTCCTCCCCCTGCTCATCCAGAAGGTGGGAGGGAATGAGGCCGACATCGGGTTTGTCTCCAGCGCCGGATGGATCGCCTCGGTCGTCGGCACGCCGCTCTCGGGGGTCCTGGTGGACCGCTGGGGACGCAAAGGGTTACTCCTGGCGGGGGCGGCGCTCTTGGCCGCCGGCGGGTTGGGATATCTTCTCGTTCACCGGGTCGGCCCCCTGATGTATCTCCTCCGCGTCCTGCAGGGCGTGGGGCTCGCCGCGGGACTCACCGCCGGTTACGCCCTCGTGGCCGACCTGGCCCCGGCCGCCCGCCGGGGGGAGGCGTACGGCATCTTCACGGTGGCCACGCTTGCGGTGCACGCGCTGGGACCCGTGATGGGAGAGGGCTTCGTGCTGGCCTGGGGATTTCCGGCCCTGTTCGTCGCGGCGGGGGGCTATGGAGCCGTCTCTCTTCTGTTGGGTCTTCTCGTCCGGCCGCCGGCCTCCAGGCCGGAGCGCGCGCCGAGCTCTTCCATGTGGGCCTTGCTGGCCCAGCGAGGCGTCTGGCCCGTTCTGGGGACGATGCTCCTGTTGGGTTCGAGCTTCGGGGCGGTCCTGACGTTTGTTCCCACCTACATCAAGAGTCGTGGGCACCAGACGGTGAGCTTCTTTTTTGTGACGTACACCGGAGTGGCTGTCCTGATCCGGGTGTTCCTCTCGAGGCTCTCGGACCGCCTCGGAAGGCGGCGGGTGATCCTGCCGAACCTCCTGGCGATGGCGGCCGTTCTGTGCGTCCTCGCCTGGGCCGGGAGCGTCGCCCTCTTCACGGTCGCCGCCTTTCTCTTCGGCACGAGCCAGGGGTTTCTCCACCCCGCGTTGGGGGCGCTGGTGGTGGACCGGGTGCGGGCGGGCGACCGGGGAAGGGCCTTGGGACTGTTCAGCGGGGTCTTCCATCTGGGGATCTTCCTCAATTCGGTGAGCCTGGGAAGTGCGGCCGCCCGCTTCGGGTATCCTCCGGTGTACTGGATCTCCGCCGGGATGGCCCTGGGCTGTGTGGCCTTCTTCGCGCGCTTCGACCCGTCCAGGGAACAGGCGACCCCCGCCCGCTCATGAGTTCGACCGGGCCCTTCCCCCGTGCCTCTCGATGACCCGGGTGCGGAGCGCGCGGAAAGCGGGGCGGCCCAAGCTCTTTGTGCGGGATTTCGTCCTCACGGTTTCCGCGAACTTTTTCCTCTTCTTGACGTTCACCTCTTTCTATCTGCTCCCTCTCATCATCCAGAAGATGGGCGGCGATGAGGTTGACATCGGTTCCATGTCGGGAGCGGGCTGGCTCGCGGCGGGCGTCTTCATGGTGGCGATGGGCGGCCTGCTGGACCGGTGGGGACGGAAGGGGTTCCTGTTGGGGGGGATCGCCTTGCTGGCGGGCGCCTCGCTGGGCTTCCTCGCCGTCGGGGAGGTCGGCCTGTGGATGTGGGTCCTGCGCGTGTTGCAGGGGATGGGGATGGCGACGGGGTTCAACGCCGCCAGCGCCCTCGTGGCCGACTTGGCGCCCGTCTCCCGCCGCGGAGAGGGGTACGGCGTCTTTCTGGTCTCCACCCTGTCCGCCCACGCGGTGGGGCCTGTGATCGGCGAGAGGGTGATGGGCGTCGGCGGGTTTCCGGCCTTTTTCGCCGTCGTGGCCGGGTACGGAATCGTCGCCCTGTTCCTGGGGGCTTTTCTCCGGGCGCCCCGCGCGGGGAGGACGTCGTCGCCGGGCGCCTCGCTCGCTGCGCTCTCCGTCCGGCCCGGCCTCTGGACGATCCTGGCGGCGAGCTTCCTCTTCGGCGCGAGCTTCGCGGCCGTTCTCACCTTCGTCCCCACGTACCTCAAAAGCCGGGGGTTCGCAACGGTGGGGTTCTTCTTTCTGGCCTACACCGCCTCGGCCGTCGTTGTCCGGGCGTTTTTTTCCACCCTCTCGGACCGGTGGGGCAGGCGCCGGGTGATCCTCCCGAGTCTCGGGGGGATGGTCGTCGTTCTGGTTTTGCTCGCCCTCGCCCGGGGGACGGCGACGTTCGTGGCCGCCGGCGTCCTGTTCGGGATGAGTCAGGGTTTTTTCTATCCCACCATGGGGGCTTTGACGATGGACCGCGTTTCAGCGGGGGACCGGGGCCGGGTCCTGGGTCTGTTCAACGGGTCGTTCCACCTGGGGGTGTTCGCCGGATCGAGCGCCCTGGGTCCCGTCGCCGCCTGGGCGGGGTATCCGGCCATGTACGGGGTCTCCGCCGCGGTGGCTTTCGGCTGTGTCTTGTTGTTCGTCCGGTTTGACCCGTCGGCTGCGACCCGCAGGGAAACGGCGTAGGTTCGCCCGCCCGGGCGCGCTCGGCCAAAGGGGGTGTTTTCCCTTACGACCCGAGCGTCCTGGCGATGACGGCGGCGATCTGTCGGACCTGCTCCTGCGTCAATTCGGGATACAGGGGGAGGGAGAGGACCTCCCGGGCCGCGCGCTCCGCTTCGGGGAACTCTCCGGGGCGTCCGCCCCCCCCGGGCAGGTTCGCCAGAGCGGGCTGAAGGTGAAGGGGCGGGTCGTAGTGGATCCCCGTTTCGATTCCCTCCTCCGCCAGGGCCTCCCGGATGCGGTCCCGCTCGGGCGTGCGGATGACGAAGAGGTGGTACACGCACCGCCTCCCTTCGGGCTCCGCCGGGAGCCGAAGGGGGAGCCCATCCAGCGCCTCCCGATACCACTGGGCGGCCCGCCGGCGCTCCTCCGTCCATTTCTCCAGGTGGTTGAGCTTCACCGACAGGACGGCGGCCTGAAGGGCGTCCAGGCGGTCGTTGGAGCCGAGCTCTCCGTGGAGGTACTTGGCGCGCCTGCCGTGGTTGCCGAGCATCCGGGTCCGGTTCGCGACTCCCTCGTCGTCCGTGACCATGGCCCCTGCGTCCCCGAAGGCGCCCAGGTTCTTGCTGGGAAAGAAGCTGAAGCACCCGGCGTGCCCCAGGCCTCCCACCCGGCCTCCGCAGGCTTCGGCCCCGTGGGCCTGGGCCGCGTCCTCGACGATGAGAAGGTTCCGCTTCTCCGCGATTTCCCGGATGGCGGGCATGTCGGCGGGCAGGCCGAAGAGGTGGACCGGGAGGAGTGCCTTCGTCCGGGGGGTCAGGGCGCGCTCGACCCGCGCGGGGTCCAGGGTCATCGTCGCGGGCTCGATGTCCGCCAGGACGGGTCGCGCCCCCGCTTGATGGACGGCCGCGGCCGTGGCGATGAACGTGAGGGCGGGCGTGATGACTTCGTCCCCCGGACCGACGCCGAGGGCCCGCAGCGCCAGGGCCAGGGCCGAGGTGCCGGAGGAGGTCCCCACGCACAGGCGCGTCCCGCAGAAGCGGGCGAAGGAGGCCTCGAAGTCCGCCACCGCGGTTCCCCCGATGAACCGGCCGGATTGGATGACGGAATGGACGGCCCGGTCGATCTCCCCGCGAATCCTGTCGTACTGCGCCCGCACGTCGCACAGAGGGATGGCTGTCTTTGAGATCACCCGCGGTTTCTCCCGGTTTCAAGGCGGACGGGGCTTCCGGAGGGCTTTCTGGGAAAACCGCCCTCTGCCCGGCGCCGCTCCCTTCGGTGTTTGTGGGTCTGGATCAGACCGAGAAGGGACGAGCGAAAAAAGGTCAGAACCGGAGCCCCACGCCTCCCAGGTACATGAGGGGCCCCAGGTCCAGCGTGTCGTCGCTGGCGTTCACGTTGTCGTCGAACCGGGCGCGGAACCCGCGGACCTCGCCGAGGAGGAAGAGGTGCGAGCCCAGGTTGACGGCGACCCCGCCGACCCCGTGGAAGCCGACGTTCGAGAAGTTCCGCTCCTCCCGGGCGTTTTTGGCGACCTCCGGGACCTGGTTGGCCAGCCTCACCTTCCGTTTCAGGTTGTACCAGCCGGTGCCGGCCCCGACGTAAAAATCCACGGACCGGACCGGCAGGTGCGCCTTCGCTGTCACGAGGCCGTAGAGGACGTCAAACTCCACGTCCCCGTCGAGCAGCACGCCCGTGGTCGTCGTCTTCCGGAGGCCGGTTTCCTGGCCGTCGAAGTAGCCGACCGACGCCGAGAGGCTGAAATATGGGGAGAGGCGATATTCCGCCTCCCCCTCCACGGCAGCGGCGTTGAAGTCCTCCGCCTTGAAGGCCCCGATGGCTTCGGTGGCGTCGAAGTAGTCGCTGCTCCTGCGCCGGTCCACGTACCCGCCTTTGACGGCGAGTGAAAAGCCGGTCAAGGCCTGCGCGGCCGGGGACCGGACCGAGAGGATCTGGTCGCGAAAGGCCCGCAGGACCGTTTTCTTCTCGCCCTCTTCCGGCAGGGCGAGGGCGCGATCCACCGCCTTCAGGGCTTCGTCGTATTTTGCTTGCCGGTATTGCGAGAGGGCGAGGTTGCAGAGGGTCTGCAGCCTGGGCGTGGTCACCCGCCGCAGGACCTCTTCCGCTTCCGCGTACCGGTCCAGTCCCAGGAGGATGACCCCGTGGTTCACGATGGCGTCCTGGAGGTCGGGGCGAAGGAGAAGGGCCGTGCGGACGGCCTCCAGGGCTTTCTGCGGCTGGTTTTGCCGGATGAGGGCGGCGGCCAGGTTGTTGTGGTAGATCGCCTCTTTTGGTTCCAGCTGAGCCGCGGTGGCGTACTCCCGCGCGGCCCGGCCGAAATCGCCCCGTCGGTAATACGCCGTCCCCAGGTCGGAATGAAGGGCGGCGGATTCGGGCATGGCGCCGACCGCCTCTTCCAGGAGGACGATGGCCCGCGCGAGGTTCCCCTCCTGAAGGGCCCGGAAGCCCTGGAGGTAGGAGCGGGGGAAGGTCTCGGAGAAGGAGGGCCGGGCGAGGAGGCCGATCAGCGCAAGGGCGCAGAGCCAGACGACAACGCCCGACCGGAATCGGCAAAGGCCAGTGCGGCTGACGGCGCTCACGATTCATGGCCTCCAACATTGAGCCAAGCGTCAAAGGTGCCACTGCAACGTAACCCGGAACCCCCCCCAAGTCAATGACGCGCCTGCCCCTTCGGACGCGAGAGCGCCTCTCGGCCCCCAGGGCCGGCGGCCTAAAACAACAGGAGCTTGAGGGCGCTCAGGATGGCGATGACGAGGATGGCGGAGTTGAAGGCGCGGGTGGAGATGGCCTTGTGGACCTGGTATCCCAGGTAGGCGCCGAGGGCCAGGAGAGGGGCGGTGTACACGTCCCACAGAATGATCTGTCCGTTCACGAGACCCACCCACAAATAGGTCCCCAGCTTGAGCCAATTGGTGAGGGCGTACAGGCCGAATCCCGTCGCCAGCACCGCCTCCTTTCTGAGCCCGCTGGAAACCAGGTAGGGGGAGGTGATGATGCCGCCCGCGTGGGCCGCCGAGGTGCTGAATCCCGCCAGCAGCCCCACCAGGTAGCCCACCGACCGTTTCGGGGGAACGTACTCGAAGTCTCTTTTGCCGACCAGACGGATCAGATGGTGGGCCGAGTAGAGCAGGACGAAGGAGCCGATGAGATAACGAATCCCCGCGTTGGAGAGGTAGGCGATGAGCATCGTCCCCAGGACGGTTCCCACGGCCATGCTCGGGAGCATGGCCAGGATGAACCGGCCGTCCCATTTTCCCCAGAAGAAGTAGACGACGAGGAAGTCCCCCAGGACCATCAGGGGCGAGATGATGCCCATCGCCAGCCGGGCCGAGACCAGAAGCGTCAGGAGCGGGGTCACCACCATCCCGATGCCGCCGCCGAGGCTCGTCTTGAAGAAGCCCGTCAGAAAGCTCGCCAGCGCGAAGGTCAGGATGTTGTGTAAGCTCAGCTCCATGGCGGACTCGGAGGAAGGCGGCCCGTCGCCGTCCCTAGAAAAAGAGCTTGATGGCCCCCCCCAGGGCCAGTATCAGGGCGACCCGGTTGAAGGTCTCGCGGGAAACGGTCCGGTTTACCCAGCGCCCGGCGAAGCCCCCCAGAACGGCCACGGGGAGCATGTACAGCGTCCAGAGGATGATCTCCCAGTCCACCATCCCCACCGAGACGTAGGAGCCGAGCTTCACCCAGTTGCTGACGGCGAACAGGGCGAAGTTGGTGGCGACGATCCCCTCCTTGGAGAGCCCGCTGGCCACGAAGTACGGCACGCTGATGGCGCCCCCGGCGTGGGCGGCCGAGGAGCTAAAACCTGAGAAGAACCCCATCACGCTGCCGACCCCCTTTTTGGGCGGCACGTAGATGAGCTCGCTCTTCCGGATCATCGCCAGGAGCTGGTAGCCGGCGAAGATCAACACCAGGACCCCGATGGCGATCCGCGCCTGCTGGTTCGACAGGCGGCTGACCAGAAGCGCCCCCAGCACCACGCCCGCGGCCATCGCCGGGAACATCACCCAGAAGAACTTGCCGTCCCACTTCTTCCAGAGGAAGTACGCGACGGCGAAGTCCCCGATGATCATCATCGGGGCGAGGATCGCCAGGACGAAGCGGGGGGGAAGGTAAATGCTCAACAGCGGGGTCAGAACGATCCCCACCCCTGTCCCAAAGCTCGTTTTGGTGAGCCCGACGGCGAAGGCCGACAGGAAATATCCGGAAAATTCGGCCCAGGAGATGGTCATATCCGGGAGAGCTCGTGCAGGAGGTGGCAGGCCGTCAGGACGCCGCGGTGGATGTTCTCCAACGGCATCCGCTCGTTGGGGGAATGGGTGCGGTCATCGTGGCCGCCGAACGGCACGAGAAGGCTGTCCAGGCCGAGGATGTCTTGCAGGGAGGCGACCACCGGGATGGTCCCCCCCTCCCGAATCAGGACGGGCGGCCGGCCGAAGCCCTTCTTGAGGGCGCTGCGCGCCGCTTCCATCCCCCGGCTGTGGGCGTCGATGAGCACCGCCCGGCTTCCCCAGTAGCGGGTGATCTCGACCCGGACGGTCCTGGGCAGGCGCTCTCGGACCGCGGTCTCGAACAGGTCGTTGATCCGGTTCGGGTCCTGGTTCGGCACCAGGCGCATGCTCACCTTGGCCCCGGCCCGGGAGGGGATGATGGTCTTGGCCCCCGGTCCCTGATACCCCCCGTAGACCCCGTTCACGTCCAGGGTGGGGCGCGCCCACCTTCGCTCAAGGGTGGAGAACCCCTTCTCCCCGGCGAGGGCCGGGACGCCGATGCTTCTCCGGTACTCGGCCTCGTCGAAGGGCAGGGCGGCGAACGCCTCGCGCTCCCAGTCCTCGAGGGGCGCCACATCGTCGTAAAAGCCGGGGATCGCGACCTTCCCGTCCTCGTCCCGGAGAGAGGCCAGAACCCGCAGGAGGACGTTCGCCGGGTTGTCCACGCTGCCGCCGTAGCCGCCGGAGTGCAGGTCGCGGTCCGGCCCCGTGAGGACCACCTCCAGGTACGAGAGGCCGCGAAGGCCGTACATGATGGCCGGGATTCTCTCGGCGAACTGGGAGGTGTCCGAGACGACGGCGTAGTCCGCCTTCAGCCGGCCAGCCTGCGCCCTCATGAGGCCATCCAGGCTGGGGCTGCCGATCTCCTCCTCCCCCTCGATGAGAAATTTCACGTTGAGGGGGAGCCGGCCCCGGACCCGGTGGAAGGCCTCCACCGCCTTCAGGTGGCAGAAGATCTGCCCCTTGTTATCGTGGGCGCCGCGGGCGAAGAGATAGCCGCCCCGGACCGTCGGGTCGAAGGGATCGGTCTCCCAAAGGTCGAGCGGATCGGGAGGCTGAACGTCGTAGTGGCCGTAGATGAGGACCGTCGGCAGACTGGGGTCCTCGATGCGCTCGGCCAGGACCGCGGGATGTCCTGGGGTGGGATGGACCTCGGCCGTGAGGCCCGCGGCCCGGAGCCGCTCCGCCGCGTGCTCGGCGCACCGGCGGACCTCCGGGGCACATTGGGGATCGGCGCTGACGCTGGGGATCCGGAGAAAGGCCGCAAGCTCCTCCAGCGCGGCCTCGCGTTGCGACTCGACGGCGTCCAGAATGTCCTGCACGATGGGTTCTCCAAAGTCAGAAGCGGTTCACTCGATGGAAGACCGAAGGAATTATAACGCGGACGGCATCCGAGGGATCGGGGTTCCCTGGGGAATATGTCCCCCGAGAGGCCGAGAGCCCCGCGGCGATTGACACTCTTCAGAATGGAAAATATCATCATCCTGCCCCTTTTCCGGGTTGGCCGAAAGGGATTTCTCCATGAAGTTCATCCGCGACTTCGAGCCTGAGGACCAGATCGTCGGCTTCTTCCGGGTGTCCGCCAAGCAGTTGCGGGAGACGCGCGCCGGCAAACCCTACCTGGACTTGAAGCTCAGCGACAAGACGGGCGAGATCCCGGCGAAGATGTGGGAGGACCCCGAGAACAGGTGGGACGAGTTCGGCAGGGGGGACGTGGTCAAGGTGCAGGGCCGGGTGGAGCTCTATGAGAACAACCCCCAACTGGTCATCCAGCGCCTCCGGGCCGCCACAGAGCAGGACCGCGAACACGAATACGATCCCTCCCGCTTCACCGAGTCAACGGAGTACGATGCCGACGCCATGTGGGAGGAGCTTCTGGCGCTGGCCGGGAGCCTCGGCACGCCCCTCGACGCCTTTGTCCGGGGAGTGCTGGAGGACAGGCGCGAGGCCCTCCGGATGAGCCCCGCCTCCGCGCACCTCCACCATCCCTTCCTGGGGGGCCTTCTCGAGCACACCCTCAGCGTGGCGCGTTCCTGCAACTATCTGGCGGGCAAGTACCCCGTCCGGCGGGACCTCCTGTTGGCCGGCGCGATCCTGCACGACATCGGCAAGGTGGAAGAGCTCCGCCCCTCCCCGGAGAACGAATACACGACCCCCGGCAGGCTCATCGGCCACGTCGTCCAGGGCTGGGAGATCGCCCGGGACAAGGCGCGCGAGCTGGGGACGGTGGACGAGGAGACGCTGATGCTGTTGGGGCATCTGATCCTGAGCCACCAGGGCCGGCCGGAGTGGAGCTCCCCCCGCATCCCCCAGACGCTCGAGGCCCTGGTCCTCCATTACGCTGACGACCTCGACGCCAAGGTCCAGATCTTCCGCCGCACCGTGGAGCGGGACACGCAGGAAGGGGATTTCACCGCTTGGCACCGCACGATGGGCCGGGAGTTCTACAAACCCACGTACCTGTCCGTCCTGAAGGAACAAAAAGACCTCCCCCCCACCCCCCCGGAGCCCGTCCTGGGTCCGGAGC
>JACPRG010000095.1 GCA_016190025.1 Candidatus Tectimicrobiota bacterium
ATCATGGTCGGAGGGGGCGGCGAGCGGCGGACCCTGCGGAGCGTGGCCCGCCACGCGGACCTCTGGAACACCTTCGGCCCGCCGGAGCTTTTCCGCCGCAAGATCTCCATTCTGCGCTGGCATTGCGAGGCCGAGGGGCGGGACCCCGACGAGATCGAGAAATCGGTCCTGTGCATCACCCACGTCAGCGAGGACCCCCGGTCGGTCGAGCGCGTCATCCAGGAGACCGCGAAACGGATGAGCAACCCGAACCGGGAGCAGGTGCAAAAGGGGATGCTTCTCGGGGACCCCGAGGCCGTGGCGGACCGGGTCCGGGAATACCACGAGGCGGGCGTGACGCACATCATCCTCGGCCTCCTGCCGCACTTCGACCTCCCCTCCTTCCGGCGGTTCGCCCGGGAGGTGATGCCCCGGTTTCGGTGAGCCGCTCCAACGGCCAAGCAGGCGGAGAAACTTGATGGACACGTTCGCCCGCGGAAACTTCAGCGTGGACTACGAGGCCCGCATCGATTGGGACCGCCTGCGGCGCGGGCGGGTCGAGAAGACCCGGGACCACATGCGGGAGCGCGGGCTGGACGCCCTCCTCCTCTGGCAGGACGAGAACGTCCGCTACCTGACCAGCCAGCGGGCCATCATGCTCCAGTACCGCTCGGTGACACACTACGGCGTTCTCCTAACGCAGGAGGCGGGGCCGGTCCTCCTGACTTCGGGGGGCGAGGTCGCCCGGGTCCGAGAGACCATGCCGTGGCTTGCGCACGCCGAGGCCATCCCCCACATGACCGAACCGGGACTGGTGGAACACGTGGCCCGCGACGTGATCCTCCCCTACCTGAAAAAATTCGGCGTCGAGAAAGGGACCATCGGGATCGACGCGGCCACCTTCACCATGCGGCGCGTCTTCGAGGAAGAGATCCCCGGCGCCCGGTGGGCGGACGGGGAGTCCTTCATGCACGCGGCCCGCGTCCAGAAGCTCCCGGAGGAGATCCAGGTCCTTCAGGAGGCCACGGCCATCGCCGACGCCGTCACGCAGACGGCCATCGACTGCGTCCGCGCCGGGGTCCGGGAATGCGAGGTGGCGGGTGAGGCCATGCGGACGCTCTTCCGCCTCGGGGGCGAGTTCGCCCACCTGGCGAGCCCCTTCGTGGCCTCGGGCGAAAGGATGTCCCCCCCGACCCGGTTCGCCACGGACAAGATCATCCGGCACGGCGACGTCGTCTTCATCGACATCGGCGCCATGTGGGGCGGCTACTTCGGCGACGTGGGGCGGACGGTCATCTGCGGCCGGCCCTCCCGCCGCCAGCGGGAGATCTACACCGCCGTCCACCAGTGCCTGCGCGCCGGGGTCGCGCAGATGCGGCCGGGGAACACCAACGTCCAGGCCGCGCGGGCCTTCGTCGAGAAGGCGGCGGAGCACGGCCTGGAGAAGAACTTCATCCATCTCTACATCGGCCACGGCTGCGGTGTGAGCCCCAACGAGCCGCCCTACATCGGCGAGGCGGCCAAAGGGGCGGCGGAGGTCGAGCTCAAGCCCGGCATGGTCTTCGCCGTCGAGCCCCTCATCTGGGTGCCGGGCGTCCGGGGCGGGGGCGGCGTGCGGATCGAGGACATGATCTGGGTCCGGGAGGACGGACCGGAGGTCATGAGCCGGGCGCCCTACTGCGAGGATCTGCTGCTCTCATGATGAGCGGGGGCTGAAGCCTCCGCGCTACTGCACCGCTCACGGTTCCACGGTCGCATCCGAAGCAACCCCGAACGGTACATCACCCCCAGGGGCGAACAGGTTGATCCCGCACGCGGGACGGCTCTACAATGACTTGCCTTCATGTTTGGGCCGTTTCCCCGTCCCCGCATTGGGAGAGCGCCACTATGACCACAGACCCCTGCAAAGTCCCCGGAACCATCCTGGACGACAAGGTCATCCCCCCCCGCGGCCACTACGCCCGGGAGATCCGCAAAGGCGAGGTCCTCCGCATCATCGACATCGAGGGCCAGCAGGTGGCGGACTTCGTCGTCTTCAACCTGAACCGGCTGGAGGAAAGGCTCTCTCCCGAAAACACGCTGAACCTGAACCGGCAGGTCTATCCCCGGGTGGGCTACAGCCTCTTCTCCGACGAGGCCGGAAAGCTCATGACCATCGTGGCCGACACCTGCGGGGTCCACGACATGCTCGCCGGGGCCTGCTCCCGGTTCACCAACCAGTACCGCTACGGCGTCCCCGACACCCCCAACTGCCGGGACAACTTCGCCGCCGCCGTCAAGCCCTGGGGGCTCGGCTGGAAGGACATCCCCTACAACATGAACGTGTTCATGAACTGCCCCATCCAGCCCGACGGGACGTACACCATCGAGGAGCCAAAATCCAAGGCCGGGGATTACCTGGATTTCCGGGCCGACATGGACGTCCTGGCGGCCATGTCCAACTGCCCCCAGGAGCGGAACAAGTGCAACGCCTTGCGGCTGAAACCCCTCCGGGTCATCCACTACCGGCCCGAATGAGAGAATGAGAGGCCCGGGGCGAGCCCGGAGGAGGTGGACGCCCGGACGCAGGCGGAATCCCGCGGCCGAGACGCCCGCGCGGCGAGGGGCGGCGCGATTGCCGGCGCGCCCCCGCCTTTTGCCGGAGTCCGACGGGCGGAGGGGGCGCATTGTGGGCCGCAAACCCGTCTGGTAAGATCGCGCTGGATGGCGGCGTGAAGGGGGAGACCGATTCAGGGTCGCGGAAGGCAGCGTGCCGCCCGCCACCGCTTCGCGCCACCGCCCCGGTCGCGGCGAAGAGGGGCTCGAGTCATCCGCGCAGGGGCCGAGCGCACCCGCACGGGCGATCCACTCGCGAGACTTCTGACACCCTTGGAGCGCACCGAAAGATTTCCCGAGCGTCTTTCGACTGGAGAGGAATCATGCGTCCGGTTGCCGTCTCCCCCCACGTGCTAGAGCTTGTGACCGATCTGAAAGACCTCGATTTCTTCGAGGACCTCAAGGGCCACAGCTACTTTTTCGAGGGGGTTCGGGCCTGGCGCCGGCCGAAGCTGGAGATGGCCTCCCACCTCGGCCGGGAGGAGCTGGCCCGGTTCTACTACTTCATGCTCCTCCAAAAGCGCTTCGAGGAAGCCGAGGAGCGCCTCTTCCTTCAGGGGCTCATCCCCGGCTCCGTCTTCTTCGGGCGGGGCAACGAGGCGACGGCCGTCGGAAGCGCCGCGGCCCTGGAGGACGGCGACGTCCTGTTCCCGATGCACCGGAACATGGCGGCGCGCTTCATCCGCGGACAAACGCCGGAGCGGACCATGGCGCAGTTTTTCGGCCGGATAGACGGGTACACCCGCGGGCGGGACGGCAACGTCCACCACGGCGACCTCCAGAACCGCATCCTGGCGCCCATCAGCCACCTGGGCACGAGCCTCCCCATCCTCGCCGGGGCGCTGTACGCCCTGCGCTACCTGAGGGAGCCCGCCGCCGGGATGGTGTACCTGGGCGAGGGGGCCGTCTCCAATGGGGACTTCCACGAGGGGATCAACTTCGCCGCGGTCCACCGGCTCCCTGTGGTCGTCGTCATCGAAAACAATCAGTGGGCCTACAAGACCCCGCCCTCCTCCCACCAAGCCAGCCCTTGCCTCGCCATGAAGGGCCCCGGTTACGGGATCCCCGGGTGGCTCGTGGACGGGACCGACGTCCTGGAGGTCTTCGCGGTGTGCCGCGAAGCGGTGCGGCGGGGGCGGCAGGGCCTCGGCCCGGCGCTCATCGAGTGCGTCACCATGCGGATGGTCGGGCACTCCCTCTACGACCGGTACGCCGAGTACGTCCCGCCCGAGCAGCTCGAGCGCTGGGCCGCCCGCGACCCCATCCCCACGTATGAGGCGTTTCTGATCGACCAGGGGATCTGCACCCCGGAAGAGCTCCGGGAGATGGACGAGCGGGTCCTGCGGGAGATCGAGCGGGCCATCGAGTTCGCCCAAAAAAGCCCGCACCCGGATCCCGCGACGGCCGAAGACGGGGTCTTCGCGGAGAACCCCGAGACGGGCGCCCGGCGGCACCGGAAGGATGGGGCATGAAAATCCCGCCTTACCGCAAGGCCATTTCCGAGGCCCTCCGCCAGGAGATGCAACGCGACCGAAGGGTCGTCCTCATCGGCCAGGACATCGGCCTCGGCGGCGGGGCCTTCGGCATCACCAAGGGTTTCCTGAAGGAATTCGGCAAAGAGCGCGTCATCGACGCCCCGCTGACCGAGTCGGGATTCATCGGGGCGGCCCTGGGGATGGCGATGATGGGACTTCATCCGGTGGCCGAGCTTCAGTATTCGGACTTTGTCACCAACGCCTTCAAGATGCTGGTCGATTACGCGGCGAACCACTATTACCACCACCAGGTGAACGTTCCCGTCACCGTGCGCCTGCCGGCGGGCGCGCTCAACAGCTCGAGCGCCTTTCACTCCCACAACCCCGAGGGATGGTTCTTCCACGTCCCGGGCCTGAAGATCGTGGCGGCCGCCTCCCCGGGCGACGTCAAGGGACTCCTCCCCGCCGCCATCCGGGACTCCAACCCCGTCCTGTTCCTGGAATACAAGCGGCTCTACAACCTGCCGCTCCACCACTTTCCCGAGCCCCTGCGGGAGGAGGTCCCCAAGGAGCCCGGCGGCCTCTCCTTGGGCAAGGGGCGGGTCATCCGCGAGGGGGAAGACCTGACCCTTGTCACGTACGGCTCAACGGTGCTCGAATCCCTGGAAGCGGCCGCCCTCGCGGCGGAGGAAGACGGCTTGGAGGTGGAGGTGATTGACCTGCGCTCGATCCGCCCCTTCGACAAGGAGCTGATCCTGGAATCCGTCGGCAAGACGGGGCGCGCCCTCATGGTCCACGAGGACCACCTGACGGGAGGCGTCGGCGCGGAGCTGGCGGCCTTCGTGGCCCGGGAGGCCTTCGAGAGCCTGGACGCCCCCCTCCTGCGGGTGGGAAGCCTCGACACGCCGATCCCCTTCCATCCCGCCCTGGAAAAGACCTTTCTCCCCACCACGGAGAAAATCCTGGCGGCGGTCCGGCGACTAGCGGAGTACTGAACGGCCCCCTCTCAATTCATCCAAAAGCCCATCCCCGCGTAGGGGCTGGTGAGGTAGCGGTCCAGGCGGCCGAACTCCTCATCGAACCGGCGGACCGCCTCGGCGTGCCGGAGGTCCCGCACCGGCTGCGGCTCCCGGGCGTAGATCCGGGCGAGGCGCTCCGTCCCGTCGTAAATGGTCCCCGCCAGGTGATAGCGGTCCACGACCCGCCGCAGCTCTTCGGAGACGGGCCCCTCCCCCATCCACACGATGTAGTCCAGCGGCGGGTTCGGCCGGAAATCCTCGAAGGAATAAAGGCGCTTGCGCCGCGGGTCGCCGCAGGCGCACCAGACGGCCCCGAAGTAAAGCTCGGCCAGGCCGTGGTCTTTGTTGACGTACACCCGGCTCTTCGGCCCGCCGTACTTTCGGATCCAGTATCCGGCCGACTTCATCCCCCGGAAGCGGCGGGACCCGCCGACGGCCCCCTGGCCTTCCGCGCTGGTGTACCACGAGCCGTTCGGCGTCTTGAAGGCGAGGTTCACCGCCAGGGAGCCCGAGAGGGCCTCGGCCAGCGTGAGGACCGCCAGCCCGGCGGCGCACGGCCTCAGCCCAGCCCTTCGGGAGCGCATCCCCCGGACCAGCCAGTCGGCCGTCAGGAGGAACAGCGGGACGCCGCACGTGGCGATGAGGTGGACTTCCTGGACGAAGAACACCCCCAGGAACGGGACGCCGAGGAGGATCGTCCACCAAGCCAGAAGCCCCCGGACGTTGAGGCGGAAGAGGTTGGGCAAGCTCATCAGGAAGGCGATCAGGGCGACCCCGATCATGACGAACCCGAAGGCGCTGGCAAAGACCAGCAGGTTTTGGGCCGAGAAGGTCATCGGGCGCTTGTGCCCGACGGACCAGGCCAGAAGCCCCAGCAGCTCGCCGCGCCAGAGGGCCGCCGCGAAGAGGCCCAACTGAAGGAGGATCACGGCCAGGGGAAGAACCCCCCACCCTATCAGGTGGGTCTCGCGCTTGAACTCCCAGATCCGTCCCAGGGTCCGCCGGGGGGAATCCCCTCCCCGCCGCAGGCGCATCCAGCCGTAGTAGGCGAGGATGAGGAGGGTGAAGGGGAAGCCGTTGTTGGAGAGGGCCTCCAGGCAAAGCATCAGGCTGAACAGGAAGGCCCAGACCTTCCGGCGGGTGGAGAGCAGCTTTTCCGCCGCCAGGAACATGAAGACCTGGTTGAGGAGAATCCCGACCATGGGGTGGTTGATGCGGGAGACGACCCCGTGGTAAGCCGCCGCCGCCGCGAGGGCCGCCGCCAGAAGCCCCGTCGGCCGGTCGAACCAGCGTCCGCCGAGAAGGTAGAGGCCCAGGAGCGAAAGCGTCCCGGCGACGGCGTAGGGCAGGAAGAAGTAGAACTCCCGCAGGGGAATCCCCAGGGCGTTCAGGGTCTCGAGGTTCACGAACTGAATGAGGGGGGAGCTGGCCCCGTTGTAGTACAGGAAAAGCTGTACGAAGAAATTCTCGACCCAGGGACCGCCGGGCAGGAACCGGGACTGTGTCAGGCGGAAGCCGGCCAGCAGGGGATTGACCTCGTCGTGGTTGGAGTCCACGATGCGGTCCAGGCCGTACACCCGGAGCCAGAAAGCGCCCAGGAGGATCAGGATCAGGAGCCACCCCGCGCGCCGCTCGAAGAACCCGGAAAGGGCGCCGCCGGCCGCCCGGCCGCGCATTCCCTCCGGGCTCCCCTCCCCGGCTTTCACGTCCCTCTCACGCGCCACGCACCCTCTCCGCCCGAATCGCCCTCGCGTGGATGCCCACCAGGACAGCGAGCAGGATCACCCCTCCGATCCCCGGCCCGCCCCACAGCTTCCAGACGTCGAGGGCCGTCGAAGGGGGCGCCTTCAGCCACCGGTCGATGAGGCCCATGGGGACCGGCGGGCTCATCATGCCGTAGGCCAGGGCCAGGGCCGCCGCCCATGCCCGGCGCGAGCGCGCGTCCCCCCAGGCCGCCGGGCCGCGCGCTTCCCGGAGCAGGTGAACAGCCGCCGCAGAGACCCCCGGCAGGGCGAAGGCCAGATAATAGGTCTGATTCCGGTTGACGAGCATCACCATCGCCAGCAGGAGAAGGCCGCACTCCAGGGCGAGGGGGCCGGGCCTTGCGGCGGGGATGCGGGAGATGCCGTAGATCGCCAGGGCGGCCAGGACGCCCAGGTTGACCCATCCCGCGAAGCGGCGGACCCACTCCGAATTGCGGATCACCAGCCACAGCCCCTCCGACCGTCTTTCGAGGAAAGCCCGCTGGATCAGGTTGACCAGGGACTGGTTGTAGGCGTGGGTCAGCGTGTGGCCCCCCCCGAAGGTCGTCTCCCGGTACTCCCGCAGCGTGTTCGACCTGGACCAGGGGAGGACCGGCCACGCGGCGGCGGACACGGCGGCCGCGACGAGCGCCGCGGCCCCCAGGGCCTTCCACCGCCTCTTCCACGCCAGGTAGGGGAAGAAGACGGCGGGCAGGAACTTGAGCGTCGCGGCGAGGCCGATGGCGCTCCCTCCACCCCACGGGCGCTCCCAGAACGCGAAGGCCCACAGGATGAGGAAAAGCTCCAGGACCTCGATGGCGCGCTGCCCGAAGGCGGCATGCAACGGGGTGAAGTGCAGCCAGAGAAGGGCGAATAGGGACCACTCCGTCCACCCGGACAAAGAGAGCACTCTCCGCCCGCAAAGCCAAAAGGCGGCGCCGGCCAGGAGCCACAGCGCAGAGAGCGTCAGAAGGTCGATGAGGCGGTAAGAGCCGAGCCACGTGAGCGGAAGCGTGACCAGGTGAAACCCCGGGCCGTAGCCCCAGTCTCCCTGCCGGCTGACGAGGCTCTCCCCGAAGACGGCCTCCCGGAGAAGGGCCGGGTTGTAGGACTGGACGTAGGGAGCGGGGAAGGCCGAGTAAAAATCGCCGATGATGAACCGGGCGGGAGAGACCATTCCTCCGTAGACGAACCGCACAGCCCCGTAGGCCAGAAGGGCGAGCCAGATGATCCGTATCCACCTCCGACGGTCCAACCCGGCTTTCTCGCCTCCTGTGGAGGGGGTTGCGGCCTCGCCGCCCGAAGAAAAAGGGCGCGCCAGATGATATCACCTGGGGGTCGGGGTCACAAGGCGTCTTGAGGTCTGTGACCTCTGAACCCGCATCCCCGGGCGCCCTCGATGCCGGACCGGTCGGTTTTGCGCGAGCGCCCGGAATTCCCGCGAACCGGTGACCGCCCGTGCCCGTCTGACCGCCCAGATCTCGGTTTTGTGGATCGAAAATCTGTTGACAAGCCCGCCGGATAAGGGTCCAATGAGTTCAAACGGCAACGGGCGGCGGGCACGGCCTTGTGCGGCTTTGAAGCGGGAAGCTCGCATGTAAATGCGTCAATCACGGGCGATTGCCGAGGCCCTCTTCCATCCGTGTTTGAAAGGAGAAACGCCCGGCCATCAGGTCGTTGACAAAAATCAATCTATCATGCATTCCCATTCAACAAATCCGCTTGCAGTCCAGCCAAACGAGGAGGGTCGAACATGCGTTCCGGAAAAAGCCCGCTCTTTCGTTCACTCGCGGTGTGGACGGCGCCCTTCCTGATTTTCGCTTCGGCGCTGACGGTCTCGAGCGAGGAAAAAAGCCGGGTGATCCTGAAAAACGACTGGTTACACACGCCGAAGGTCGCCGCCATTTTCCTCGCGAGAGAAAAAGGATGGTTCGCAGCCGAGGGAATCGACCTGGACTTTCAGGACGGCCGAGGTTCGGTCGCCAACTTTCAGTTGATGGGCGCCAAGAAGCTTCTCTTTGCGACCGGAGACGCCGCCACGGGGGCCACGTTCATCAGCCAGGGCCTGGCCGTCAAAATCGTTTGGGGCTATTTTCAGACTTCCCCTCTCGCCGTCATCTACCGGCAGTCTTCGGGGATCCGCACACCGAAAGACCTCGAAGGCAAGCGGGTGTCCCGCGCCGCAGCGGGCGCGGGAGAAGCCATCTTCCCGGCGATGGCTGAGCGCAACCAGGTGAACCTGTCGAAGATTCAGTTCGTCAACACGACCCCGGCGGCCCGCTACACCGTTCTCATTCAGGGTGACGTGGACGCCATGATCGGTTTTTTCCCGAACGATGTTCCCTTCGTGCGCTCCAAGGGGGCAAAGGTTGATTTCCTCCGGTATGCGGACTTCGGAGTCAACACGTTGGGGACCGGGATCGCGGTCCACAACTCCGTCCTGACCGAAAGGGCCGACACCCTGCGCGGCCTTCTTCGCGCGGTGGCTCGAGGCGTCCAGTACACCCTCAATCACCGGGAGGAGGCGCTCGCCGCCCTAAAGAAACAGGCTCCGCTGTCCATGAAGGACCCGAAGGCCGCCCGGGAGGTGTTGGATGCGTATCTCTCCCTTCTCCGCACGAAACACACCCAGGGAAAGCCCCTCGGCTGGATGGCACAAGAGGACTGGGAAGAAACGATCGGAACCCTGACAAGATACGGAGGCCTCAAGAATCCGTTGTCCGTGAATCGGTATTATACGAACGACTTCGTTTCTCCCGACATCATGTGATTCCCATCTCTTTGGGCCGGCCGGCCCTCCCCGCATCCGCGGCGAAGGCCGGCGGGCTCCCTCTGTGCAAAGGAGACTTTGAGCATGCAGGATCTGCGCACCTACCTGGAGGACATCGAGGAGGAAGTGCTGCACATCACGAAGGAGGTAGACCCCCTCACCGAAATGGGCGCACTCTGCTCTCAGAGTGCGCGGCCCTTGCTCTTCGAGAACGTCAAGGGATATCCGGGCTGGCGCGTGGTGGATCGAATCATCAGCACGCGGAAGCTGCAAGGGATCGCCCTCGGCGTGCCTCCCCAGCGCGTGATGCACGAAACAGCCGCACGGCTCGCCCAGGGGCCGGGTGAAATCCGGATCGCGGAGAGCCCTCCGTGCAAGGAAATCATCTGGCTGGGAGAAGACGCGGACCTCTTCCGTATCCCCATTGCCGTTCACACCGAAGGGGACGGAGGCGAAATCGGCCCCCGGTACATCGGGGGCGGCATCCACATCACCCGGGACCCGGACACGGGCGTCCAAAACGAGGCCATGCTCCGGACGCAGATCAAGGGACCCCGACACACCGGGATCCTCATTTGCCGCAGGCACAACTACGCCCATTACATGAAGCATGAAGCCAGCGGGGAGCCGATGCCGATGGCCGTCGCCATTGGACTCCACCCGGCTTACGAGATCGCGGCCAATTACAGCGGGCGCCACGACGGCTACGACGAGTTTGCGCTGGCGGCTTCGCTCCTCCGGGAGCCGGTGGAGATGGTCCGGTGCGAAACGTCGGACCTCATGGTGCCCGCCACCGCGGAGATCGTCATCGAGGGCGTGGTCCCCCCTGGCGTGCTCGAAGAGGAGGGACCCTTCGGCGAATTCACCGGCTACATGGGTCACGCCGGCAAGCGTCACATCTGGGACGTGACCGCCATCACCCTGCGCAAAGACGCCATCTACCGCCACTGCAACGCAACCCTCTTCACCGATCACCAATGTCTCGTGGCCCTGCCGAACGAGGCCGAGATTTACCAGAACCTGAGCCGGGTCTACGGCAACACGGAGATCCTGGACGTTTTCTGCCCCCCGTGGGCGCGCTTTTTGGCCATTGTCCAGATGAATCCCGTCTATGAAGGACACGCCAAAGCCGTCCTGATGGCGGCCCTGTCCTTCAACGTCCTGCAAAAGGTGGTGATTGTCGTCGACGACGACGTGGACATCTACGACATGAAAAGTATCATCTGGGCCCTGTCGATGCGGGTCAACCCGGCCAAGGACATCCTCACGGTGAAGGGCACCCGCGGGTTCGCGCTGGATTACGCCTGTCCGGAATTTCGGGAATTCCCGGACGACCCCCTGGAGAACGGCATCCTGGGTATCGACGCCACCAAGCCGCCCCTCTCCAAGCCCGAAGCCCGAAAGCGCTTCGAAATCGTCACGCCCATGGGCAGCGGGCGCGTGCGCCTGGAGGACTACCTCGGGAATTGACCGGGCGGCGCTGTTCAGCCGGTCCATGGGTGAGCGCCCGGGCTGCGCCCTTCGCAATTTCCAGATCCCCGCTCAGGACGCCCCGCAAGCGGGTCGGTTGCGCGCCGCCAAAACGCCGACCTATGATGGACGCGTCGGTTTCACGCTTTCCCTGAGCGCCGGGTCCCCCCATGGTCAAACGGACGACCGAAGCCCTCCTCCTCAGCCGGGACGCCGACCTGGCCGACCGGCTCGACGAGGCCCTCGCCCCCCTTGGGGTGAGGGTCGTGCGCAACGCCCCGCCCCCGCGGGAGGGAACAAGGCCGCCGGCGCCCAAGGCCATTCCGGGCCCCCCCCTCCTCATCCCGGGCACCTCCCTTCTCATCGTGGACGGGCGGGATTATGTGGGCGCGTGTCTGCCCTCCCCCCAGGGCCGGCCTTCCGGGGAGAGACCGCCCTCGCCGACGCTCCTCCTGGTGGGTCCTGAGGACGCCGACACCCTACCCGTCCCCCTCCAGGCCGATGAGGTGATGTGCCTGCCGATCCGGCCGCAGGAACTCCGCCTCCGCGTCCGGAACCTCCTCGGCCCTTCCCTGTACGGCCCCCTCCGGCAGCCCTCAGCCGGGAGCTCTTCCGCCGGGAGGCGAAAGCGCCGCGCCGGCCTGGAGCTGGACGAGGAACGATACGAAATCTCCCTGGACGGCGAGCCCCTGAGCCTGACGTTTCGCGAGTACGAGCTGCTCAAATACCTGATGACCCATCCCGGGCGCACCTTCACCCGGGAACACCTGCTGACGAGGGTCTGGGGGGAGGATTACCTGGGGGGGACGAGAACGGTGGACGTCCACGTCCGGCGCCTGCGGATGAAGGTGGAGGCGGGGGGGCGCGCGTGTATCCGGACCGTCCGGAGCGTGGGGTACAAGTTCGTCGGCTGAGCCTGCTTTTTTAATACGGATTTAATCCCGCCGTAATCTTTCCGAAACATTCACCCACTAAATTCCCCTCTCGTTGGTTCCGGGGCTCGCAATCTCTCTTCGAAGGAGGGCCTTATGGCCAAGACCGCAAAGGGCGCAGCCGCCCGCAAGGGCGTCCAAAAGGGGGTGCAGGAAAAAACCAAGGACCGCGAGTACGTCCTCCGCGTCGTCAAGGAGAAAAACGTCAAGTTCATCCGCTTCTGGTTCACGGACATCCTGGGGAATTTGAAGAACTTCGCCATCACCTACGACGAGCTGGAGCTCTCTCTCTACGAGGGTCAGGGCTTCGACGGCTCCTCCATCCAGGGGTTCGCCCGCATCGACGAGAGCGACATGGTGGCGATGCCCGATCCGTCCACGTTCCAGCTGCTCCCTTGGCGGAGCGGACCTCAGGGCAACGTCGGCCGGATGTTCTGCGACATCCTCAATCCCGACGGCACCCCCTACGAGGGAGACCCCCGCTACGTCCTCAAGCGAAACCTGAAGGAAGCCGCCGGCCTGGGATACACCTTCTACGTCGGCCCCGAGCTGGAGTTCTTCCTCTTCAGAAATTCGGACGGCACGGAGATCCTCGACCACGGCGGATACTTCGACATGACGACCCTGGACGCGGCGGCCAACTTCCGGCGGGACGCCGTCCTGACCCTCCAGGCCCTGGGCATCGACGTCGAATACAGCCACCACGAGGTCGGTCCCAGCCAGCACGAGATCGACCTGCGCTACGCCGACGCCCTCACCATGGCGGACAACTGCATGACCTACCGGCTGGTCGTCAAGGAAACCGCCATGGCCCACACCATGTACGCCACCTTCATGCCCAAGCCCCTCTTCGGCGAGAACGGGAGCGGCATGCACACCCACCAGTCGCTGTTCACGGGGTCCAAAAACGCGTTCTTCGACCCGAAGGACCGGCATTACCTCTCCGACGTGGCCAAGGGATACATCGCCGGCCTCCTGCGGCACATCCCCGAAATCACCCTGGTGCTGAACCAGTGGGTGAACTCCTACAAGCGTCTGGTCCCCGGATACGAGGCGCCCGTTTACCTCACCTGGGCCATCCGCAACCGATCGGACCTGGTCCGCGTGCCCATCTATAAGCCCGGCAAAGAGCAGGCCACGCGCGTGGAGCTCCGCTCCCCGGACCCGGCCTGCAACCCCTACTTCGCCTTTTCGGCCATGCTGGCGGCGGGCCTGGCCGGCATCAAAGGGAAGTACAAGCTGGACGACCCCGTCGAGAGGAACGTGTACGAGATGACCGAGCGGGAGCGGGGGACCCTGGAGATCCGGTCGCTCCCCTCGGACCTGAACGAGGCCATCAAGGAGGCGGAAAAGAGCGAACTCCTGCGCAAGAGCCTGGGAGACCACGTCTTCACGAAGCTGCTGGAAAACAAGCGGATGGAGTGGCACGAATACCGGGCCCACGTCTCCCGGTACGAGCTGGAAAAGTACCTGCCCATCTTGTGAGGACTTCGCCCGGCCTCCGGCCTTCTCACCGAGGGCTGGGTGTCGTCGGGTTGGCCGGATGGGCCGGATGGCGCCCTCCGGCGTCCGTTTGAGGCGTCCGGCGCCTGCGCGAGAGGGGCCGCCCCATCTCTGGAGCGGCCCCCCCGATCTACACTCGGCTGTAGGGGCGAGCCGCTGGCTCGCCCAGGGCGCCGCGTCGCCCCTACACCGCCCGGGGCTGCCCCCCTGCGGGAACGTCCGGGCTGGAGAAGAAACCAGCCTGTCTGCCCAACACGAAACTGACCCACTGCTGGAAAGCCCGGATGCTTGCTGACACCCCGTAAATCAGGTAATTAGGTGAGCGATGGGAAAGGGCCACCCCCTCCAGCCTCGCCGCGTCCCTGGGTGTGGAGGGGGATGAGGTGGCGCGCGCGTCGCCGGGGAACTCGAATGTACAGAGTGACGAAACGGATCGACTTCTGCTACGGCCACCGGCTCCTGGACTACGGCGGCAAATCCAAGTCCTTGCACGGGCACAACGGCAGGCTCGAAGTCACCCTGGAGAGCGAGACATTGGACGAGACCGGCTTCGTCATGGAGTTCGGCGACATCAAGCGGACGATCAAAGACTGGGTGGACGCCCATCTCGATCACACGATGATTTTGCGCAAGGACGACCCCTTCCTGCCGATCCTCCGAGAACACCGCCAGTCGCACTTCGCGATGGACGCGAACCCCACCTCCGAGAACGTCGCCCGCCTCATCTTCGACTACGCCGTCTCCCTGGGGCTCCCCGTCGTGGAGGTCAGGCTCTGGGAAACCCCGACCTCCTGCGCCGCCTACCGGGGGAAGGGCGAGAAGGCATGAGGCCCCCCGCCGCTCCGCCCCTTCCTCGGCGCTCCTCCGGATCCCGGCCGAAGGGTCCGCGCCCGGCGGTTCGCGGAGGCCTTCCTTGAACCTGAAGGGCAAGCGTGCCCTCGTCACGGGCTCGGCCGTCCGGGTGGGGCGCGCCGTCGCGCTGCGGCTGGCGGAACGGGGGGTGGACATCGCCGTCCACTACAACCGCTCCCGCGAGCGGGCCGAGGAGACCGCGGCGGAAATCCGCGCCCGGGGCGTCCAGGCCCTCACCGTTCAGGGCGACGTGTCCCGGGCGGAGCAGGTCGAGGCCATCGTGTCCGAGGTCGAGGCCGGCCTCGGACCCATCGACGTCCTGGTCAACAGCGCCTCCGTGTATGACCGAAAACGCTTCGAAGAGCTGACCGAAGAAGACTGGGACCGGAATTTCGCCGTCAACGCCAAGGCCCCCTTTCTGCTCGCCCGGCGGATCGGTCCCGGCATGAAGGCGCGGGGACAGGGCAAGATCGTCAACCTCGTGGACTGGGCCGCCGAGCGGCCCTATAAAGGCTACCTGCCCTACTGCGCGTCCAAGGCGGCGCTGGTGAACCTGACCAAATCTCTGGCGCTGGCGCTGGCCCCGGAGGTCCAGGTCAACGGCGTCGCGCCGGGGCCCGTGCTCTTGCCGGAGGACTTCACCCCGGAGGAAGCGGAGGCGGTGAAGCGGGCCGTCCCCCTAAAGCGGGTGGGCTCCCCGGAGGACGTGGCGGCCGCCGTCCTGTTTCTCATCGAAGGGTCGGACTTCATCACCGGCGCCATCCTCGCCGTGGACGGGGGTAGACTCATCGCCTGACCGGACGAAGCCGGGAGGGGCTGCCGTGCCCGACTGGACGAAGACGTTCTTCGGCCGGGACTACGTCCGGGCCTACCCCCGCGGTCACCAGACGGAATCCCAGGTGGAGGCCGCCGTCCGCCTCCTGGGTCTCTCGCCCCCCCTCCGCATCCTGGACCTTTGCTGCGGCTATGGCCGGCACACCCTGGCCCTGCGGCGGAGGGGGTATCCGTGCTTCGGCCTGGACCTTTCCCAGGAGCTTTTGAAGCTAGCCCGGAAAGAAAGCCGCGAGGAGGGCGCGGCCGCCCCCCCGTTCACCTGCGCCGACATGCGCGAGATCCCCTATCGCCCGGGGACGTTTGACGCTGTCCTCTCCCTCTTTACGTCGTTCGGCTACTTCGAGGAGGAGGCGGACGACCAGGCGGTCCTGAACGGCGTCGCGCGGGCGCTGAGGCCGGGGGGCCGTTTCCTGCTCGACGTCCTCAATAAGGAATGGCTCATGGCGCACTTCACGCCGCGCTTCTGGGAAGAGGGGGAAGGGACCAAGCTGCTGAGCGAGATGACGTTCGACTACGAGCGGGGCCGGCTTCTGACACGGCGGACGATCGTCCCCGACGAGGGCGAGCGGAAGGAGTTCTTCAGCAGCATCCGCCTTTACACCCTGGCCGAGACGGTCCGCATGCTCCGCCAGGCGGGTCTGACGTACTGGAGGGCCTTCGGCGACTACGACGGCCGGGCCTACGACAGGGAGGGCTTCCGGATGATCGTGGTCGCGGAGAAGGAATGACCCGGGACTTTTTTGAAAACCGCCTCTCGCCCCCGAGAAACGCTTGATCCGCGGGAAGGCGCCGGCGGGAATGAGAAAAATGATCCGTCTTGCCTAAAGACCGCGTGTCGCGTTGCCGATGAGATGGAAGACAGGCGGATTTCCCCTCTTGGAGAAGTGTTCCGTGCCCAAAAAGGACAACCACGTCAGCCGCGACTGGACGATAGGGGGTCTCGAAAGGCTGGATAAAGGGCGGAAGGTGGACGACCGTCCGGAAGCCGGGAGCGAGGAGAGCCATCGAGACAGAAGGCGAAGCCCCAGACTTCCCGCCGTCTTCCCTTGCCAAGTCGAGGACATGGAATGCGAGATCCGGGACATTTCCTACGCCGGCCTGCGGTTCTACAGCAAAAAGCCCCTCGATCCGGATACGGTCAAAGACCTGACCCTGCCCGTCAAAGACGAGAGCGGCGCTGAGAGGAAACTCCATGTCCGCGCGAACATCCGGTGGTGCGAACAGACCTCCAGCGGCGAGTACATGGTGGGCGCCGAGGTTTCCGCCGCCTCGCGCGAGGAGGAGGCCGAGTTTCTGGCCTTTCTGTTCCGCAGCACGGCGCGGGCTTACCTGGACAAAGAGGCGAAGCTCATCGAGCTCGAGGGCTACCGCTCGCTGGTGGAGATGGCCGCCAACCCCATTCTGGTCATCCAGGACGGGAAGATCGCCTTTTCCAACCAAGCGGCCGTGGAGATGTTCGGCTTCACGTCCGAGGAGCTGCAGGGGATGGAGTTCAACAGCCTCATCCTCTCCGGCCCGCACGCCACCGATTCGCCGTCCTCGCTGCTGACCCCCATCGCCGAGCCGCCCGACCCTTACTACTACACCCTGCAGAAGGCCAACGGGGGAAGCGTCGACGTGGAGATCCGGTCGCGGTCCATCCTGTACGCCCACAAGATGGCCACCCTCAGCATTCTCCACGACCTGACCGCGCGGAAGAAGTTCGAACAAATGCTGGTCCAGGTGGAGCGGCTCAAGGTCCTGGGCGAGCTTTCGGCGGGAATCGCCCACGACGTGAACAACTCCCTGATGAGCATTCTGGGCGCGGTCGAGCTGATCCGGTCGAAAGGCCTCGACGAGCACGTCACCGCCGCCCTGCGGACGATCAAGACCGCCGCCCTCGACGGGGCGACAACCATCCGCCGAATCCAGGGGTTCAGCCGCCTGCGGGGCGAGAAGAACTTCGTCGCCTTTGACGTCAACCAGGTCGTCTCAGACGCCAAACTCTTCACCCGTCCCAAGTGGAAGAAGGAGGCGGAGGCCCGGGGCCTGACGATCGGGGTGCAGGAGGTCACGGCCGAGGAAGTGGTGATCCAGGGGAATCCCTCCGACGTCCGCCAGGCCGTCATCAACCTCATCCTCAACGCCGTCGACGCCATGCCCCGGGGCGGGCAGATCGAGCTCAGGACGGAAGCCGATCAGGAAACCGTCACGGTCCTGGTGAGGGACACGGGCACGGGGATTCCCGCGGAAATCCGAGACAAGATCTTCGACCCCTTCTTCTCCACCAAGGGCGAACGGGGTTCAGGCCTCGGCCTCAGCACGGTCTACGGCATCATGGCCAAGCACAAAGGCTCAGTCACGGTCGAGTCGGCCGAGGGGCGAGGGACGACGGTCCGCCTGCTGTTTCCGCGCGCCCATCCGACCGAACCGGGAGAGGTGAGCGAAGAGGACGCGGACAGGATCCCCCCCCGCCGGGTGCTGGTGGTGGACGACGACCCGAAAGTGTTGGGGTTCATGGCGGACTTGCTGAAATCCATGGGCCACACGGTGATCACCGCCAGCACAGGGGAAGAGGGCCTGCGGAAGTTCTACGCGGACCCCCCCGACATCGTCCTGACCGATCTCAGCATGCCGGGAATCACCGGCGTCACCCTGGCCAAGAGAGTCAAGGCCGCGCGCCCGGAAGTCCCCGTGGTCCTCGTCACGGGATGGATCCAGGACATCGAGCCCGCGGAGCTCGAGGAAGCGGGCATCGGCCGCGTCCTGACCAAGCCCTTCGGCCGGCAGGAAATGGTGAGCATGATGAAGGCCGTCGCCGCCACCGTTTCCTGAGACGCGTCGTCCGGCGGCAAGCGCCTCTCCGGACCCGCGCCTCTTCCCCCCGGTCGCCGCCCGGCGTGCAAAACCGGCCTCGCGCCCCGGCGGAAACCGCCCTCCCCTTTTGCAGGGCTTCTCAAGACCCTCCAAAATGGCGCGGTGGACTTTCCCTCTCCCATATTGGGAGGGGGGGGAAGTTCACCCGAAGAGGGAGCGGCGAAGGCCCCATGAACCCCGCCCGCGGAAAGCTCCTCGCGGCGCTCCTGCGGCAGATGGCATCAGACCCGCTGGTTCAAGCGCTGAACGATCTGGCGAAGACGCAGGGAGTGCCCGTCTACCTCGTCGGCGGCTATCTCCGGGATGTCGCCCTGGGCCGCCCGCTGGGGGAGGGAGGGACGCGGGACGTGGACTGCGCCGTCCCCGAAGCCAAAGCCGCCGCGCGGGCCTTCGCCGGACGAGCGACCGGGGGGCGCCTCGTCCGGCTCGACGCAGCCAACTGGCGGGTGATCCCGGAGCCTGCGGGGCGGGGGCTTCCGCCCGCCGGCTGGGTTGACTTCAGCGACCTTCGGGGAGGGGGCATCCTGGCCGACCTGCGGGGCCGGGACTTCACCCTCAACGCCCTGGCCTGCCGGCTTCCCGATCCGGACGACCTCCTCGACCCCGCAGGGGGGCTCGAAGACCTGGCGGCCCGCCGCATCCGCGCGGTCTCGGATCGGGTGTTCCGGGAGGACCCCCTCCGCCTCCTGCGGGCCTACCGCCTCGCGGCGCAGCTGGATTTCTCCATCGACCCCTCGACCCTCTCCCGGCTCAGGCGCGACGCGGCCCGGCTCGAAGGAGAGCCCGGCGAGCGGGTGCGGGCCGAGCTCTTCGGGACGCTCGCGGCGCCGCGCGGGGGGCTCACCCTTCGCGGGATGCGCGACTCCGGCGTGCTCCACGTCCTCTTCCCCCCTTGCCGGCGGATGGACGGCCTCCAGCAGGGCGGCCACCACCACACGGACGTCCTGACGCACTCCCTCGACACCGTCGAGGCCCTGGAAGACCTCCTGAAGGATTTCCCGCCCGACCCTGCGGGCGAGGACCCGTTGGGTCGATCCGCGCGGGATTACCTGGCCCCGCCCCACCGCCTCCCGGTCCTCAAGCTGGCGGCCCTCCTCCACGACGCCGGCAAGCCGGACACCCAGGCCCCATCGGCCGAGCCCCCCGCCGAAGAAAAGGCGTTCACCTTCCACGGACACGAAAAGGTGGGCGCGGAGGCGGCGCTGGCAGTCGCGGGGAGGCTTCGCCTGAGCCGGTGCGAAAGGGAATCCCTCGTCCGGCTGGTCCGCCTCCACATGCGGCCGGGCTTTCTGTTCCGGGAGTCCGGCGGCGACCCGAAGGCGGTGAGCGGGCGGGCCCTTCATCGCCTGGCGCGCGACGCGGAGGAAGACCTTCCGGGGCTGGCCCTCCTCGCCATCGCGGACGCCCACGCCCACAGGGGGCCTCTGGCGGCGCCGGGGGGAGGCGGCTTGAGGTCTGTGACCTCCCGGGTCGTGGAATTCGCCCGGGGGGTTTTGGCCGAGATCGAGGCGCGGGTCCTCCCCGGCCTGCGCGGGCCCCGGTGGGTGACGGGGCGCGATCTGATGGAGGCGCTGGGGATCCCTGAGGGACCGCAGGTGGGACGCCTCCTTCTGGCGTTGGAGGAGGCCCGGGCCGCGGGCGAGATCCAGACCCGGGCGGAGGCCCTCGCGCTCGCCCGGAAGATCCTCTCGGTGGACCCGGCCGAATCCCGTTGACGCCGCATCTTCCGGTCCTTAATGTGTGCGTGAGGAACCGCCCGGCGGGGTGCTCCCCCCGGCCCTCGCGCCGTTCGTCCGGAACTGGACATGAACCCAAAAGAGCTTCAGCGCATCCGGAACATCGGCATCATCTCGCACATCGACGCGGGCAAGACGACCGTCACCGAGCGGATTCTCTTCTACACCGGGGCGATCCACCGCATGGGGGAGGTCCACGACGGCCTCGCCACCACCGACTGGATGACCCAGGAGCGGGAGCGCGGCATCAGCATCACGGCCGCCTCCATCTCCACCCACTGGCGCGACCACACCCTCAACCTCATCGACACCCCGGGCCACGTGGACTTCACCATCGAGGTGGAGCGCAGCCTGCGGGTGCTCGACGGGGCCGTGGCCATCTTCAGCGCCGTGGAGGGGGTCGAGCCCCAATCGGAGGTCGTCTGGCGCCAGGCGGACCGCTACCGCGTCCCGCGCCTCGCCTTCGTGAACAAGATGGACCGGGTCGGGGCCGACTTCGAAAACGTCCTGAAAGACATCCGGGTGAAGCTGGCGGCGAAGGAGCTGGTCCTGCAGGTCCCCCTGGGGGCGGAGGAGGGCTTTCGCGGCGTCATTGACGTGGTGGAGGGGAGGGCCGTCACCTGGAGCGCCGAGGACCAGGGCCGGACCTTCACCTCCGGCGAGATGCCCCCGGAGCTGCAGGCGGCCGCCGCCTCGGCCCGGGACGGGCTCCTGGAGGCCGTCGCCGAAGCGGACGAGCGCTTCCTGGAGATCTACCTGGGGGGAGAGGCCGGGCGGCTGACGCCGGAGGAGATCCGCGCGGCCATCCGCCGGGCCACCCTCGCGGGCCGGGCGGTCCCCGTGCTCTGCGGCTCGGGCCTCCGGAACATCGGGGTCCAGCCCCTGCTGGACGCCGTCGTGGACTTTCTGCCCTCCCCCCTGGACCTCCCCCCTGTCCCCGGGGCGGACCCGCGCTCGGAAACGCCGGACGAGCGGCCGCACCACCCCGCGGCCCCCTTCTCGGCCCTGGCGTTCAAGATCATGACCGACGAGGGGCGGCGCCTCACCTACCTCCGGGTCTATTCAGGGAAGCTCGTCCCCGGACAGGTGGTCTACAACCCCAACCGGGGGAAGGAGGAGCGGGCCGCCCGCATTTTCCAGATGTTCGCCAACAAGCGGGAGAGGCTGGACGCGGCGGAGGCGGGGAGCATTGTGGCCGTCGCCGGTCTCAAGGAGACGTACACGGGCGACACCCTGTGCGCCAAGGACGCCCCCATCCGGTACGAGGCGCTGACCTTCCCGGAGCCGGTGCTCTACCGGGCCGTGGAGCTCCGCTCCTCGGCCGACGAGAAAAAACTCAACGAGTCCCTGGAGAAGCTTCAGGCGGAAGACCCCACCTTCCACGTCCGCGTGGACCCGGACACGGGCCAGACCATCCTCTCCGGAATGGGCGAGCTGCACCTGGACGTCCTCCTTCGCCGCCTGCAGGAGGAGTTCAGGGTCCCGGTGAAGGCGGGGACGCCCCGGGTCGTATATCGGGAAACGGTGACGGCGGCGGCGCGGGCCGAGGGGGCGTTCGACCGGGAGGTGGGGGGGAAAGCCCACTTCGCCCGGGTGGCCGTCCGCCTGGAACCCAGGGAGAGGGGGGAGGGGATCGCCATCGACGCGGCGCACCCGGGCCTGCCCGAGCCGTTCCGCCCCGCCGTCGAGCGCAGCCTAGCTCTCGCGGCGGAGAGCGGGCCGCTGGGCGGCTACAGGCTGGTGGACCTCTCGGCGCGCGTCGTGGCCGCCACCTTCGACGAGGAGCGGTCGACCGAGACCGCCTTCGAGGTGGCGGCGGCCATGGCCTTCCAGTCGGCCTCGGAGGCCGCCTCGCCTATCCTGCTGGAACCCATCATGAGCGTCGAGGTGGTGACCCCCGAGGAGTTCCTCGGGGGGATCATCAACGACCTGAACGCCCGCAAGGGCAGGATCGAGGGGGTCTCCACCCGGGGCAACACCAAGATTATCCAGGCCCACATCCCCCTGTCGGACATGTTCGGCTACAGCACCGACCTGCGCTCGGCCTCCGAGGGCCGGGCGACGTACTCAATGAAGTTCTCCCACTACGACGCGGTCGAGCGGAGCCCGGTCCGGGGAAGGCCCTAGCGTCCCGTCTCTACGCGCCGCTCGGGGGCGGGACTGGAGCCGCCGCGGGGCGGTCCATCCCCTTTCGTCCGCCCGCAGCGCAGGAGCCGCAGGCCGTTGGCCACGACGACCAGAGTGCTTCCCTCGTGGCCGACGACCGCCAAAGGCAGCGGAACCCAGCCGAAAAGGGAGAAAAGCGCCAGCAGGGTCATCACCCCGAGGGAGAGGGTCAGGTTCTGCTGGATGACCCGGTGCGCCTGGCGGCTGAGGCTCACGGCGAAGGGGATCTTTCGCAGGTCGTCTCCCATCAGGATCACGTCGGCCGTTTCCAGGGCCGCGTCGGTGCCCGCCGCCCCCATGGCGATTCCCACGGTCGAGCTGGCCATGGCCGGCGCGTCGTTGACGCCGTCGCCCACCATCGCAACCCCGCCGTAGCGGCGCTGGGCGTCCCGCACCGCCTCCACCTTCTGCTCGGGGAGGAGCTCCGCGCGGACCTCGTCTACCCCCAGCGCCTCGCCCGCCGATCGGGCGGACCGGGCGTTGTCCCCCGTGAGCATGACGACCCGCTCCACACCCAGGCGCTTCAGGTCTTCGATGGCGGAGCGGGCAGCCGGACGCGGGGAGTCCGCCACGGCGATGACCCCCAGAAACGTGTCCGAGGCGACAAGCATCGTCGTCTTTCCTTGCCGCTCCAGGGTTTTCATCCGATCCAGCAGATCCTCGGGCACGGGCATCCCCGCCTCCCGGCACAGCCTCTCGTTACCGACGAGGACCCTTCGGTCCCCGAACGTGGCCTTCACCCCACGTCCCCGGAGGGTCTGAAGGGTGGAGGTAGGTTCCAGGGTCAGCCGGCGCGCGGAGGCCGCGGCCACTACCGCCGCAGCCAGGGGGTGATCCGAATACTTCTCGACCGAGGCGGCGATCCTCAGGACTTCCTCCTCCGGGACCGCGCCGCGGGGAAGAACGTCCGTGACCCTCGGGTCGCCGGCGGTGAGGGTACCCGTCTTGTCGAACATGACGGCCCGGACCTTGGCCAAGTCCTCGAGGTGGATTCCCCCCTTGAACAGAACGCCCATGCCGGCCGCGTTGGCGATGGCCGAGAGGATGCTGGCCGGGATGGAGATGACCACGGCGCAGGGAGAGGCCGCCACCAAAAACGTCATGGCCCGATAGAACATCGAAGAGAACGAGATGTCGAAAAAAATCGGCGGGAGGAGGGCGACGGCCGCCGTCCCGCCGATGACCCCGGCGGAGTAGTAGCGTCCGAACCAGTCAGTCAGCCGCTGGCTGGACGCCCGGGCGCTTCTGGCCTCCTCGACCAGATGAAGCATCCGCGCCAGAGCGGTGTCCTCGGCGCGGCGCGTGACCTCCACCTCCAGGACCCCGGAGTCGTTGACCGTCCCCGCGAAGACGGGGTCCCCCGGCCCCTTCTCCACCGGGATGGATTCCCCCGTGATGGGGGACTGGTCCACGCTCGATTCCCCGGACAGGACGACGCCGTCCGCCGGCACCCTTTCGCCCGGTTTCACCCGAACGCGGTCGCCGACCTCCAGCTCCTCCACCGGGAGGCGGACTTCCCGTCCCCCCCGGAGGACCAGGGCGTCGGCGGGACGGAGGTCCATCAGCGAGCGGATGGCGCGCCGGGTCTTCCCCATGGCCACCGACTCCAGCGTCGTCGAGAGGGAGAAGAGAAACATCAGCACGGCGCCTTCCCCCCAGTGGCCGATCGCCGCCGCCCCCAGCGCAGCCAGGATCATCAGCCCGCTCACGTCGATGGAGAAGTTCCGGATGACCCCCCAGGCCGAGCGCGCGGCGTAGTAGCCGCCAAAGACGTAAGCGAGCCCGTAGAGAAGCCTCTGGGCCCAGGGCGGAGCGGAGGGAAACCATCCCACCCCCCACCCGGCCGCCAGGGAGGCGGCGCAAAGGAGGGTCAAGACGGCCATCCGAGACCGCTCCCGGTCCTCCTCCGCCGCCCCGGCGGCCCCCGCGCGAGGGGCGGGCGGGGCTTCGATGGGCCGGGTGATCGTCTCGAGGATCCCGGCTCGGCCGGCGTCCCGCCAGGCGGCTCCCTGCGCGCGGGTGACCTCGAGGGTCCGCCCTTCCAGCCTCACGGCGAGGGCGGGGTCCCCCCCCGGCCCCGCGCCCGCGCCGGAGACGCACGCCCGGCAATCCGCCTCGGTCACCCGATGGAAACAGCGGACGAAATGCCTCCCCAGCCGCCCCGCCGTCCGGCAAGCGATCAGGAGCACCCGGTCTCCGGACGCCTGGGAGGGGCTGTAGCGCAGGGTCAAAAGGCCGGCGGCGCCGTCGATTTCCGCCGAAACGACCCCGGCTGCGTCCCGCAGCGCGTCGGAGAGGGCGTCGATGCAGGTGTCGCCGGGATCAGGAGAATCGGCGGTTTTTCTTCCCGGGCTTTCATCCATGGAGGAATCACACAAGGGGCTTTTTCGTTTTTTCTCTCCTGCGGGCGCATTCCCCGCAGGTCCCCAACACCTCGATCCGGTATCCCGAGACCTGAAATCCCCTCATCGCGACACGGTCCACCGGCGGCGCCGGAGGGAGCTCTCCGGGGACGTCGAGAACCCTCCCGCAACGGAGGCAGCGGGCGTGGACGTGCTTGTCGCAGCGCGCGTCGTAGCGCGCGGCGCTGTCGGCGAAGTCGAGCTTCGTAACCACGCCCGCCGCCACCAGGGCCTCCAGGGACTTGTAGACCGTCGCGAGGCTGAGGTGGGGGACTTCTTTGAGGACTTCCAGGTAGAGGGCTTCCGCGGTCGGATGGGAGTCCTGTCTCGTCAGACAACAGTACACGGCGGCCCGCTGCCGGGTGTACCGCCGCCCGCGCCGGCCGAGCGCCCGCCTCAGCCCCGCTTCACTGAGGGAACGCCGAGGAGAGGTATCGGTCTTCATTTTCCGGGACCCGATCTTGGCAAAGCCGTCCGCCCCGCACCCTCCCCCCGCCTTCGCCGTCCGGGATGGGGCCGTCCGCCGGGGGAGGGAGGGGGACTGCCATGAGCGCGGAGTCTCGTGCGCAGGGCCGCCTGCGGCCTCGCGCCGACCCCGGGCCGGATTGAATGTAATCCCCTTGGCGGCACTTGTCAATAATAATAATTATTATTGAAAATGCCCCGGAGCCACCGCTCCGAGCCGGAAGGCGGTTTTTCGATTGAATTCGCCGGACAATTTCGCTATGAATACACAAGAGGGGGGTTCAAACCGCAAGACACCGGGTGAGCTGTCTCCTGGGGAGGTCTTTCGGCTGTGGAACGGGGGGCCGCCCTCACCTTCCTGGTGAGGAATCCTCACGGGCCTGGTGAGAAAGCCTCACCGTCGCTCCCCGTCCATTGACTTCGGCCTGGATCTGGGTTGAAGCTTGTGGGTCCCATTCGCCTTGCCCCGAGGGGAGGTCAGCGTTGATGGGTTCAGGCACTCCAAAGTCGAGAACGCCTTTGAGCACGCCGAAGGCTCCCCTGGCCGACAACGGCTACGGATCCCGTGAGGATTTCCCGGACGACCCCTCCCGTCCTTCTCCGGCCCGTCCTTCCCTGGAGAGCCTGGCCGAGCGGGCCCGCTCTCTGCGACGCGAGATCATCCAGATGATCGCGACCGCGGGGTCCGGCCATCCGGGCGGGTCGCTCTCCACGGTGGACATCCTCCTCGTCCTCTACAGTTGTTTTCTTCGCCACCGCGGGCCCGAGAACCCGGACTTCGAAGACCGGGACCGGTTCATCTTGAGCAAGGGGCACGGCGCTCCGGCCCTGTACGCGGTGCTGGCCGAGTTCGGCTACCTCTCCAAAGAGGAGATGGGAACCCTTCGGAAGCTGGGGAGCCGACTCCAGGGGCACCCGGACAAGCGGTTTCTCCCCATCCTGGAGGCCTCGACCGGCTCATTGGGACAGGGGCTGTCCGTCGGCGTCGGCATGGCGTTGGCGGCGCGGCTGGACAAGAAATCCTACCGGACCTACGTCCTGATCGGAGACGGCGAATCGGAGGAGGGACAGATCTGGGAGGCGGCCATGTCCGCAGCCTACCGGAAGCTGGACAACCTGACGGCCATTGTGGACGTGAACGGGATTCAGCTGGACGGCTTCACCCGGGACATCCTGAACCTGGAGCCTCTGGCCCCCAAGTGGGAGTCGTTCGGGTGGTTCGTGCAGGAGATCGACGGTCACGACCTCCGCCAGATTCACGACGCCCTCTCGAGGTGCTCCACCCACCGGGGACAGCCGAGCGTCATCATCGCCCGGACGGTCAAGGGGAAAGGCGCTTCAGAGATGGAGAACAACCCCGCGTTCCACGGCCGGGCGCCGAATCCCGATGAGACGGCCAGGGCGCTCCGCGACCTCGCGTGAGGAGGCTTCGGTGACAGAGGCTTTGGTCAGAGAGTTCGAGATGGGCGGGGCCACGCGGGACGCCTACGGGAAGACCCTGGTCGAGCTGGGCGAAGAAAACCCGGACATCGTCGTCCTGGACGCGGACCTGAGCGAATCCACGCGGACCAAAAAGTTCGCCGAGAAGTTCCCGGAGCGGTTCTTCAACATGGGCATCGCCGAGGCCCACATGGTCTCGACCGCGGCCGGGCTGGCCTCCTGCGGGAAGATCCCCTTCATCAGCAGCTTCGCCGTGTTCATGATGTGCAAAGGGTTCGACCAGCTCCGCATGTGCGTGGCCTATCCCGGCCTGAACGTCAAGGTCGTCGCCTCCCACGGGGGGATCTCCATCGGGGAGGACGGCCCCTCGCAGCAGAGCGTGGAGGACCTGGCGCTCGCCTGTGCGCTGGCCGGCTTCCGCGTGGCCGCGCCGGCCGACCCCTGGGCCACGCGGTGCCTGGTCCGGCAGGCCGCCGAGATTCGGGGGCCCGTTTACATCCGCGTGGGGAGGCCCCCTGCGCCCATCCTCTACTCGGACAAGGACAAGATCGAGTTCGGCCGCGCGACGGTCCACGGCCTCGGCCGGGACGTCACCGTCCTGACCAACGGCCTGCTCGTGGCCGAGGCCCTCAAGGCGAGCGATCTGGCCCGCCAGGAGGGCCTGGACCTGGGCGTGGTGGACGTGCACACCTTGAAGCCCCTCGACGTGGAAAAGGTGGAGGAGGCGGCCCGCGCCT
The DNA here is from genome assembly GCA_016190025.1 of Candidatus Tectimicrobiota bacterium. The sequence continues at coordinate 26,974 of JACPRG010000095.1, forward strand.
CCGGGGCCCTGGTCGTCGCGGAAGAGCACCTCCTGGCGGGAGGGCTTTGCAGCCAGGTGGCCATGGCGGCGGCGAACTCCCGCCCCGTCCCCATCGAGTTCGTCGGGCTTCAGGACACCTACGCCGAATCGGGCAAGCCGATGGAGCTCCTGGAGAAATACGGCCTGACCGCCGCGTCCATTCTCCGCGCCGCCGAGCGCGCGGCGCAAAGGAAAGACGCCGGCCGTCCCCGCCGCTTGAACCGCGCGCCCGGCGACAAGCGCCGCCTCAGTCCGCCAAACGCCCGACCCCGGCGAGGCCGGGCCCTCAGGCCGGCCAAACAACCCTGAGGGCGACCCGCCGAGTCGCCTTTTCGAATGCAGCGTCTGACAAAAATCCCCCGCGCGCGCCCGTCCGCGGGCGCACGTGCAAACCCGCGGCCTTTCTTTCGGGACGCCCCGCGCGGCGGGCCGCGGCCTACCCGGACAACACTCCTTTTGCCTCTTTTTTTCGTCTCGGGCTCAGCCGAGATACGACTCGGGATAAAGCTTCTTGAGGCAGTCCGGGCAAATGCAGTGCCGGACCGCCGTCTTGGAGGACTCTTTTGCGTGCGAATTTCTCAGAACCCAATTCCCATCCCGATCGAGGGCGCGGTCGCAGAACGGGCAGACAACCAGTGACTGGCGCCACTTCCGAAAGAGAGCGATCTCCTCTTGCAGGTCACGAAGGAGCACTCTCCTCCTCTCGTGGGTCCGCGCGTGCGTCGTTTCAGACAATGCATTGACCGTCTCGAGGATCCGGCGGCAGTCGTCCTCGACCTCCCAGAGCCTTTCTTCGCATTCTTTTCGCGTCGCCGCGCTCGCCTTGAGGTCCAGGAGCCGCGTCCTCAGGGCGAAAATCTTCCGGGCAACCCAGTCCTCATGGTTTTTCTGTAAGGCGTCCATCGTGGGCCTTTCCACCCACCCCGGTTGGCGGATGCACTGCCTCTTCCATGGGCGACACCGCTATCCCCGCCTTCACAGCCCATACGACCACCCACTCAAATAAGAATATCGCCCCCCGCGCCGGCGGCATCGATGATCTGGATCAGCCTCGGCGGCTCCGGGTTTCGATCCATTTCTCTTCCACCGGGTTCTCTTTCGGAATCACACCTTTCGAGGGGGCGGGACGGGGGCGACGGGCGGGTCCGTCCCGGGGCCTGAAGGCTCTTCCTTGACAATCAAGGGGGGGGCCTTCCATACTTACGGAAGGGGAAAAAATGTAACGCGCCGGCCGCGGGCCGGTGGCGAGAGATTGTCCTTTTTGCTGGTCTGAACATGTCCAAGCGTTCCGGGAAGCCCCAAGAGAAGGTCGCCCGGGTCGCCCAGAGCTCGAAGCGAAAGCAGTTCGGCGAGTTTCTCCAGAAGATCCTCGATGCGCTGAAAAGGGCCGACGGCTTCCAAGAGGCCGAGGAGCTCGTCGCGGAGCTGAAGAGCTGGGCCGGGAGTTACCTGCCGGCCTTCATGCGCCAGATAGAAGAGGCTGAAGCCGGAGAGCGCCTGGAGCTTCTGGACCTCCTCTCCCACCTGGAAGACCCGGAGGCCATTCCCCATCTCGAGCGTCTGATCTTCGAGTGGCCGACGGATGTGGCGGCGAAGCGGCGGGCGGCGGAGATCCTGCAGCAGTTGGGCAGTCCCCTCGAGGTGGGGATGGCGGAGTCGCTGAACAACGCGGCGGCCATCCTTCAGGGGATACCGAATTTCAAGCCGGCCTCCTTCCACGGGTCGCACCCGCTGTTCGTCAAATTCGTTCGGCTTCCGCCCGCGCTGCGGCGGGCGACCCTCGTCGAGCTGGCCTCCTCGGCCCCCCAGGTGGCCCTGCACATCATCGAGTTGATTTGCAGCCGGGAGCACAGGTCAGCGCCGGAAACCATCGACGCCCTGGTCCTCCTGGAGGAGCCCCGCGCCGCCAAGATCCTCCAGGAATTCCTGGAGACGGGCCTGGATAAAGAAACCGAGCGGCGCGTGCGCCGCGCCCTCTACCGCCTCAAGTCCCGCGGGGTCGCGATGGAAGAAAAGGACCTTGCCGCGAGGCACGAGGGGATTTTCCGGCCCCTGGTCACCCCGCCCCAGGCGTTCATGAGCATCGTGCACGATTCCGGGACGAGGGTCGTCTGGCTGGCCAAGCCCGTCCCCGGGGCGGGGCGCCTGTTCTTTCAAGCCGTCGTCCACGACGAGCGGGGGCTCCTGGACTTTACGGCCGTGGAGCTCAGCGTCCGCTCCTTCCGGTCCTACATGGACGAGATCACGAAGCGGGACCCGGAGACACCCGTCGCGGAGGTCCCGGCCGAATACGCCGCCCGCCTCATCGAAGACGCCTACCACCTGAGCCAGGAGCGGAAAGAGGACATCCCGCAGGATTACCCGATTCACCGGCGCCAGGTCGCGGAGCTGTTGGGAGAAGAGCCGCCGAACCTGGAAAAGAGACTGGGCGAGGCCCACATGGAGCCGGCGGACGGACTGACTCCCGAAGAGATGAGAAAACTCCTCGACCGTCCCGAGTTCGCCGGGTGGGTCGTGGGCGAGGAAGAGATCGCTCCCTACGTGGAAGAGGTGGAAAAGTCGGTCCTGGAAAGCCGGCTGATTGTCAGCCGGGTCGTGCGGCAGGAACAACTGGATGCGGTTTGCCGCAAGGCCGCCGCGGCCCTCTTTCACGCCGACCGCTTGCGGCGCCTAGTGAAGCGGCTCGTGGACACCTCTTACGTTCTCGCGATGACGGACCGCAAGGAAGCGGCCCGCTCTGCCCTGGGGGTGGCGAAAAGCCTCGGGCGACTCGACGGGGACCCTGCCCAACATCCCTTCCTCTACGAAATGGTCTTCCGCTCCGTCGCCGGCCTGCTGTCGAGACGGTCCCCGGCGCAGGGGAAAGAACCGGACGAGACCGCCCGGCCAGAGGAACGGGCGAAGCCGGAGGAACCCTCCCGGATCATCACCCCCGCAGAGTTCGGCAGGACCCTTTCTCAATGAAGAGCGAAAGGGGGGCGGCGCCTACTCGCCGCCGTGGAGGCGGGGCGTCTGGCCGCAGAAAAGCCTGGGCAGCTCTTCCGGTGAGAACCGAAGGCCGACGCAGAACGGGCCGAATTCCCCGTACAGGGCGCTCGCCTCGTCGAAGCGCATCTCGTAGACCAGCTTCTTGAACACCAACGGGTCTTCGGCGAACAGGTAGACGCCCCACTCCCAGTCATCGAAGCCGATGCTGCCCGTGATGACCTGGGTGACGCGGCCGGAATACTTCCTGCCGATCAGGCCGTGGTCGCGCATCATGTGCTGGCGTCTCGCCATGGGCTCCCAGTACCAGTTCACCGTCTCGCCCCGCCGCTTATTCATCGGATAGAAGCAGAGATAGCGGTCCCGCGGGATGGGCTGATAGAGGCGGCTTTGCACCCGCTCCTTCTGGGCGGCCATCTCGGCCTGCCACTTCTCCCTCCAGGCTTCGCTGTCCGGCTCGAGGCCCTCGGCCAGAAATTGCCCGTGGAGCTTGGCCGTCAGCTCGTACATCCCCAACTCCACGTAGGAGAGGTAGGAATCCACCTCCGCCAGGAGGGCGGAGAGGCGAAGCTTGCGGAATCCCAGCTCCACCTGATTCAGGTCATCGAGCGTCGGCCGGAAGTGGAGGAGGAGAAGGTCTCCTTTGTGCCCCAACAGGCTGAAAGCGGCGCTCTCGCCCTCCGGGGGGGTCGAGATCCGGGAGAGATAATCCACCGCCTCGGAAGTCGCCCGGCTCCGCTCCTTCTCCGGCAGCCGATTCCAGGAGGGCCAGTCGATGCGATACACCTCGTGCAGGACGGCCCACCCCTCCAGGGTCTCCGGAACCACGGCGTGCGCTTGCTTCTCACTCACGGACGGTGCTCCCTCTTTTGTCTTCGGCCCGGTCTTGCCGCAGGCCCGAGGCCTCCCGCGCCGGACGGGCCTGGGGGTGATCCCGCAGGACGTAAATGGGCTTGTTCATCGAGCCGTAGTAGACGCGGGCGATCAGCTCTCCGAGAAGCCCCATCATCAAGAGCTGCAGACCGACGACGATCAGCAGGACGCCCAGGACGAACAACGGACGCCCGCCGATGTCCACGCCGGTGCTGAGCTTCAGGATGGTCAGGTACAGAGAGATCGCCAGCCCCGCCGCGAAGGAGGCCATGCCCACGCCGCCGAACAGGCGGATGGGGCTCGCCGAGTAGCTCAGAAAGAACTTCACCACCAGCAGGTCCAAGAGGACGCGGAAAAAACGGGCCGTGGAGTACTTGGACTCCCCGCGGGTCCGCGGCCGGTGGTTGACCTCAATCTCCGCCAAGCGCGTTCCCATCCAGGAGGCCACGGCCGGAACGAACCGGTGCAGGTCGCCCCACAACTCCAGATTTTCCACCACCTCCCGGCGGTAGGCCTTGAGGGTGCATCCGTAGTCCTGCAGCCGGACGCCGGTGATCCAGGAGATCAGCCGGTTGGCCACGAGGGAAGGGAAGCGGCGCCTCCAGAAGACGTCCTTCCGGCGCCTCCGCCATCCGCTGACGATGTCGCAATCCCGGATGCGCTCCAGCAGCCGGGGGATGTCGGCGGGGTCGTTCTGAAGGTCCGCGTCCAGGGTGACGACCACCCCCCCCCTCGCGTGGTCAAAGCCGGCGGCCATGGCGGCGGTCTGGCCGAAGTTCCTGCGCAGGTGAAGGACAAGGGTCGCAGGGTCCTCCCGCTGGATCTGATCCAGGATCTCGCCGCTTCCGTCCGTGCTCCCGTCATCCGCGTAGATGATCTCGTACGGGACGCCGAGGGGCTCGAGGGCGGAGAGAAGCTCGTCGTGCAGCGGCCGAAGGTTCTCGCGCTCGTTGTAGACCGGAATGACCACGGAAAGTTCCAGCGCCGCCGGCCCCCTGTCCCCGCGGCCCCGCCCTCTCGGCTCGCTCCGCTCATCCAGGCTCAAGGCGCGCTCTCCGGGCCCAGGGTCCCGCCCGCCGGGGGGCCCGTGAAGCCGTGAAGCCGGAAGAGGGTCACGGAACGAACCGTCCCCCCCTTCCGGCGCTCCACGCGGAAGAGATCCTCTCGCCGCCAGGAGCGGAAGAGAGGCCGCACGGTCCCGGGCGGCTCACCCCACTCTCCCGGCATCACCAGAAGCGCCCCCCGCCCCGCGAGGGAATCAAGAAGAGCGGGGGGGGCGCCTCCAGCCGGGACGACCCGGACCTTCGGCCGGCGGCCGGACCGACGGTCGAAGGGCGCGTAAAAGGCGAGCTCCGCCGCCGTCCCTGGATCGCCCGCCAAGAGAAGCGTCCCCTCCCCCATCTCCTCCAGGCTCCGGCCCACCCGTTCCCCCAGGGGCCGCCAGCCGATGACGGAGGCCGCCGGATCGGTCTCCGGGAGCGTCTTCACGTCCAGTTTGCGCAAAAGCCGGACGTTTAGCAGAAGGGTCGTCTGCAAAATGCCCAGGGTCAACACAAGCGCCAAGACCTTGAAAAGGAAAACGCTCCGCCGGTCTCCCCGCCGGAGGATTTCCGTTGCCGCGCCCACCGCGGCCATCCAGGCGGGGATGAGGGCGCCCGCGGCCCACTCCGGCCGGGCGCCGCCCCTCCAGGCCCACGCCCCAAAAAGCCCCACACACAGCAGAGAAAAACCCAGGAGAGGAAAATACTCTGTCCTTTTCTCCCGAAGCGCCGCGCACAGGGCCCAAACGACTCCCCAGAGAATGAAGAGGAGAAGGAAGGGCCCTCCGTGGACCAGATACCATTTGAGGAAAGCGGCCGCCCCCGCGGTCTCGACGCCGCCCAAGGGCCTTGCTCGCGGCAGCGCCCCCTCGGCCCAGGGGACCGCCGTGACCGCCAACGCGAGCGCCAGTCCCAGATAAGGGGCGCGGCGCCTCAACCACCTCCGCCCCTCCGGGAGGAGCGCCAAGGAGAGCCCGCTGACGGGGACGAGGAGCGCGGCCGAGGGCTCGGTTCGAATGGCGAGCCCCACGCAGAGTCCCCACAGCCCCCAAAGCCACGAGGCGTTTTCCTCCGCCCCGGACGCCGCCAGATCGGCAGCAGCCAGGGCGCCCGTCCAGAAGAGGAGAGACAGGGTGACTCCCGTCAACTGGGCGCCGCCCATCCCGAAGACCGGAGCCGCCAAGAGGCCCGCGCCCGCTAGCGGGCCGGCCCAGCGGGACCACGGGAAGGCCTTCCCGGCCCAGAGAAAGACCACAACGCTCGTCCCCAGGGAAACGGCGAGGGCGCCGGCCCGGACCCCGAGCTCCGTGTCGCCGAGAAGCTCCGTCCCCCCCCGGGCCAGGGCCTCCGCGGGCGTGGCGGCAAGCCACCCCCAACCCCGGAAGAGCCGGGCCCGATCCCACTGGACCGCCTCCTCGGGCGCCAGATCCGCCCAGCCAACGTACCACAACCGGAGGGCCGTCGCCACGCCCAGAACCACCCAGAAGGCCAGCGCGGGGCGGTCGGTCTCCGCCGTCTCCCATTCCAGCAGCCGCTCCGCCGGGGGGAACCACCGGGAGAGCCGCCCGAGGGCGTCCTCCAGTCCCGGCCGGAGCGCCCGAACGACGACGAGAGCGACCACGAGCCCCAAGAGGGCGCCCACGAGGACGTCCGAGGGGTAATGCTTCCCGTCGGTCACCCGCGACAGGGCCACCAAAGCCGCAAAGGGCGCGGAAAGAACGACTGTGGGCCGGTAGAAAAGCCCGAGGACCGCCGCCTGGGCGAACGAGTTGGCGGCGTGTCCGGACGGCATGGCGAAGCTTTTCGTGCACCCCCCCACCAGGCGGACGCCCTCCAGGACGTGGCAGGGCCTCGGGCGGGCGATGAGCGGCTTGAGGATGCCCGAACCGAGGACCTCCGTCGCGGCGAGGGCCAGAAGAGCCGCGAGGACGTACGTCCTCTCGCGCCGCCCTCCCAAGACCGCCAGGACCAGGAAGGCAAGGGCCAAGGGCGCGACCCAGAGATTAGATCGGGCCAAGGCGGAAAGGATCGCCGCCGCCCAGCCCGGCCAGTCGATGGCGTTGGCGGCCCGGAAGAGCTCCAGGTCCAGGGATGCGAGAGAGGAGAGCACGCTCAGTGAATTTTCCCGAAGCCTTCCCAGCGGCGGGCGAGCCGGCGCCCCGGAAGCGACCCAAGAGGCACCGGAAGGGCCGGGAGGAGCGGGTCGCCGCGAAGACCTCCGGGCGGTTTCGAGCGGGCGATCTGCGGCATGCCCTCTACACGAACTCTTTTCGGAGCTCGCGGTTCATGAGCTCTTCCAGGGCCTGGTGGGGGCCTTGCTCTTCAAAGAGGACGCGGCAGGTCTGCTCGGTGATGGGGAGATCGATCCCCTCCCGTTCTCCGAGGCGTCTTGCGGCCTTGGCCGTCTCGATGCCCTCGGCCACCATCCGCATCCCCGCCAGAATGTCCCGGAGCTTCTCGCCGCGGCCCAGCCGGAGGCCGACCGTCCGGTTCCGGCTCAACTCTCCGGTGCTGGTGAGGACCAGGTCCCCGAAACCCGACAGCCCCGCGAAGGTCCGGGCGTCCGCCCCCATGGCCGCGCCGAGCCGGGTGATTTCCGCCATCCCTCTCACCAGCAGGGCCGCCCGGGCGCTGGACCCGAGACCGAGACCGTCCGAGATCCCCGCCGTCAGGGCGATGACGTTCTTGAGAGCGCCTCCCAGCTCCACCCCCAGGACGTCCTCCCCCGTGTACACGCGAAAAGAAGGGCCCGAGAAGAGGGCTTGAACCCAGCGGGCGGTCTTGCGGTCTTCCGAGGCGGCCACCGCCGCAGCCGGAAGGCCGGCGGCGACCTCCCGGGCGAAGGTGGGACCCGAGAGGACGCACAGGCGCAGTCCCCGCCCCGCTCCTGCGGTCTCTCGGATCACCTGGGTCATCGTCCGCAGAGAGCTCGTCTCGATCCCCTTGGACGCGCTGACGACGGCGGAACGTTCGGCGACGGCCGGGGCGAGCTCCTCCCACAGCCGCCTCACCACATGAGAAGGCGCGGCGGACACAACGACCTCCGCCCCCTCGATGGAGGCCCGCAGGTCATTCGTCGGGCGGATGCGCCCGCTCAAGCGGACCCCGGGGAGAAACACCGGGTTTTCCCGCTCCCGCTCGATGGCCTCGCAGACCTCGGGCTCGTACACCCAGAGATGGACGGCGTGCCCACGCTCCCCCAGGTAGTGGGCGAGGGTCGTGCCCCAGCTCCCGGCGCCGATCACGGAGACGTGCTCTTTCATCCCCCTTCCGCCCATTCTCCTTCCGCCGGCGGTCTCAGCCTTTGATGCATCCGACGGGCGTGAGACGGGCGACCTTCCTGGCGATGCCGGCCTCGTGGACCACTTCCACCACGTCCGAGACGTCTTTATAGGCCTCCGGCATCTCCTCGGCCACGGTGGCCCGGCCCGCCGCCATGACGATGACGCCGCGGTCCTCCATCTCCCGGTTGAGAGCCCGCCCGCGGGCGGCCTTTTTCGCCGCGTGGCGGCTCAAGCGGCGGCCCGCGCCGTGGCACGTGCTGCCGAAGCACTCCTCCATGGCCCCGTCCGTTCCGGCCAGGACGAAGGAATGCCGCCCCATGTCCCCGGGGATCAACACCGGCTGGCCGGCCTCCCGGTAATCCGCCGGGATCTCCTCGTGGCCCGGCGGGAACGCCCGCGTGGCACCCTTGCGGTGGACGGCCACGTCCCGCCGCTTCCCGTTCACCCGATGGCTTTCCACCTTCACGATGTTGTGGGCGACGTCATACAGGGTGACCATGCCCAGATCCCGGGGCGAGATACCCAGGACCTCGAGGAAGGCCTCTTCGATCCTCCCCCGGATGCACTGGCGGTTCGCCCAGGCGAAGTTGGCGGCGCAGCGCATGGCACCCAGGTACGAGCGCCCCTCCGGGGAATCCAGGGGCGCGCAGGCCAGTTGGCGGTCCGGCAGGCGAATGCCGTAGCGGCCCATGGCCTTTTCCATGATCTCCAGGAAGTCCGTGCAGACCTGGTGGCCGAATCCCCGGGAGCCGGTGTGGATCATCACCGTGACCTGTCCGGGGAACAGGCCGTACACGTCGGCGATCCGGGGATCGAAGATCTCCCTCACGACCTGGATCTCGGCGAAGTGGTTGCCCGACCCGAGGGTTCCCAGCTGCCGCCGGCCCCGCTCGAAGGCCCTCTCGCTCACCTCCTCCGGCACGGCGCCGGGGAGGGCTCCGCCGGACTCCACATGGGGGAGGTCGGCGGCCGAGCCGAATCCCCGCTCCACCGCCCACCTGGCGCCCTGGGTGAGGAGGGGGGCCTTGTCCCCTTCGGTGAGGCGCACCTCGCCCCGGGAACCGACGCCCGTCGGGACCTTCTGGAACATGGCCGCGACGAGCCGGCGGAGCTGGTCCCGGACGCCCTCATGGCGGAGGCGGGTCCGCAGAAGGCGGACGCCGCAGTTGATGTCGAACCCAACGCCTCCCGGACTGACGACCCCCCCTTGCTCGGGGTCGGTGGCCACGATCC
>JACPRG010000091.1 GCA_016190025.1 Candidatus Tectimicrobiota bacterium
AGCCCATGCACTCGGGCGTCCAGAACGCGTGGATGGAGGACGTCCGCTGCGCCGCCCACCCCAGGACGGCCGCGAAGGCCGTCTCCGTGTTCGACCACCTGGCCGACGTCCTGAAGGAGAGAGGGCTGGGCGCGGCCCGGGTCGCGCTCTCGGGCGAGTCGGCGGCGGCCCTGAAGGAGCCCATCCGCGCGGTCCTGCCAAAGGCGGAGCTCCTGGACGCCGGGAGGCTCGTCCCGGAGACGATGAAGATCAAAAGCCCGGCGGAGGTCCGGGTCCTGAAGGAGGGCGCGCTCATTCTCGATGAGGCCCTCAAGGCCGCCATGGAGAATGCCCGTCCGGGCGTCACCGAGTACGAGCTGTCCGGCCTCGCCATGGAGGCCCTGTTCCGAAACGGCGCGGAGGGCGGCAATTTCCCCATGGCCCTCTCCTCGGGCCCCCGCTCCGGCTTCAAGCACGTCCCCCCGACGGACCGGAAGGTCCGGAAAGGGGACTGGGTGTTCGCGGACCTGGGGGGGATCTACAAGGGCTACTCCAGCGACGCCTCCCGCGGGACGGTCGCCGGCGGGCCGGACAAAGAGCAGCGCCGTTTCCTGGAGGCCCAGATCGCCATCGTCGAGGCGGTCCTGGCCGAGGCGAGGCCGGGGGTCCGGATCTGCGATTTGGCCAGGATCGGGATCGAGACCGCCCGCGGCGCCGGCGTGGAGGAATACCTCTACTTCCGGGGCCACGGCATCGGCACCTTCTCCCACGTCCCGCCCTCCATCAACCCCACCAACGAGGCGGTCCTGGAGGAGGACATGGTGTTCTGCTTCGAGCCGATGCTCGTGCGCTCCGAGTTCGGCACGGCCTGCGTCGAGAACATGTACCACGTGAGGAAAGACGGCCTGGCGAGCCTCAACGAGTGCCCCTGGCGGTGGTGGGAGTAGAAGACCCGGAGGGGGCCTCTCCATCAAGCCGCCCTGCGGACGACCGAGAAGCTTCCGCTTCCAGGGGAAGGGGAGACAGCCTTTGCCCCGGAGGCGGCCCCTACTTGCGGAGGGCCCGCCGGTTCAGCTTTCCGGAGGCCGTCCGGGGGAGGTCGGAGACCACCTCGAAGGCCTTGGGGATCTTGTAGCCGGCGATCCGAAGGCGGAGGTCGGAGACCAGCTCGCCCAGGTCCAGCCGTTGTCCGGGCCTCGGCACGAGGAAGGCCTTGGGGACCTCGCCGTAGTCCGGGTGGGGCGTCGCCACCACCGCCGCCTCGCGCACCTTGGGGTGCGACTCCAGGGCCAGCTCCACCTCCCGCGGGTAGATGTTCAGCCCCCCGCTGATGATCATCTCCTTCTTGCGGCCCGCGATGTACAGGTAGCCCCCTTTGTCGAACCGTCCCAGGTCCCCCGTGCAGAGCCACCCGTCGTGAAAGGCCTCCTTCGTGCCCTTCGGGTCGCGGAGGTAGCCGCGCATGACGCTATACGCGCCCGGGGGCCCCGAGCGGACGCGGATCTCCCCGACACTTCCGGCGGGCAAGGAAGCGCCCTGCGGCGAGAAAACGCCGACCTCCACTCCGGGCAGGGGGCGTCCGACCGATCCCAGGGGGTGGGCCCGGTCGCCGGGCTCGGCGGAGGCGATGATCCCTCCTTCCGTCGAGGACAGGTACGGGACGACCTCGGCCGCCGGGAAGAAATCCTGGACCCGTCTCTCCAGCTCGGAGGTCGAGGGCTCGCCGGTCAGAAGCACGGTGCGAACCGACTCGACGGGCCGGAAGCGGCCCGCCGGCGCCGCCATCAGCCGCCGCACCATCGTCGGAATGAGATTCAGGACCGTGACCGATTCCCGGGCCAGGCTCCGGAAGAGACCCTCCAGCGTGAACTTCCGCAACAGAACCAGGGTCGCGCCGACGGAGACGCTGTTCACCAGGCGGCTGGTCCCGATGCGATGGGCCAGGGGCGTCGTGACGAGGAACACGTCTTCGGGCCGGAGCCTCCACTGGATGACGCTGAGGAGGTAATTGATGGTGAAGATGTTCGCCCGGGTCAGGACGGCGCCCTTCGGCCTCCCCGTGGTCCCGGAGGTATAAGCCAGGGTGTGGGGCGCGTCCGGAGGGAATCCGCCGTCCGGCTCATCCGCCGGACCCAGAAGGGAGGCGTAAGGGAGGACGCCGCGCATCCTCCGGCCGCCCACCCCGACGAGGAGGGGCAGCCGGAGCCCGCTTCGCCGGAGTTGCGAGACCAGCGGACCGAACTCCTCCTCAAAAATCAGGGAGCCCGCGCGGGAGTGGCGGAGAACGTAGGCCGCCTCGGCCGCGGCCAGGTGATAGTTGATGGGGACGAGCGTCGCGCCGAGTTTCGTGAGGGCGTAGAAGACGACGGCGAACTCCAGGCGGTTGCGGAGAAGGATCCCCACCGCGGCGGCCGGCCCCACCCCCTTCTCCCGGAGCCCGTTGGCGAGACGGTTGACCTCCCGGTTGAACCGCCGGTAGGTCCACCGCCTCGGGCCGTCAATGAGAGCGACCTTGCGGGGGAAGCGCAGGCCGTTTCGGATCAGGAGATGGGAGATGTCCATGACCGGGTCACCGGGCGGGGGCCGCCGAACCCGAGTCGAGCCTCGGGCCGGGGGCGCGCCGCGTCTTTCCGCCTTCCGCGGGGGAAGACGCCGGATTGGCTCAGGTCCGCCCGGAGGAGGACGGGACCGGAGCCGGCCGGCTCGGGATCTGGGACCGCGACTGCGCCGTGTAGAAGCCTCCCGGCGGCATGAAGGCCCCCCGCTCGAAGATGTCCAGGCTCCGGCAGAACCGGTCCCCGTTGAGCCGGCCGATGGGCCCGTACTTCGACACGTCGATCTCGACCTCGCCGGGCTCTTCCCCGGGGACGAGGATCTCGTCCCGGACGTGGAACAGGACGACCTCCCCCATGACCACGTAGTGGGTCCGCTCGCCGAGCTGGAGGATACTCATCAGCCGGCACTCCATGTTGATGGGCGATTCGGCGATGCGGGGCGGCTTGACGAGGTCGCTGGGCACAGGCGTCAGGCCGGTGACCTCGATCTCGCTCACGCCGTACTCGTAGTTCCCAGACGCCTTGACGGCCGCCTCCACGAGGCGCTCCTCCAGGACGTTCAGGACGAACTCCTTCTGGTACTCGACGTTCTTGACGGTGTCCTTCCGGTCCTCCCCCTTGGAGCCGGCCGAGAAGTAGACGATCGGCGGGTTGCCGCAGAGGACCCCGTGGAAGCTGAAGGGAGCGAGGTTCGTCCGCCCCCCGGGGCCGAGGGTCGAGACGAACGCGATCGGTCTCGGGCAGACGGCCCCGATCAGGAGGCGGTGGTTCTGGCGTCGCGAGAGCGTGGCGGGTTGGAGCTTCATGGCCGGTTGGCCTCCTCCGAATGGCAAGCCTCGGGAACGGCGGCCGGGCTTCGGGAAGCGGGGCGGCGAGACGGTCTTTGAGGCCGGCTCGCGCGCCACCTCCGCCTCGCGGCCGACCCCGATCTCTTCCGGCGCGAATCCGGCGAGGCGGCGATGTTGTCCAGGATGGGGGCCTTGCGGTTCATTTCCGCGGACCCATCCTCCCGTTCTGCTTTTGTCATTTGCCGCTCTTGGGGACGTAGGGCCGGGCCGGTAAAAGGGCGGTCGTGTAGATCTCCGAAAGGCCCACCGGCTTCTTGAGGCTCATATACTTGGCGTAGAGATTGAGCGTACTTCGCATTTTCCCTGCCTCCATGAACCCGATCCCGTACTTCCTCGTTCCATCGGTCACGGTGTACTCCACCTGGACGTCCCACTGGGCGCGACCCAGGGCCGGGTTGACCTGGGAGTTGTGCTTCAGGAAGTCCCGGACGGCCGCGGCCGGGTTCTCAATGGACCAGAGATAGGCCCTGGCCGTGGCCTCCAGGAACCTGCGGAGCTTCGCGGCCTTGGCGCTCACCGCCTCGTCCCGGACGAGCAACCCGTTCCCGTACACGTCCACGCCCCAATCGTTGTAGCGCAGGGTATGGATTTCCTTGCCCGCTTTTTTCGCCAATTGCCTCAAGACCGGAATCGTCGTGGCGTAAAGCGGGGCCACGTCCGTCTTGCCCGAGAGGAGGCTCGGCTGGATCGCGGCCGCCGTCATGTCCACCCAGATGACGCCCTTGGGGTCGAGGCCGTTGGCGCCGGCGAAGGCCGGGAAAATGACCCGGACGGCGTTGCCCACGGGCGAGCCCAGCCGCTTCCCTTTCAGGTCCTTCGGTTTCCGGATGCCCGAGTCCGCCAGCACGTTGAGCGTGTGGAGATTCTTGTCATCGATCATCCAGATCATCTGGGTGGCCAGGCCCTGCCCGCGCCCCACGATGAGAGAGCCGATGTCGGCCAGGCCGACCTCCGAGGAGCCGCTCCCGACGGCCTTGACCGTGTCCCCGGAGCCGAACCCCCGCCTGATCAACGGGTCGATCTGCGCCGCCTTGTAAAAGCCCCGCTCGATGCCGGCGTAAAAGGCCGCGTGTTTTCCGTAGATGAGCCAGTCCAGCATCAGGTTCACCTCTTCGGCCCGGGCGGTCTGTGTCCACAAGAGGCAGATCCCGAGCCAGGCCGCCGCGAGAAATCGCCGATGAGGCCGTCTTTTCCGAGAATGAAGAGACATGGCTTTCTCCTTTCTTGGCCAAAGCCGCGACGGAAAGCCCGCCTTGGCCGCCTTTCTCAGTCTCTGGGCGCGCAACGGACGGCAAAACGCAAGACCACACTTCCCGCTGTGTGGCGGTCCCGGCGGTGGTGATCGCGGGCTTCGGGGGGTGGGCGAAGAGCCGACCCAGGCTTCACGTCCTGAAGGGGCCGCCGCACCCGCGAAGGCCTTCCGCCTTCACGCCTCCCCCCTCCGAAGGACGATACCGAAAAACCCGGCGCCCGTCCAGGAAGAAGAGAAAAGGACGGCTACTGAAAGAATGCCGGCAGCTTCTCCTTCGGCGCGCCCGCGCTGAGGGCGACCATCAGGAGGACCCGCGCCTTGACGGCCGACAGGTCTCCCGCCAGGATGGCCCCGGCCTCGGCCACGTCCTTGGAGCCGCTGCCGCCGCCGTAGGCCGCAAGCGTGCGGCCCCACGTCGAGCCCGAGGCCACCACCACGGGCACGCCCCGCCGGACGGCCTCGCGGATCCCCTTCATCGCCCCGGGCGATACGCTCCCCCGTCCGGGCAAGGACTCGAAGACCAGGCCCTCGCTCCCCGAATCGAGGGCCGCGAAGACCAGCCGCTCGTCCATCCCCGCCCAGACCTTGATCAGGTCGACGCGCTCCAGAAGGCGCTCCACCGCGAAGCGGGGCGACCGGGGGGCGGAGCGATAGTAGGCGACCCGGTCGTCGTCCACGATGCCCAGGATCCCCTTCTCCCCCGAGGAGAACGCGTTGACGCGGTTGCTTTTTTCTTTGTAGACGTCGTGGGCCGCGTGGATCTCCCGGTTGAAGCAGAGGAGGACGCCGCGCCCAAAGGAGGCCGGGTCGGCGGCCAAGCGCACCGAGCTCAGGATGTTTCGCGGCCCGTCGGTGTCCGGCTCGGAGGCGTTGTACATGGCGCCGGTGTAGACGACCGGCTTATCGTGGCGCAGGAGCAGGTCCATCAGGTAGGCCGATTCCACGACGGCGGAGGTCCCGTGGGTGACGACCACCCCGTCAGCGCTCCCTTCCGGCTCCTCGTCCAGCAACCGGTTGACGCGCCGGGTCATTTCGAGGAAGTCAGGCAGACCAAGGGAGAGGGCGAGCCGGTTGCCGAACTGCTCCACCCGGACCTCGGCCGCCCGGGCGAGGTCCGGGACGGAGGAAGCCAGGTCCTGCCCGGTCAGGGCGGGCGACACCCGCCCGGCCGGATCGGCCTTGGAGGCGATGGTCCCTCCCGTGGCGAGGATCGCGACCCGTTTCCGAGGCTCGGCGCGACCGGAAGCCATTTGTCATTTCCTCCTCGATGGGGACAGGGATGGAAGCCGGCCCGGAAAGCTCCGGATTGGCGAAACGGCCTTGTTTTCATTCTCCCCCGTGTGATAGGAATAAGGGAAATCCCCGATAGGCGAATGTTTTACCAGACATCTCGCCGGCGTGTGGAGGAACCGGGGAGCGCGGGACGGTCGAAGGACGCACAGCGCTTCTCGCCGGTCCAGAGGCCCGTCCCCTGAATCCAGGCCCCTGGGAGTGAAGGGAAATGGCGCAGATTCGCACGGCCGTGGGCATCGGCACCGCCTTTCAGCGGATGATCGACGAGGGGGAGGTCGTCGTCATCGATCGGGAGGTGGACGGCGTCCACGAGCTCGCCGGCATCCTCACCAAGCTGGATGGGCTCCCCTACACGCCCGCCGTCCTGTTCCAGCGCGTCAAGGGTTTCTCGATGCCCGTCGGCGGGACGCTGTTCAGCGAGCCCTCCCGGGTGAGGCGTCTTCTGGGCATGCCGGAGGATCCCCTGAAGTTCAAGCACGCTTTCCTGGAGGCCATGGAGCGTCGGGTGGACCCGGTGGTGGCGCCCGACGGCCCGTGCCAGGAGGTCGTCCTCACCGAGGACTTTGACGCCCTGAGCCTGGTCCCCTCCATCCAGGCGTCCCTGGACGACGGGGGGCGGTATTTCCAGGCGGCCGTCATCACCAAAGACCCCGAGACCGGCCGACGGAACGTGGGCATGTACCGGAACATGCTCCTGGGCGACAACCGGACGGTCATCAACATCCGCCCGGAGGCCCACATCGGGATGCACTTCCGCAAGGCCAAGACGAAAGGCGAGCCTTTCCCCGCGGCGCTGGTTTTCGGGATGGACGCCGAGAGCTACATCGCCGCCGTCACCAAGCTTCCCTTCGGGGCGGATGAGCTGTCCCTGGCGGGCGCCCTGCGGAGGGAGCCCGTCGAGCTGGTCAAGTGCAAGACCGTTGACCTGGAGGTCCCGGCCGCCGCCAACATCGTCCTGGAGGGTGTGGTCGAGCCGCCCTACGAGGAGGCGTGGGAGGGTCCCTGGCCGGAGTTCCTCAAGTACCTGAGCATCCCCCAGCGAAAGCCCATCTTCCGCATTACGGCCGTCACCCACTGCGCGCAGCCCATGAGCTACAACATCGTGCCGGGGACCAAGGAGAACTACAACATCCGCATCTCCAACGACGTGGCCTTTTACAAATACGTCAAGGCGATCGAGCCGACCTTCGTGGTGGACGCGGCCCTCACCCGCGGCTCGGCCCACTGGCACCACGGGGTCATCCAGCTCCGCAAGGACACACCGGACCGGGAAGGCCAGCAGATCCAGGTTGCCCTGGCGGCCTTCGGGTTCTCGGTCTATCTGGAGACCCTGACCCTGGTGGACGAGGACGTGGACTTGTACGACATGGACGCCATCGACTGGGCCGTCACGACCCGGTGCAACCCCAAGGAGCAGGTCCACGTCCTGCCCGAGGGGACGACCCACCGCAACAACCCCATCGCCGGGGTGCGGTCGCTGATTCCGGGGGATTCGGTGGTCAAGGCCAAGATGATCGTGGACGCCACCATCCCCTGGAAGTACAAGACCCTCCGGAAGGAGGGGGTGCCCCCGCTGTTCATGCGGGCCCGTTTTCAGGAAACCCCCCTGGAGGACTACCTCACCCCGGAGGACTTCAAGCGCTGGGCGGGTTGACGCCGTTCGCTGGGTCCAGACGGCCCGCGGGGGAACGGACGGATGAGAGTCTTCGTCAATCAGAGGAGGAACGGGAGATGAGACGGATGGGAGTGTCCCTCTGCGTTTTGACGATGGCCGCGGCCCTGGTCCTCGGGCTCAGCCCGGGCGCCTCGGCCCAGAAGCGGTTCATCACCATCGCCTCGGCCCGGCCCGGCGGCTCCTGGTACATCACGGGGGCCGGATGGGCGGAGTTTCTGAACAAGTACATCCCCGGCATCGAGGCCAAGGTCGAGCAGTCGGGCGGCGGCGTCCAAAACAACAAGCTGGTCGGCGAGGGCAAGGCGGACTTCGCCCCCTCGGTCGCCCGCCTGACGGCCCTGGCGATGATGGGGAAGGGGATGTTCAAGCAGAAGTTTCCCGACATCCGGGTCCTCGTCTCCAACTGGACGGTCGGCGTCCTTCAGTACTCGGCCCTGGAGCGCTCGGGCATCAAGACCATCTGCGACCTCAAGGGCAAACGGATCACCCTGGGTCCCGCCGGGGGCGGCGGCATCCCGGCCGCGCTGGCCGCGTTCAAGGTCTGCGGCTTCAGCCAGAAGGACGCGACGGTCTCCTTCATGTCCTATGAGCAGGGCAAGGACAACCTGCTGGACGGCAACGTGGACGCCTTCCTGTCCTATGCGGCCGTTCCGGTCCCGGCCATCCAGGCCCTGGCGGCGACGCCGGGCGCCAAGTGGCGCCTCCTTTCGCTGCCCGAGGACAAGGCGAAGTCGGTCGAGAAGGCCTTTCCCGGCTACATCCGCTACGCGGTCCCTGCCAAGGCCTACGGCCTGCCCGGGGACACCGTCACCATCGGCGCGCCCAACATCCTCATCACCAACGCCAAGCTGTCCGAGGACTTCGTCTACAGAGTCACGAAAGTGATGATGGAGCGCCTGGGCGAGTTCGTGAAGATCCATCCGGCCCACAAAGAGATGTCGAAAGCGGCCTCGGCGAAGGCGGTGGCGAACCTCCCCTTCCACCCCGGGGCGATCCGGTACTACAAGGAAGCCGGACTGATGTGACGACGGGACGGGGGGGCCGGCCGCCGGCCCCCCCGTCCCTGATTTCCTCCCGCTCATGGCCAACACACCCGTCTCCCAGGCCGAGGATCAGGAAGGGCGCTCCGCCCACGGGAGCGGATGGGCGAGCCGCTTCGTGGCGTCCGTCCTGGTCTTCGCGTCCCTGTTCCACCTCTACGTGGCGGGCTACGCGGCCATCTCGGCCATGTCGCTCCGGACCCTCCACTGGACCTTGATGTCCGTCCCCCTCTTTCTGCTGTATCGCTCGAGGCGCGGGAGCCGCCGGGCCTCACCGACGGTCGTGGACCTCCTGTGGGCCGCGGTGTCGGCGGTTTCGGGCCTTTACATCTTCCGGATCTGGCCCGACAAGATGTTTCTTCTGGAGGGCGTGGCGCGGACCGACTTCTGGATGGGACTCTTCATGATCATCCTCGTCCTCGAGGCCGCGCGGCGGGTCTTGGGGACGTTGCTTCCCTTGGTGTCCTTGGTGTTTCTCCTGTACGCCTACTTCGGCCCCTACATGCCCGGCTGGCTGGCCCACAAGGGGTACGACCTGGAGCGGATCATCGAGGAGCTCTACATCACCACGGGAGGGATTTACGGGATCCCCATCGCCGTCTCTTCCACCTATATCATCGTCTTCGTCCTCTTCGGGGCCTTCTTGCAGGGCTCGGGCGGGGGACAGCTCTTCATCGACCTGGCCCACTCCGTCGCGGGCCGTTTCCGGGGCGGCCCGGCGAAGACGGCGGTCCTCTCCAGCGCGCTGATGGGGATGATCTCCGGCTCGCCCGTGGGGAACGTGGTCACCACGGGGACCTTCACCATCCCCCTGATGAAGCGCACGGGCTACACGCCCCTCATGGCGGGGGCCGTGGAGGCCTGCGCCTCGACGGGGGGGATGTTCACGCCCCCCATCATGGGGGCGGCGGCCTTCATCATCGCGGAGTTCATGGGGGTCCCCTACCTGCGGATCATCCTGGCGGCGGCCATCCCGGCCTATCTTTTCTACCTGGCGGTCCTCCTGTTCGTGGACATCGAGGCGGTGAAAAAGGGTCTCAGGGGCCTTCCGCGCGAGGAGCTGCCCTCGGTCAAAAGCGCCCTCGCGGGCCGGGGCCATCTTTTGATCCCCATCATCGCCCTGATCGGGATGCTGGTCGTGGGGTACAGCCCCATGAAGTCGGCCTTCTGGTCGATCCTCCTCCTGTTCGTCCTGAGCCTGCTCCGGGTGGAGACCCGGATGGGCCTCCGGGAAGTCATCCAGTCCCTCGACGCGGGGGCGCGCAACACCCTTCCAGTGGCGGCGGCCTGCGCCTGCGCGGGGATCATCGTGGGGGTGGTCGGGTTGACCGGGGTGGGGGTGAAGTTCTCCTCCGTCCTCCTCCGGACCACGGAGCAGGCGTCCGCCATCATCCCCCATCTCAAGGCCCTCGGCCTCTCCGCGGCCTCCGCGGCTTCCGCGGCCGCCTTCCTGGCTTCCCTGCTGGCCCTGGTGCTCGGGGCGGTGGCGGCCCTCATCCTCGGCGCCGGCATCCCCCCGACGGCGGTCTACATCGTCATGGCCTCCCTGGCCATCCCCGCCATCGCGGCAACCCTGGAGGCGGTCCACGTCGCGACCCCCGAGCTGGCCGCTCACTTCTTCGCCTTCCACTTCGCCACCATCGGGGCCATTACGCCCCCGGTCGCACTGGCCGCCTACGCGGCGGCGGGCATCTCGGGCGCCGACCCGTTCAAGACGGGGCTGACCGCCTTCCGGATCGGACTCATCGCCTACATCGTCCCTTTCATGTTCGCCTACTCGCCGAGTCTCCTTTTCGAGGGGTCCTGGCCGGCGATCCTGCAGGCCGTTGTGACCGCGACGGTGGGCGTGATGTGCATCACCGCCTCGACGCAGGGATTCCTGATCCAGCCGCTCCGTCTTTGGTCCCGGCCCTTTTTCTTGATCGCGGGCCTCCTCTTGGTGAAGCCGGGGCCCTGGACGGACTTGGCGGGCGTGAGTCTCGGGGCCGTTCTGTTCCTTTTCGGGAGAAGACCGGAAGGCCGGAGCGGCCCCGCCGTCGCTTCAAAGCAGGAGGCGATTGCCAGCCAGCCATCTCCGTCTCCATAATCGCGGGGGAAGAGAAGAAGAGAAAAAGCGGTGAAGGGCCTGAAAGGTCGGCGGGCCACCCTATTTTGGCCTTGGACCCGAGCCGCTTCGTGACCGGCCAGACCCTGCTGGTCAACGGGGGAGAGGCTTTCGTTTGACCCGGGAGTCGCGCGGAAAACCACGTCGAAAGGGGGGCCGCCGTGCCTGAGTATGATGTGATCGTCGTGGGCGCCGGCCACGCCGGGATGATGACGGCGACGTACCTCGCGCGCGCGGGCCTCGACGTGGTCATCCTGGAAAAAGGGCTGGAAGTCGGCGGGGACATGAACACGGAATCGTTCACGCACCCCGGCTACTGGCACAACCTCCATTCCTACCACCACATCGGGGTGGACCGCCTGGCGCCCTTCCGGGACCTGGACTTCGAGCGCTTCCACGCCCGCTACGTCGCGCCCGACCCGCAGCACGCCCTCCTCCTGGAGGACGGCCGAGCCATCGTCGGCTGGCTCGACGCGGAGAAGACCGCCGCGTCCGTGGCGGCGGTCTCGAGGGAGGACGGCGAGACCGTCCGGGGCGTGAGCCGCCGGCTGGGCCGGTTCCTCCGCGAGGAGGTCGTCCCCGCCCTGTACGGCGCCCCGAGAGACGGCCGCGACCCCCTGGACGGCCTGCCGGACTCTCCCGAGGCGAGGGAGGTGCTGGAGTTCCGGGGCCTCACGGCGCGGGAGGCGGCGGGGCGCCTTTTCCGGGAAAAAGCCGTCCGGGCCTTCTACCTCAACCAGCTTCCCGTCCCCCGGGGGCTGCGTGACGACGCGCCCGGCCTCGGGTACGTCGTCCTCCTGGCGGTGGCCCAGTCGGAGCCGATGATGCTCCTCGTCGAGGGGGGGCCGCACGTCATGGCCCACGCCCTTTGGCGCGCGATGGTGGCCGCCAAGGGAAAGGTGAAGACGTGCTGCGACTATCACCGCATCCTCGTGGAGAACGGCCGCGCCGCCGGCGTTGAATTGGCCGACGGGACCCGGCTGAGAGCCCGGCGGTGCGTCGTGGGGGCGCTGGGGCTGGAGGAAATCTTTTTGGAGCTCGTGGGACGGAAGAACCTGCCTCCGGGCCTGGCCGAGGGGATCGGCGCCTTCCACTCCGCCCGGTTCGGCGTCCTGAGCGTCCATCTGGCCATCGAGGGGCGGGTTGCTTACCGGAGCGGCCCGGCGGAGCTGGCCCGGACGTGCAAGGTGGACCTGGGACCGCAAAGCCCCGAGGGGTGGGCGAAGCTCTGGAGCGCCGCGGACGCGGGGAGGCTGCCCGAGCCTGTCTGCCTCTCGGCCGGCATTCCCACGGTCCACGACCCCCTCCAGGCCCCGGACGGGGGTCACACGGCGGTCCTGTGGGCGCCCGTCCCCTACGGGATCGGAGACCGGGGCGTGGACGGCTGGGACGCCGTGAAGGACGGGTTCCGGGACGCCTGCGTCGCCCGCTTCCGGGAGGCGATGGACCTCTCGAAGGGGACGATCCTGGGCGCCGAGGTCATCTCCCCCGCCGACATCGACCGGGGAGTGGGGAACCTGGACAAGGGCGCCGTCCACATGGGGGAGATCATCTACCGGAGGGCGGCCTATTTCGCCTCCATTCCCGGGCTGGCGAATTACCGGACGCCCATCGGGGGCCTCTATTATTGCGGGTCCTGCGTCCATCCGGGCGGGGGCGTCGTCGGGGCCACTGCCTATCACGCCGTGAACGTCATCGCCGACGACCTGGGCCTTGAGAAATGGTGGGCGAGGGGCGGGTAGGCCAGCGGGCGGATGTTCAGGCTGGCCTCGGAACGACGGATGAAAGCCAGACGCGCGGGATGACCGCCTCGTCGCAATTTGCGGTAAGATGGCTTGCCCGCCGGGTGTAGGGCGGAAATCGTCAAACGCGCTGAATCATGCGGGGAGAGGGAGGAGGAACATGAAAAGGGTGTACACGGTGATGCCGGTGCCCTGGATGCTGGCCGCGCTGTTCTTTGCCGTCTCCGTCTCGGCCCAGACGATCGTGGCGGACGTCCACCGGTGGTTCAATCCGAGGACCGGCGACCATTTCTACACCACCGACCCC
>JACPRG010000092.1 GCA_016190025.1 Candidatus Tectimicrobiota bacterium
ACACGAAGGGAAAGCCGCTGGGCTGGATGGCCAGAGAGGACTGGCAACAGACGCTCGACGTCCTGAAGAGCTACGGCGGTCTGAAGGACCCCTTGCCCTTCGAGAAATACTATACGAACGAATTTATTTCCCCGCTGTCCGGCGGGTGATCCGCTGCCGGGGAACGTGCGGACCGGCCGCGATATCGGTCGGCCGTGATTGGTTCGGATTCCGATGAGGGCGGCGGCCTCCCGCGCCGGTCTCTTCTCCTTCCGCGGAGAGGGAGCGGGGTGTTGTCGTCTGGTTTGCAGGGTTCCACGCCGTGGAGTGCGCTTCCTAATGTCCCGGAACGGGGTTGAATCACCCTCCACCGAATCGAGGAAAGGCCATGAAAGAGGGCTGCGCGGACCTGATCGTTGAAAGTTTGAAGGAGGCGGGGGTGAGCATCGTGTGCACCTTGCCGGAGTCATACCTGAAAGAGGTGTTCCGGAAGGTATCGGTGGATCCCGATTTTGAGCACGTGCCCGTCACCAATGAGGGGGAGGGCGCCTCGATCGCCGCCGGGGTGTGGCTGACCGGCAGGCGGGCGGCGCTGATCATGGAGAACTCGGGGCTCCGGATGGCCACGGAATCCCTGGCCCGCTTGGGCCTGACCCACGGCATCCCCGTCGTGATGCTGATGAGCTACCGGGGGGACGTGGGGGAAGACCAGTGGTACGCCATTCCGCACGGGATCACCATGGAGCCGCTCCTGCAGGCGCTCCGCATTCCCTACGTCATTGTCCGCAAGGAAGAGGAGATCCGGCGGGCGATTCACAACGCCTACAAGACGGCCGACACCTCGAAGTACCACGTGGCGGTCGTGTTCAGCGGGGAGCTGGTGCAATGACACGGTATCAGGCGTTGAAGGTGTTGGCCGCCCGGGTGAAGGACGAGCTTTGCATCGTCTCCCTGGGGGGGATCGTCAACGAGTGGTGCAACGCGCGGCCCGAGCCCCGGGGGGCGAACCTGTACCTGATGGCCCTGGGGTGCCACATGCCCTTGGCCCTGGGGGTCGCCCTGGGTCTTCCCCACCGCAAGGTCCTGTGCCTGGACACGGACGGGAGCGTCCTGATGAACACGGGCGTATTGGCCACCCTGGCGAACCGGCGGCCGAAGAACCTGAGCGTCTTCGTTTTTGACAACGGGATGTACGAGTGCAACGGGGGCATGCCCAGCCACACATCGGGCCATTTCGACATTGCGGGCATGGCGTTGGGGGCGGGCATCCCGGAGGCGCGGACCGTTCGGACCGAGGGCGAGATGCGGGAAGCGGTGGACGAGGCGCTCGCGACCGACCGCCATCACTTCATCGTGGCCAAGATCGAGCCGGGAACCGAAAAAGCGCTTCCCGACAAGCTCACCGACGGGATCGAGGACAAGTACCTCTTCGTCCGCTATATCGAACAATCCGAAAACGTGGCTGTCCTCCCGGTCCGGACGGGGGAGACCGGGCAGCCGCCGCGGGGACGCAAGCGCTGACGCTGAAGAAACGACGCATCGCGTGAGGGGCGGACCTCATCCGCGAGCCCGTTTCCCGCAAGGACACCCCCTCTGGCCTTGGTGTTCGTCGTCCAAAGACCCCAATCGTGCGCGGGCTCACCCTGGGCGCCGTCAAAGGATAGGAGAGAAGCCATGACCGTCCTCCACGAGCTTCACGCCTCGCCGGACACGGTTCACTGGGGATACTTCGACGCGGCCCTTCCGCCCGTCCTCCGGGTGGACTCGGGCGACCGGGTCACGGTTCATTGCCTGTCGGGCGAGCCCGAAGACCTGCCACCGGAGCCTTTTGAGATTCTGCCGGAGCATCGGGAGGTCCACGCCCGGTGCGAGCGGGGCCCCGGCCCCCACTTCATGACCGGCCCCATCTGGGTGAACGGGGCGGAGCCGGGCGATGCTCTGGAGGTGCGAATCCTCGATTGCGCCTTGCGCCAGGACTGGGGCTGGAATCTCATGCTTCCGTTGCTGGGCGCGCTGCCGGAGGATTTCCCGAAGGCCCGCCGGATCTACATTCCCCTCGACCGGCGGGCCATGGTCGCGGAGCTCCCCTGGGGCGGGCGGCTGCCCCTCCGTCCTTTCTTCGGGATTCTGGGCGTCGCCCCGCCGCCCGCCTATGGGCGGATCGCCTCCATGACGCCGAGAGAACATGGGGGCAACCTGGACAACAAGGAGCTCGTGGCGGGGACGACCCTTTTCCTCCCCGTGTGGAATGAGGGGGCGCTCTTTTCCGCCGGAGACGGGCACGCCGTCCAAGGGGATGGAGAGGTTTGCCTGACGGCCGTCGAGACGTGCCTTTCGGGGACTTTCGAGCTCGTCGTCCGCAAGGACCTCCGGCTTCGTCTCCCCCGCGCCGAAACCTCCACTCACCACATCACCATGGGGCTGGACCCCGACCTGGACGACGCGGCCAAGCAGGCGTTGCGGGAGATGATCGCCCTTGTGGGAGAGACGGCGGGGCTCTCGCCGGAGGACGCCTACAGCCTGTGCAGCCTGGCGGCGGACCTTCGCGTCACGCAGCTCGTGGACGGAAACAAAGGCATCCACGCCATGCTGCCCAAGGCGGCCTTGCCTTCCTGAGACCCCGGCCGCGCGGTCCAAGCTTGCCCCCCGCCTTCGCCGGGGGCGGGGGGTCCCGGCCTCTCTGTTGAAAGGGCGCGGCTTTCTTGCTAGTGTCAGGGGCCAAACAAAGGGTGGGGATTTGCGGGGGGCGCTGCCCCGAGGGCGACAGGGGCGCCTCCTTCGCTTTTCGGGATGCGTCACAGGGATGGACTCGGGAGATGAAGGACTATCCGCCCTTTTGGGAGGAGGGCATCGAGACCCTCTCGCCCGCCGACCTCAGACCGCTCCAGGAGGAGAGGTTCAAGCGGCAGTGGCGGTATGTGCTGGAGCGTTCGCCTTTCTACCGGGAAAAGTTCGAGCGGGCGGGGATACAGCCGGAGCGGGTCCGGGGCCTGGATGATCTGCCGCGCCTCCCCTTCACGACGAAGGGGGAGATTCGGGCGAGCCAGGCGGCCCGTCCCCCCCTGGGCCTTCACATCGCGTGCGCCCCGGAGGACCTTCGCCGCATCTATTCCTCCAGCGGGACCACCGGGAGGCCCAATTACATCGGCATCACCCGGCGCGACTACGGGCGGTGGATGGAGGTCGCGGCGCGCTCTTATTACTGCGGAGGCGTTCGGCCCCATCACCGGGTCGTGAGCGCGCTCGGGGCGGGTCCTTTCATCGTCGGCTCCCTCCTGGACGTCTTCGAGCGGATCGGGGCGACGGTCATCCCCATCGGCCCCGGCAACACGGCGCGGATCGTGGCTGCCTTCCAGAACCTGGGCGCCCGCGTGCTCTCCTGCACCCCTTCTTATGCCCGCTACGTCGCCAACTACTGCCGCGAGCAGGGCATCGAGCCGGGAAGCCTCGGGGTCGAGCTCGTGACCTGCGGGGGGGAGCCGGGCGGGGGTGTCCCGAGCGTCCGCCGGGAGATCGAGGAGGGCTTCGGCTGCCGGGTGGCGGAATTCATGGGTCTCTCCGAGATCGGAGTCGCCCTCTGGGGGGAGTGCCCTTGCAAAGAGGGGATGCATCTGAGCGGGGGCGACGACCTCTTCGTCGAGCTGGTGGACCCCGACACGGGAGAGCCCGTCGAGATGGCCGACGGAGCCCAGGGCGAGCTCGTCTACACCCACCTCAACCGCGAGTGCGTGCCTCTCATCCGCTACCGGTCCGGGGATCACGCGACCGTCTGGTCGAGGCCTTGCGCCTGCGGGCGGAAAAGCATCCGCACCCGCTGCATCGGCAGGACCGACGACCTGCTGATCGTCCGGGGCGTGAACGTGTACCCCTCCGCCGTCAAGGACGTCGTCGGCTCGTTTCGCCCCCGGACGACGGGGGAGATGATGATCGTGCTGAAATCGCCGGGCCCGCGCGTCGATCCTCCCCTGGCCATCGAGGTGGAGCATTCCGAGGGGGCGGCCGACCTCCCGCGGCTCAAGGCCGAGATCGAGGCGGCGCTTCGCGACCGGCTGGTTTTCCGGGCCGAGGCCAAACTGGTCCCGCCGGGAACTCTCCCCCGGCACCAGTTCAAAGCCCAGCTCGTGCGAAAGGAATATTCAGAGCGGCCGGCCGGGCTCGCCTGAAGGGCGGGGCGGCGCATCGCGCGTCCCCCGTTCTTTTCGGGCGCGCGACCTGCTCGGGAGAGCGCTTCCCCGTTGACGTGGGGTTCTGGGCGCGGCGAAGAACCTCCCCCGCCGCGTGACCTCTCGCTTCGCTCGGGGCGGGAAGGGTGTCAGCGATTCACCGCTCCCGGGGGGGGTCTTGCGTCCGCGTGGGACCCGCTAGACGAGTTCGCCGCCGTACAGAGAGGACAGGCGCCTTCGGACCTCTATCGCTTCGTCCGAGTCCAGGTCTCTCGGCCGGGCGATCCCCACCGAGAGGATGGAGCGGACCGAGGTGGGCTTCCCGGCCAGGGCCACGATCCGGTCCGAGAGGAAAAGGGCTTCGTTCACGGAATGGGTGACGTAGAGGATGGTCTTGGCGTGGAGCCCCCAGAGGTTCAGGATCTTGTCGAGGAGAAGTTTCTTCTCCGTGACCTCGTTCAGGTTCGCGAGGGGCTCGTCCATGAGGAGCAGGGGGGCGTCCAGGGCGAGCGCCCGGGCCAGGTTGACCCGCTGGCGCATCCCGCCGCTCAGTTCGCGGGGCAGCTTGTTTCGCGCCGGGGAGAGGCCGACGAAGGCGAGGGCCTCGGCGGCCCGCCTCACCCGCTCGTCCCGGGGCATCGATGGGTCCTTGAGCTCGAGGGCGAAGGTCACGTTTTCCTCGGCCGTCCGCCAGGGGATGAGGCGGGGGTCCTGCCAGACGATGCTCACCGCGAGGGTCCCGGAGTTCCCCGTCCTTTGCGGGAGGTCCACCGAGATCCGGCCGGCGTCGGATTTCTCGAGCCCGGCCAGGGTCCGGAGCAAGGTCGTCTTGCCGCACCCCGAGGGCCCGAAGAGGGTGACGAGCTCCCCGCGGTTCACCTCGAAGGAGATCTCGCGGTAGACCTCCACGGGGCCGAAGCTCTTGGTCACGGATTGAAAACGGATCAAAATTCCGACTCCCACTTGTACAGCCAGCGCCGCTCGGCCCAGTCGAACAGGTAATAGTCAAAGAAGATGACGAAGGCGATGACGATGAAGGTCCAGGCGAAGACCTGGTTGGTCCGGTATTCCTGGAGCGCGTGCTGCAGCATGTAGCCCATGCCGTCCACGGCCGCCAGGACCTCCCCCACCAGGGCCAGCTTGAAGGCGACGGAGAACCCCAGCTTCGTGGACGAGAAAAGGCACGGGATGAGCATGGGGAAGATGAGCTTCCGGAAGATCAGGCCCTCCCGGGGAGAGATGGCGCGTGCCATCTCCACCAGGGAGGCGTCCAGCACCTTCAGCCCCTCCCAGAGTCCGATGAGGTAGATGGGGAGGACCGCGATCAAGACCACGAACATCACCGAGCCGTCCCCCAGCTTGAACCACACGACCGCCAAAAGGGCCACCGAGACCACGGGGATCGCCCGGACCACGGGATAGACGAGGCTCAGGAAGAAGACCCGGATCGGCGAGAAGTAGCGGGCCAGAAGGACGATGAACAAGCCCACCAGCGCCGAGATAAACACCCCGGCCACGGTGCGGTAGAAGGTGATCAAGACGTGCCGGGCGAGGCTCCACCGGCTCAGGATGGACCCGATGCTTCCAAAGGTCTCGCCCGGGGAGGGCATCAGGAAGTTCCCCATGACGAGGCTGGAAGCCTGCCAGAGGCCGAAGAAGATGAGGTAGGAGATGAGCATCCCGACCCAGAGGCCACGGTGCCGCAAGAGGCTGAGCAAGCCGAGGTCCTGGAGGGCCTCTCTGTCCCTTTCCTGTACGGTGGGCATCGGTGCGGTCCCCCGCCTTTTTCGACAGCCGGGTCCGGCCCCCCCCGATGGCCTCATCCGGTCTCAGGGAGGGGGCGGGCTCGCCGCCCGGGTATCTCTCCCTTCGACCCGGCCCTCACTTCCCCCGGGCTAGCCGCTCGTGGGCGTCCGTGAAGAGCTCTTCGATGGTGAAGCGCTTTTTCTGGATTCCCTGCTCGATCATGAAGTCAACGAACTTCAGGATGCGTCTCTTCTCATCGTTGCCCAGGGACAGGAGGATGGTCCCGTGGGGGGCCCCCTCCCTCTCGCTGGCCTCCCTGGCGTTGAACTGCTGGACGTAGGCCTTCACCGTTTCATCCAGGTGGGCTTCCCCGTATTCCTTGGACTTCAGAAAGGCGGCCAAGAGGCTCGTGTCCAGGTTTGGATGCCGATTCAGGACGCTCTGCTGGCAGACCAGGACGCCGATGATGGGCCACTCGCCGGAGACCTCGGGCCAGAGGGCGTGCGTGTCGGCGAGGAGGCGCAGCTTCGGGTTTCTTTTGGCCACGAAGTAGAGACCCCCGTATTGCACACCGGCGTCGATGTCCCCCTTGAGCACCAACTGGCCCAGGACGGGCATCTCCTTCCCGACCCACTGGATCTCATTGCTCTTGATGCCGTGCTTGTGTTCGAGCACCGCTCGATACGTGATGGCCTCGGGGCCGGCCATGGAGGGAATCCCGAACTTTTTCCCCTTGAGGTCGGCGATCGTGCGGATGTTCGAGTCCGCCCGGACGAAGATGCCGTTGGCGCGGGAGCTGATCATCGTCGTGACCGCCTTCAGGGCGATCCCTTTTTCGCGCAGAAGGGCGTAGTCGGTCAGCCGCATGACCGCGCAGTCCAGGTCGCCGGCGATCATGGCCTTGTCGATGGTGAGCGGAAACATCTGGCGGACCTCGACGTCAAATCCCTCGGCCTTCAGGATGCCCATCTTCAGGGCGTAGCTGTAGCGGAAGCCGGCGGTGTAGAAGGGCTGCTCGGCATAGCGGATTTTCACTTGGGCGAAGGCCTTCGCCTCCATGAACCCGCTGAACAGGGCCGCCAGCAGGAAAAAGACCCACAAAGCCGCACGGAATCCGCGCCGTCCTCTCATCGTCCGACCTCCTCTGAAGAGGCTCTCCCCCCTGGTTTTCACAGCGATTCTAGACTGAATGCTTTTAACGGTCAATTCTTTGTCGTCCCCGCTCATTTGCTTTCCGAAAGGGGGGCCGTTTCGGGAATCGCAAGGAGCGCTTTTCATCGCGGCGGTGTGATCAACCGGGGTCTCCGGGCGGGCCTGACTGAAGGTGGAATGGGCAATCTG
>JACPRG010000013.1 GCA_016190025.1 Candidatus Tectimicrobiota bacterium
ATCTCCACCCGGACGGTGGAGGCGTTGGGCATGCCGGTCTTCCCGATGCCGTACCACATGCCCCCGAGCCCGACGCCCAGCCGGCGGCCCTCCCTCGACCCGGCGGCGGCTCTTTCCCTCATCCTCTCATAGGCGGGGCGCAGGGCCTCCAGGGAGGCCCGCATCCCGACGCTGGCCTTGAGCCGCTGGCCCGTGGCCGTCTCCATGCCCACCTCCAGGGCGTTGCGGCGGCGGAACTCCAGGGGGTCGATCCCCAGCCGGTCGGCCAGGACGTCCATCTGCTGCTCCAGGGCGAAGGCGCACTGGGGGACGCCGAACCCCCGCATCTGGCCCCCCTGGATGGGGGTGTTGGTGTAGGCCGAGCGGGAGCGGGCCCGGACGTTGGGGATGAAGTAGGGTCCCGTGGCGTGCACGGCGGTCCGGGAGATGACGGCCAGGCTGCTCCCCCCGTACGGGCCGCAGTTGCCGAGGATGTCCATCTCCAGCGCCACGAGCTTTCCCCGCTCGTCCGCGGCCAGCTTGCAGCGCATCTTCATCGGGTGGCGCTTGGAGGTGGACAGGTAGGACTCCTCCATGGAGTACGTCCACTTCACGGGGCGCCCCAGACGCAGGGCCAGGACGGCCAGGACGGCCTGGTTGGAGATCTCCAGCTTGCCGCCGAAGCCGCCTCCCGTCGCCGTCTGGATGACGCGGACGCGCTCGGGGCCGCACCCCAGGACCCGGGCGATTTCCGCGCGGAAACCGTAAGGGGACTGGCAGCAGGTGTACAGGACCGCCCGGCCCCTCTCGTCCGGAAAGGCCAGGCCCGATTCCGGCTCCATGTAGGCGTGCTCGATGGCCTGGGTTTCGAAGACGTCCTCGGCGACGGCCGCCGCTGACCGGAAAGCGGCCGCCGCGTCCCCCCGGCGCACCCGCCACTCGGTCAGCAGGTTTCCCTCCGGCCGCTCCTCGTGCAGGATGGGCGCCCCTTCGTGCAGCGCCTCCTCCGGGTCGAACACGGCCGGCAACGCCTCGTAGTCCACCTCGATGGCGTTCGCCGCCCGCTCGGCCTGCCAGGGGGTTTCGGCCGCCACGGCGGCCACCGCTTCCCCGATGAAGCGGACTTTCCCCTCGGCGAGGACGGGGCGGTCCACCACCGTGATCCCCACGCGGTTCTGCCCGGGGATATCGGCGGAGGTGATGACGCCCGCCACGCCGGGCATGCCTTGGGCCTGGGAAGTGTCGATCCGCAGGATGCGGGCGTGGGCGTGGGGGCTCCGGAGCGCCTTCACGTAGAGCTCTCCGGCCCTGCGGTGATCGTCCGCGTATAGGGCGGCTCCCACGGCCTTGGCGACGGCGTCGGTCTTCGGAGGGCTGGAGCCGATGAGGAGAGGGCTTTCGTCCGGCGAGCCGTGGCTCCCCCAAGAGGTCGAGGGCATCCGCAGTTCTCCTTGGGCTTTGTCTCTGCCCGGCCTTGGAAGGCGCTTTTTCCAATAGAAAGACGTATAATCTCATCATGGAGCGTCCGGGCTGTCAATACGGGGGGTGCGGCGGCTTCCGGCTTTGATGAGGCGCAGCCTTATTTTTCAAAAATCAAGGCTGCATTTGGAAAGAATTTTGCAGGAGAGAGAAAAAAGATTCTTGAGCTCTATATCATTGTAATTATTTGATTTTACTTGTGTTGATTAATTCATGCGATTTTTGGGAGGGCGGAGGGGAGTGCCGGCTGGTGATTCGGGGTTGACATCCAGCCTTTCAGGGATTATCTTCCTTCCTGTGTACGGGGGCAAGGGGAGATATATGTGTGTATGTCTCCCTAGGTTTGGGCGGTTGTAGAAAACGCTCTGTCGTTAGGGGAGCAGGGAGCAATCCAAAGCGATTGCCCCTGCTCTTTGTTTTGCCAAAAGAAGGATGGTAATGAACGGAATGACGGATAAGGTGGATAGATTGGAAGGAAGCCCCGAGTTGGACGAGGTGGGAACGATTGCGCCGGATGCGTTGAGCGCTTACTTGGCCACCATTCGCGAGATCCCGGTCCTGGACCGCGAGAGAGAATGCAAGGTCATCCGACGGGCCAAGAAGGGCGACAGGAAGTCCTGGGACCTTTTCATCCGCAGCAACCTGCGCTACGTCGTGAGCGTCGCCAACCGGTACAAGGGCTGCGGCGTGAGCATGGCCGACCTGATCCACGAGGGGAACATCGGCCTGATCGAGGCGGCCAAGCGGTTCGACCCGGATCGCGGCGTGCGGTTCATCACCTACGCGGTCTGGTGGATCCGGCAGGCCATGGTCCACACCATCGCGTCCCAGGGCGGGGCGGTCCACCTCTCGGTCAAGCAGGCCCAGAAGCGGCTGAAGGTCCGCGAAATCATCCGCGAGATGGAGCAGGCCTCGGGCGAGGAGCCCAGCGTGGAGGATCTCGCCGAGGCGATGGACGAGTTGCCCGAGGAGGTCGTCATGCTCAAGGCGGCCCGCGAGGCCCTCTCCCTGGACGCCCCTCTGGGCGACGCGGACAGCATCAACCACGTGGACCTGCTGACGGACGGGAACGATCACCCGGCCGAGGAACGCCTCAACCGGGTGGCCGTCTCCAATCAGCTCCTGGCGGCCTTGGGGACCCTGCCCAAGCGCGAGGGGGAGATCCTGCGCATGCGCTACGGGTTCGCGGGCGAGCCCATGACGCTGCAGGAGATCGGCGAGCAGATGAACCTGTCCCGCGAGCGGATCCGGCAGCTGGAGAAGCAGGCCCTGCGCCGCTTGCGGGGACACGGCCGGATGGCGATGCTGCGGGACGTCCTCAACTGAGCTGACCGGCGAAGCTGCTCTTCGGGCCGGCGCCCTGGTAGTGGGTCGGGGGGGCGCCGGCCTTTTTTTGTGCCCAGTTTTTCAGCCTCTTCTTTCCGGGCGTTCGGGGGACCGGCCCCCGGGCGAGGCGCCGCTGATGGAAGTCTCGGAAACCGCGTCCGGCCGCTCTTTTGATCCCGAAGTCCAACTGGAGGGTCTCGGGCGCCCGTTGCGCTGGGCCGATCTTTTCGGCGACGACCGCCCCGTGGAGCTGGAGGTCGGCTTCGGCAAAGGACGGTTTCTCATCGCGGCGGGCGAGCGGTTCCCCGAGGTGAACTTCTTGGGCCTCGAACGGAGGCCCCGGTACTTCCGCGTCGCCCGAGGCCGCATCCAGAAGCGCGAGCTGAGAAACGTCCGGATCGTCCGCGCCGACGCCGTCGCGTTCATCCGCGAGGCGGTCCCCCCGGCCTCCGTCCGGGCCTGCCACGTCTATTTCCCGGACCCCTGGTGGAAAAAGCGCCACCGCAAGCGGCGCGTCTTCACGCCGGATTTCATCGAGGACCTGGCGCGCGTCCTCACGCCGGGCGGGCGGGTGTACGTCGCCTCCGACGTGGAGGAATACTTCGGGGAGATTCGGGCCCTCTTCGGCGGTCACCCGGGCTTTCATCCCTTGGAGGACCCGGCCGGCCTGTTGGAGCAGGCGGGGTACGTTCCTTCCAACTTCGAGGTCAAGATGGCCAGGGCCGGCCATCCCATCCGCCGGGCCGTCTATCGGCGGAGCTGAGGCGGGCCTTTTGCAAGTCGCCCCCCCCGGATGTTCTAGCCGAACGCCTCAAACAGCTCGTCGTAGCGCCCGATCATCGCGCGCCAGTCGTACGGGGCGAGCGCCCGCCTGAGCCCCTCGCGGTCGAAGGCGGGCGGGACGCCACGGCGAAGGAGCGCCCGCAGCCGCCGGTACAGGTCATCCGGGCCTTCGTACAGGTGATCGGCGTGGAAGGGGGAGGGGAGGATCTCCGGGTAGCTCAGGCGGCGCGGGAGGAGCGGGTAGCATCCGGCGTACATGGCCTCGATGGCGGAGAGGCCGAAGTTCTCCTGGAGGGCCGTCGAGACGGCCACGTCCGCTTCGGACAAAAGCCGGGCGTAGCGCGCGCGGGAAGGCTCATAGCCGAAGTGCAAGAGCCGCCTCCGAAGCCGCCGCCTGGCCTGAAGGAAGACCTCGGGCTTGGCCTGGAAGTTCTCCCCGCAGACGATGACGCGGAACGGGAGGCGGTCTCCCTGAAGCCGGCGCAGCGCCTCGAAGAACACCTCCGGGGCCTTGTCGAACTCCCACCGGTGGTTCCAGAGGATCGCCAGCGGGCCTGACGGATTCGGGGAGTCCGGTTTCGGGCGCAGGTCCGCGAGGTCGCACCCCAGGGGGAGGACCGAGGATTTCTTCCGGATCTCCTCGGGGACGCCGGCCGGCCGGCAGTCGGGCATCCTCCGCAGAAAGCCGGGCAGGGCGCGCAGGAAGGCGTCGCGGTGAAAGTTGGAGTTGAAGAGCACCCGGTCGGCCGCCAGGCAGGAGGTCACGTTGGTGAACCCGAACTGGTAGTCCACGGCCTCGCCCCTGGGGACGGGATAGGAGAGCTGGTTCTCGTGCATGTAGAGGAGGACGGGCGGGGCCTGTGGTCCCAGGAGGGCCTTGAGGTCCGCGACGCTCAGCATGTCGGAGGCCAGGATGACGTCCGGCGGCCTCGCCAGACCCTTCATCCGCCCCGCCAGGAGGATGGCCGCACCCCGCATCCGCCACTTCCAGAACCGGGCGGGGAGCGTCAGGGCCTCCACCCGGTGGCGGGAGTGCCGGCGGAGCCCGTCCACGAAGGCCCGGTGAGAGCCTCCGTAAAAGGGCTCCAGGAGCAGGACGTCCCGGCGCGAAACGGCCACCTCACCGATCCCCTCAGCGCTTCCTCCGCTGGAGGCCCGCGGAAGCGGGCCTGGCTCATCCCGGCGTCCGCTTGAGTTTAGCCGCCCTTCCCCATAAGATTCCAGGGGATCGTCCGAGTGGAGGGAGAGAGGGAACCGGGAGGAGGGACATGAGCGCCGAGGGCGGATATGACGAGGCCCGGGAGGTCTACCGGCGGGCGGGGATCACGGGAAAGGTGGGATTCGGCCGGAAGGCCGCCGTCGTGGTCGTCGATCTCAGCTACGGCTTTACGGACCCGGCCTGCACGCTGGGGGCGGACCTGGGCGGGGTGGTGAAGCACACCCGGCGTCTCCTCGACGCCGCGCGGGAGAGGGGGCTTCCGGTCTTCTTCACCACGGTGGCCTACCAGGAGGACCTGAGGGACGCCGGCGTCTGGCGGGAGAAGGTCCCGTCGCTCGACGCCCTCAGGGAGGGCCGCCGGGACGTGGAGCTCGACGGGCGGCTGGGCCGCCGGCCCGCCGAGCCCCTGCTGGTCAAAAAGTACCCGTCGGCCTTCTTCGGGACCCCCCTCGCCAGCTGCCTCGTCTCCCTCGGGGTGGACACCCTCATCGTCGCCGGGGCGACGACCAGCGGGTGCGTGCGCGCGACTGTGGTGGACTCCCTCCAGCACGGCTTTCGGACCATCGTCCCGGAGGAGTGCGTGGGGGACCGGGCCGAGGCGCCCCACCGGGCGAACCTCTTCGACATGGGGAGCAAATATGCCGACGTGATGCCGGTGGAGGAGGTCCTGGCGAAGATCCGGGAGATGTGAGAGGGAACCTCAACCATCGCATCCGCGGTGTTGTCCTGAGTGCAGTGAAGAATCCAACAGGGTGCCACTGGCGGCTTGCCCGCCAGTGCCGCCGAAGTAGGCGCTACGCTGCTTTCTATGGAACTCTCTTATGTGGCGAGAAATTCAGGATGCAATTTGGCGATGCGAAAAGTGCCGAGGGAATCCGAAAGTAGAATGTAATCTTCGGCAACAGACGGAAGCCCCCACAGGTCCCGTGAAGCTTCTTGTTGTTGGTGTTGCTCCACCATACGTAAAAGACATCAATGGCAAGAAACCAGCGGCTTCTGCTACGAATAATTCAGAGGACAACATACGAAAATTCGTAGAAAAAACGCTGTGCCTCGAATGGGACGATTTGAAAAAACGCGGACTCTTTTTCCTCCATGCCGTGAAATGCGCAATTGTTCCTGACAAAAATGCTTTTCAGAATCCGCCTAACAAAGTTGTTGATGAATGCGTACGCTCCCATTTCGCAGGAGAGTTTGAGATAGTTCGTGCGAAGAGAGTTGTTACGCTCGGCAAAGCTCCATTGCGTGCTGTTACTAATTCGGCCATAAAATAGTTGACATGAAGATAGAATGATGCCATGATTCTCGCATGAGGGGTCCGGACGCGCGGTCCTTATCAGGCAAGGCGCAAGAAGACCTCCGACAGCGGG
>JACPRG010000093.1 GCA_016190025.1 Candidatus Tectimicrobiota bacterium
GAAGAGGGTCTGGAGAAGCTGAAGTCCTGGCGGCCTCACGTCGTCCTGCTGGACATCCGCATGCCGGGGGTGAACGGCCTGGAGGCCCTCCCCCGGATGAAGGCCGTTGACCCGAACGTCCGAATCATCATGGTCACGGCGGTCCACGAGGAGGAGGTCGCAAAGATGTCCGTCCGCGCGGGGGCCGATGACTACATTACAAAGCCCATCGACCTGGCATACCTCCACACGAACATTCTGGTCCAATACATCTACGAGGTGGGATGAGCCGAAGGGGCGCCCGCGGCTTCTGAGCGCCCGCCCCCCGGCCGATCCCCAGTCTCCCGCGACCCCGGTGATTCGACCCCGCCCGGCCGCAGGGGATGGAGGCGGTGTCCGCCGCGCTGTCCCATCCCTTGAAATCGGAAGATTCGTCTCCTTTGTGTCTCCGGCGTTTACAATTTTGACATAGGAAAAGGTAAGAATGAGACAGGATCGCTAAGGTTTTGCGCGCCGCCGCCGCTCCCGCCCATTGGACTTTCCCTGAAACCCCGCAAAAATCAATTGATTATTCGGAGTCCCGGCGGACGAAAAAAGATGGAACCTTTTGGTACGCGAATTGCTCTAATTATTGAGAGAGATGTCGGTCTGCTCTTCATCGGGCCTTGGAGGAGGGGATGCCCATGTTGGTTACGGAACGCGATGTCGAAAAGAGCACCCGCACGCTGGCGGAAGTGGCGAACGCCTTCCGGGAGGAGGCTGAGGAGGTGACTTCCTCGCCGGAGGAGGCGGAGATCCTGGCCACCGCGGCGCTGGTGAATTTCCTGGCCAAGGCCAGGCCGGAATTGGTCGGTCCCGCGGACAAGATCCGAAAGGCCGCCTTCGTTTCGAGCCTTTCCTGAGGGCGAACGGAGATCGGGGCGGGATGGGTGCACGGGCAGCTTGGGGCCCGCCTCCGCGAGCCTCTGGCGGAGGTCCGTGACCCCTTGCCTGCCCGTGAATTGAGCCACTGGCGGACAAGAGGTCACTGACCTCAAGCCGCCAGTGGCACCCAGGCTCCCCGCGATTTCCCCCTCACTCAAATCGCGGTTACAATTTGCTCGTCCATACCCCCGCCCAAGGGCATTCCGCCTTGGAATGCCTCCCGAGCCTCTGCTAAACTGTTTGAAACAGGCGCTGGTCCCCCACCGGGACCCCCTGCTTTCGCAGAGGGCAAGCTTGGGACCGGCCCCTACAAGGGCGCAGCCCTTGACCATTTCGCAGCCCCCGATCCAGTCGGGGGCCGGGTGCGGCCCCGCCGGGCGCAGCTTGCTGCGCCCCTGCAAAATCGGGCCGCTGAGTGGCCGCGGCGGTTCGCCGCCCGAGGCGGGATCAAGATGCCGGGCGCGTTCATCACATTCGAAGGGATTGAGCATTCCGGGAAGACAACCCAGACGGCCCTCCTTGCCAGGCGCCTGGAAGATCACGGGATCTGCGTCGAGCGGACCCGCGAGCCGGGGGGGACGGCCCTGGGCGATTCCATCCGCGAGGTCGTCCTGGACCCGGCCCATGAAGGGATGGACCCCATCGCCGAGCTTTTGCTCATGGAGGCGGCCCGGGCCGAGCATGTGGCCAGGCGAGTCCGCCCGGCCTTGGAGGCGGGAAGGGTGATTCTCTGCGACCGCTTCACCGACTCCACGCTGGCCTATCAGGTGTTCGGCCGGGGACTGGATCGGAAGAAGGTGGAGGAGCTCAACGACTGGGTCACGGGGGGCCTCCGGCCGGACGCGACCCTCCTGTTCGACCTGGACGTCGCTGTGGGCCTCCAGAGGGCGAATCGGCTTTCGGGGCACGGCCCGAACCAGGTTCGGTTCGAGATGGAGGATGTGGTTTTCCACGAGCGCGTCCGGGCGGGCTTCCTTCAGCTGGCTGAGGAGGATCCCGGGCGGATCAAGGTTGTTCGGGCGACCGGGACCCCGGCGGAGGTGCATGAGCGGGTCTGGAGGGCCCTGGAGAAGACCCTGGAAGCGGTGGCGCCGTGCGGTTAGCCGAGATCCGGGGACAGGAGCGGGCCGTCGCGGCCCTGCAAAAGGACATCGCCGCGGGCCGGGTCGCCCCCTCCTATCTCTTCGTTGGCCCCGAGAGCGTGGGAAAGCGCACCGCCGCCCTCGCTTTCGCCCGGACGCTCCTGTGCCTAAATAGAGAAAAAGGGCACGGCGGCCCGGACGCCTGCGGTGAGTGCCGCGCGTGCCGGAAGGTGCGCGCGAAGAGTCACCCCGACCTGCTGGTGATCCACAGGCACGGAGCGGTCATTAAGGTTGGGGAGTTCGAAAGCAAGCGGAAAGAGGGGGACCCGCCCCAGATCCGCCAGCTCATCGAGGCCGCCCAGCGAAAGCCCTTCGAGGGGCCGGTGAAGGTCCTGGTGGTGGAGGAGGCCCACCGGATGAACGCCTCGGCGGCCAACGCCCTCCTGAAGACCTTGGAGGAGCCCCCCGCCGACACGGTCATCCTCCTCACGGCGACCACCCTCGGCGCCCTGCCCCAGACGGTGGTCTCCCGCTGCCGGGTGGTCCGCTTCTCCGCCCTGGAGCGCTCCTGGCTGGCTTCGCAGATCGAGAGGGGGAGATGCCTGCCGGCCGGGGAGGCCCGGCTTCTCGCGGCTTTCGCCGAGGGCCGGATGGACCGGGCGCTGGAGGCCGACCCGGAGGAGGTGAAGGGGCGGCGGGCGAAGGCCCTGGAGCTTTTGGACGCCGCCCTCGAAGGGCGGACCCGCGACGTCCTGAGGAGCGTGGCGGGAGCCGGCCGGTCCCGGGAGGAGGCGGAGGCCGTCTTGGACGTGTTCCTGAGTCTCGTGCGGGACATTTGCGCCCTTCAGCGGGGGAGCCCGGCGGACCTTCTCGCCCACGAGGACCTGGCGGACGGTTTGCGCCGCCGCGCCGGCGCCTGGCCGCGGGAGACCCTGGAGGCCCTTTTTGATCGGGCCAGGCAGTTGCGCACGAACATACGGGTGAGGAACGCCAACCCGCAGCTCGGCTTAGAGGCCCTTTTGCTCGGCCCGGAGCCGGCGGCGGCGGTTGGAGGAGAGAGCGTTGAAGGCGTGGATCGTCGGCCTCAATTTCCGCAGGAGCAAACGGGCCGCCCGATACAACGCGGGTGAGCTGCGCCTGCGCCTGGGCGACTACTGCGTGGTGAAGACGGACCACGGCGTCGAGGTCGCCCGGGTCGCCGCCAATCCCATGCTCCTGCCGGCGGAGAGGGTCAAGGGAAATCCCCCCCGGGTTTTGCGGCGGGCCAGCGAAGAGGACGTCGCCCGATACCGGGAGCTGGAGGCAGAGGAGGAGCGGGCGCGCCGCGCGGCCCAAGAGCAGATCCGGGCCCTGGGGCTTCCCATGAAGGTCTCCCAGGTGGAGTGCCACTTCGAGGAGAACCGGGCCGCCCTCTATTTCACGGCGAGAGAGCGAGTCGATTTCCGGTCCCTGGTGCGAAAGCTCTCGGATCAGCTGGGTATGCGGATCGAGATGAGGCAGCTCGGCGCCCGGGACGAGGCCCGGATGATGAACGGCTGCGGGTCGTGCGGCCGAGACCTGTGCATCTCGGCCTGGCTGCCCGAGTTCCGGCTGATCTCCATCCGCATGGCGAAGGTCCAGGACCTCGCCCTCAACCCTTCCAAGCTTTCGGGGATGTGCGGCAAGCTGAAGTGCTGCCTCTCCTACGAGTTCAAGGAATACGAGGGCGTCGCCCGGCGGATGCCCAAGCTCGGCAAGCGGGTGAGCGACTGCGCCGGCTGCAGCGGCTGCGTGGCGAAGCGGGACCTGTTGGAGGAGACGCTGGTCATTCAGGCCGATGACGGCCAGAGGGTGACCGCCACCCTGAAGGAGTATGAGGAGAGCAGGCTGCGGTCGGACGGATGAAGATGGAAAGGCCCGGTCTCCCTCGACGGCCCGCGGAGAAAGACAGGGGAGATCGCCTCGGCGCCCGACGCGCGGAGCGGCTCGGGGCGGGGCCCCGCGCTTTTCCCGATGATCCGATCCGGTGAATCCGAGATTTCATGGCCGGAACGTACTACATCACCACGCCGATTTATTACGTGAACGACGCGCCCCACATCGGGCACGCGTACACCACGATTGCGGCGGACTGCCTCGCCCGGTTCCGGCGCCTCGCCGGGGATGAGGTGTTCTTTCTGACCGGGACCGACGAGCACGGCCAGAAGGTCGAGCGGGCCGCCCGGGAACAGGGGCTGGCCCCCCTGGCCCTGGCCGACCGGGTGGTGGGACGATACCGCCAGCTCTGGGAGCGGCTGAACATCCGGCCGGACGACTTCATCCGGACCACCGAGGCCCGCCACCGCGAGGGGGTAGAGGCTCTCTTTCACCGCGTCCAGGAGAGGGGGGACATTTATCTGGGCGAATACGAAGGGTGGTACTGCACGCCCGATGAGTCCTTCTGGACGGAGACCCAGCTCGTGGACGGCAGGTGCCCGGAGTGCGGGCGGCCGGTGGAGCGCGTCCGGGAGGAGAGCTACTTTTTCCGGATGTCCAAATACCAGGAGCCGCTGCTGCGCCATCTGGAGGAACACCCCGGATTCATCCTGCCGGAGAGCCGCCGCAACGAGATCATCCGCTTCGTCCAGGGGGGCTTGCGGGACCTCAGCATCAGCCGGACGAGCTTCGCGTGGGGCATTCCCGTTCCCGGCGGGGAGGGACACGTCCTGTACGTCTGGTTCGATGCCCTGGCCAACTACCTCTCGGCCCTGGGTTTTGGCCAGCGGGGGGGCGAGGCCCGCTGCGAGAAGTTCTGGCCCGCCAGCGTCCACCTCATCGGCAAGGACATCCTCCGGTTCCACGCCGTTTA
Organism: Candidatus Tectimicrobiota bacterium; assembly: GCA_016190025.1. The sequence goes on from JACPRG010000093.1 coordinate 4,813, forward strand.
CTGGCCTGCGTTCCTCCTGTCGGCGGGTCTTCCGCTGCCCCGGTGCATATTCGCTCATGGGTGGTGGACGGTGGAGGGGAAAAAGATGTCCAAGTCCCTCCGGAACGTCGTGGAGCCCAACCGTCTCCTGGATCAATACGGGCCCGACGCCGTCCGGTACTTCGTCCTGCGGGAGGTCCCCTTCGGCCAGGACGGGGACTTCTCCCACCAGGCCCTCATCGACCGGATCAACAGCGACCTGGCGAACGACCTGGGGAACCTCCTGCACCGGACGGTCGGCATGATCGGCCGGTTTTGCGGGGGGAGGGCGCCGCGGGCCGCGCAGACCGGGGACCTGGAGCGAGGGGTTCAGGGGGCGGCGCGCCGGACGACCGAGGCCCTCTGGGACGACCTCGAAACCGCGGGCTTCCAGTCGGCCCTGAAAAGAATCTGGGATTTCATCAACGGGGTCAATAAATACCTGGACGAGCGCGCCCCCTGGTCGTCCGCCAAAAGGGGCGACGAGCCGGGCGTGGCGACGACGCTTTATACCGCCGCCGAGGCCCTGCGGACCGTTTCCGTGTGGCTTTGGCCCTTCATGCCGGAGACGGCCTTGAAGATCAGGTCCCGCTTGGGACTGGGCGAGGAGGACGCTCCCCGCTTCCTGGAGGAAGCCCGGTCGTGGGGACTCCTTCCGCCCGGGGGGGCCGTCCATCCGGGCCCGCCCTTGTTCCCGCGCATCGAGGCGGAGGAGGCAGCCGGGATCAAGCTGGCCGTGAGCCGGGAGGTGGCGGGCGAGGCGGGCGCCGCACAGGAGAAGGGCGGGCGGAGGCCCGAGGGCGCGGAGGCGGGAGCGCCGGCCCCGGGGAGACGGGAGGCGCCGCAGGGCGTCGCCCTCATCGGTGATGAGGTCTTCTCCAAGGTCTCTTTGCGGGCCGCCCGGGTGATCTCCGCCGAGAAGGTCGAAAGGTCCAAGAACCTCCTGCGGTTGCGGGTGGACTTGGGAGAGGAGCAGCGGACCGTCGTCGCCGGCATCGCGGGGAGCTACGCGCCGGAGGCGCTGGCCGGCAAGACGGTGGTGCTCGTGGCCAACCTCAAGCCCCGAAAGCTCATGGGCGTTGAGTCCCAGGGGATGGTCCTGGCGGCAGAGGAGGGGTCGGGCTACGCCCTCGTGACCCTCGACAAACCGGTCCCGCCCGGAACCCGCATCCATTGAGCCGCGGGCGGGGTCGTGAGGGGCCGGGCTTGGAATTGACCGCCGGCCCGGAGAAAGGAAACCAGCCGTTGGAAGAGGGATTTCGCCCGACCTGGGTGGACAGTCATTGTCACCTGGAGGATTCCCAGTTCGACAAGGACCGGCCGGGCGTTCTGGAGCGCGCCCGGGAGGCCGGGGTGAGGTTCATCCTGACCCTGGGCTCCGACATCCTCAGCAGCCGGGCGGCGGTCCAGCTGGCCCAGGCTCTGGAGCCGGTCTACGCGGGGGTGGGAATTCATCCCCACGAGGCCCAAAAGGCCGGCAAGCGGACCTTCGCCACCCTCACCAAGCTGGCGACGAGCCCGAAGGTGGTGGCCATCGGCGAGGTGGGCCTGGACTACTATCGGGAGCACTCTCCCCGGGAGGTCCAGCGGGGGGTCTTCCGCAATCAGATTCGGATCGCGAAAAAGGTCGGCCGGCCCCTCGTCCTCCACGAGCGGGACTCCCATGAGGACATGATCGGGATGCTCCGGGAGGAGCGGGCCTGGGAAGCCCGGGGGGTGATCCATTGCTTCACCGGCGGTCCCCGCGAGGCCGCGGACTATCTGGACCTGGACTTCTACATTTCCCTGGCGGGTCCGGTGACCTTCGCCAACTCCGCCGAGCTCCAGGCCGCCGTCCGGGAGATTCCGCTCGAGCGCCTGCTCATCGAGACCGACGCCCCCTACCTCACCCCGGCCCCTCACCGGGGACGGAGGCCGAACGAGCCGGCGATGGTCGTGCGCGTCGCCGAGAGGGTCGCCGAGCTGCTCGACCTCCCGCTGGAGGACCTGGCCCGGATCACCGGCTGCAACGCCTACGCGCTCTTCGGCGTTCCCTCGGCCGACGTGACCCCCCGGGTGGCGTACAAGGTTCGCGGCGCGCTGCACGTCAATCTGACGTACACCTGCACCAACCACTGTTTCTACTGCCCGCGCTACTCCTCCGATTTCCACCAAGGGCACAACCTCAAGCTGGAGCGCGACCCGGACGCCGAGGAGGTCTGGACGGCCTTGACGGCCTTCGGGGATCTGGCGGGGAGACGGGTCACGTTCAGCGGTTACGGCGAGCCCTGCTTGCGCCTGGATGTGCTGAAAGAGGTCGCGCGCCGGATCAAGGAGGCGGGGGGGACCATCCGGGTCCTGACGAACGGGCAGGGCAATCTCATCCACGGACGGAACATCCTGCCCGAGCTGAACGGCCTCGTGGACGCGATGCGCATTTCCCTCCATGCCGAGTCGCCCGAGAAGTACCTCAAGATCGCCTCGCCCGAGTTCGGAGAGGGCGCCTTCGAGAGCGTCCGCTGGTTCATCCGGGAAGCCAAGAAGAACATCCCCGACGTCGAGGTGATCATCCCCGATAGACCCCTGATGGTGGACGTGGAAAAGCTGGAGAAGATGGCCGCGGAAGACCTGGGCGTCAAGGTCGTCCGCCGCCCCTTCGCCGTCTACGCCTGACCGGTTCCCCGGGCGCCCGAGCCGTCTCCGGCGGCGCAGAGGCCGCTCTCCCGCCGTGCCGATGGGACCGGAGGTGGGGCTTGCGCAAAGCGGGCGCGGGGAAGAAATTTCAGTTGCGTTGCGTTTCCCGAGAGGCTTGGGGCAGTCGCGAGACCGGCGCGGACGGGTCGGGAGGTGATGGAAGGTGAAGACGGTTCGTCGCCTCTCCAGGTGGGTCGCCTATTTTCTGATCCCCATTTTCTTGCTCACCTGCGCCACCACTCACCTTCCGCCTTTTTCGGCCAATCCCAGGGCGCGGCTGGAGTCCGACGAGAAACAGATCTGGGAGAGGAGCTCGGAGGAGCAGCGCAAGCTCGACCAGAGCCGCCGGGTGAGCCCGGACCCGCTCCTGGAGGAGTATCTGAACGATGTCGGCCGCCGGTTGACGCCTAAAAGGCTGAAGGACTCGGAGCTCCTCACCTTCCAGTTCAAGGTGATCCAGGACCCCGCGCTGAACGCCTTCGCCTATCCCAACGGGAAGATCTACGTCCACTCCGGCCTCATCGCCCGGGTGGACAACGAGGCCCAGTTGGCCACGGTCATGGCCCACGAAATGACCCACTCCGTCAACCGGCACGCCGTGCGGGCCGTCCGGGACCGGGAAAACAAGAAGTGGTGGTACATCGGCGGGATCATCGCCCTCAGCTTTGTCATCGCCTACCTGACGGGGAGGCAGCTGGAGAAAGGGGACATCGTGGGGGCGACCCTGCTGAACAACACTGCGCGCCTCCTCGTCGGCCTGGGTCTCCCCCTGGCCATCATGGCCTCCATCAATGGCTACAGCCGGGAGCTGGAGAGTGAGGCGGACGACGGCGGCATGGGGTTCCTGGCCCAGGCCGGCTACGACGTCAACGAGGCCCCCAGGGTCTTCGAGCTCTTCCAGAAGACCTACGGCGACAGCACCGCCGCGGAGAACTTCTTCTTCGGCAGCCATCCCCGCAACAGCGCGCGGATCGAAAACTACAGGGAGCTGCTGGCGGGCCGCTATGCCCGCGTTGCCCAGGAACAGGGGAGGACCCGGGACACGAAGGAGTTTCAGCTTCGCCGGCGGGTGATCATCCGCGAGAACGCCCTGCTGGACATCCGCGCCGGGAGGTTCAACGTGGCCCGGGCCGCCCTGGACAAGGTCCTGGCCGTCACGCCCAACGACGCCAGGGCCCATTACTACTACGGCGAGATCCACCGTCTGTCCGAGAAGACCCCCCGGGGGGAGGAGGAGGCCCTCGGGCGGTACCGGAGGGCGGTCGACCTGGACCCCGAGCTCGCCGAGGCCTACCGGAGCATGGGTCTCCTCTATTACAAGCGGGGGGACCGGGAAAACGCCAAGGCGGCCCTGCGGCGTTACCTCGACCTCAACCCGAAGGCCGCGGACCGGCAGCAGATCAAGGACTACATCGTCGAGCTGGGCGGGTAAGCCGCCCCGCGCAGGCAGGTTGGTCCTCGCCCGCGCCGGATGCCGCTGGCAGCTTGCCTGCCAGTGCCGTATTCAAATGTAGGGGCGACTCGGCGAGTCGCCCCTACAAGGCTCAGATCACCAACTGGTGGGCCGTGTCGCGCGGGGTCTTCAGACCCCGCTTGTGGAGGAGGTCGCCGACCTCAAGCTAAAGCCTCCGCGCTCTCGAATCCCGGCGGCCGGCGGCGGGCAAGCCGCCCGTGGCACCCCAAGGACACCCGTTTGTTACGTAGGGGTGCCCCTGCGTGGGCACCCTCCTTCCGGGCGGCCACCCAGGGCCGCCCTACTTTTCAGGGACCGCAACGGCGGTGAACCGGAACTCGGCGGCGACCTCGTCCCGGACCTTGTTGAAGAAAAGGGAGGGGTCGGGGATCCGGTGCTCGCTGAGCTTCAGAGAGAACTTCCCCGAGACGACGAAGCCCTCCTCACGCCGCTCGACCGTGATGGGGAATCTCTTTTCCTTCGTCACGCCGTGAAGGCTCAGCCGGCCGCTCAGGATCAGCCTCATCGGTCCCGGCGGAGGGGGAGGGTTCCCTTCGGGCGCGAGTCCGTCCACCTGGAAGACGACCTCCGGGTATTTCTCGGCCTCCAGGGTGCTCTTGCGCATGACAGCGTCCCGGAGGAAATTCCCCGTCTTGATCGACGCCGCCTCGATGACCACGCGGGCTGACGCCCCCGGCCCGTAGAGGGATTTCGGCGCCCGCCCCTCTCCGTGGAACTTGCGCGCCTCGCCGTCCAAGCCGTGCAAGGCCGTCTCGCCTTCGAAACGCACGCGGCTCCTGGCGGGATCGATGCGGAACCGGAAGGTCTCTTGCGCGGCGGGGGATGGAGTGGAGGGCGGAAACGCCATCCAGGCCGCCGCTAGGAGCGCGGCGCGGAGGGCGGAGCGCCGGAGCCCTACCATTGCAGCAGGCAGGCCGCCATCGTCAGCCCCGGCCCGAACCCCAGCATGAATCCGCGGTCGCCCGGCCGGGGGCCGCCCCGCCGGCTGATCTCATCGAGGATGAACATGACCGTGGGGGAGCTCATGTTTCCGTATCCGGCGAGGATGTCTCGGGAAAAGCGCAGGTCCTCCTCCGCCAGCCCCAGCCGCTCCTGAACATAATCGAGGATCTTGGCGCCGCCCGGATGGATCGCCCAAAAGCGCACTTCTTTGCGGGTCAGGCCGTTTCGCGCCAGCAGTCGATCGGTCAGGTCGGCGACGCCCTCCCGGATGAAAAGGGGGACGCGGGCGGAGAGCTGGATGCGGAAGCCCGAGGCCGTGAGGAAAAATCCCATGTCGTCGATGGTGTCGCAGGAAGTCCGGGTCTCGAAGTCGAGGACCCGCGGAAAGGGGCGCCCCTTTGCCTGGACGGGCGCCTGGCCGTCGCCCAGGATCACGGCGGCGGCGCCGTCGGCGAACAGGGCGCTGGCGACGACGTTTTCCATCGAGGCGTTCATCTGCAGGGTTGCCGAGCAGATTTCCACCGTCAGGAGGAGGACGCGGGATTCGGGGCGCACCGCCAGCGACTCGCAGGCCCGCGCCAGTCCCGGAAAGGCCCCGTAGCATCCCATCCCCCCGATGGCGGTCCGCCGGAGGTTTTCCCGCATCCCCAGGCGCTTGGCCAGGAGGATTTCCAGGCCGGGGTTGGAGTAGCCCGTGCAGGAGACCACGATGAAGTCGTCCAGGTCGCGCGCTCCGGCGCCGATCTCTCCGAGACAGGAAAGGACGACCTTCTCGCCCAGATGGAGAGCGCCCTCCACGTACACCCGGTTGCGCTCCTCAATGGTCCGGTCCCCGGAATAGAAACCCAGGTCCAGGACGGCGTGCCGCTTCTCGATGCGGGAGTTCTCGAAAATCTCGCGGGCCTTCGGGTTTTCCCGGAAGAGGGGGGCGAAAAAATCCCGATAGACCTCCTTCTGGCCGTAGGCGCGTTCGGGGACGGCGCAGTGGAGGGCGAGGATTCGCGGAGGCATGGGCGCTAAGGGCGGTTCAAAAGGGGATCGGGACTGAGGAGCGGGGCACTTGGGGCGTTCAATGGGAAAACGCGCGGGGACACTTCTTTATTCACCCCCCACGGGTTGCGAGGGATCACCCGCCGCCCAGAAAGGAAAACGTTGTCCGGGCGAGGACTCGGGCCACCCGGACCAGCTCGTCCAGGTCCACGAATTCGTCGGGGCCGCCCACGTTGTGCCCCGCGGGCCCATAGGTGGCCGCCGGGATGCCCGCCGCCCGGAAGAACCGGGCGTCCGTCGCGCCGATGCGCAGGGCCGGCAGGGGCTCCGCCCCCGTGACGGCGGCCGCCTCCCGGCGAAGGGCCTGGAAGATGGGCGAGTGGGGCTCCGAGACGGTCGGGTCGTAGGCCCGCAGCTCCTCCCCTTGGACGCCGGGATGTTCCGCAAAAACCTCCGCCAGGACCTTTCGGACCTGATCCACGAGCGCCCCCGGCGGGAGGCGGATATCCACTTCCGCCTCGCAGGTCTCCGCCACGAGGTTGATCTTCTCCCCGCCGGAGATCTTGCCCACGTTGACCGTGACCTTCCCCAGGACCTCCAGATCCTCGGGCGAGAGAAGCCCCCTCGGGTCCTCGCGGGCGGCGTCCAGGTAAGGCGCGAGCCCTGGCGGCAGCGCCGGCCCAAGCGAGTCCAGGCGGCCTCTGAGGTCCGTCAGGGCGGCCATCAGCGAGTCCACCGCGTTCTTTCCCCGGTGGACAAAGGCCCCGTGGGCCCCCCTGCCCCGGGCGGTCAGCCGGACCCACAGGAGCCCTTTCTGGCCGAAGCACATCATGTGGAGGCCGCTGCTCTCCGGGCTGAGGAGGGCGTCGCCCCGCGTCTCCGGGGCGTGGGCCAGCAGATGCGCCGTCCCCTTCTCCCCCATCGTCTCCTCGTCGGAGGCCAGCGTCAAGACCAGCTCGCCCGCGGCCTTCTCCGGGCTCTCGGCGGCCAAGGCGGTCACCAGCAGGATCGCGGCCACGCCCGCCTTCATGTCGGCCGAGCCCCGGCCGTACAGCCGGCCGTCCTCGATCTTTCCCCCGAAGGGGGGATGCCGCCAGAGGGACGCGTCTTGGGCGGGGTAGGTGTCGATGTGGCCGTTGAGGACGAGCTTTCGCCCCGGCCGCCCCCCCGTCACCCGGGCCACGAGGTTGGGCGCGGCGGGGTCCGCCGCTAGGCGCCGGACGGCGATCTGGCGGTCTTTGAGCCAATCCTCGCAGAAGTCGCAGACGGCCCGGGTGTCCCCCGGCGGGTTTTCGCTGGGGGTTCGGACGAGGCGGGAGGCCAGATCGATCAGCTCGCCGGCTCGGGCCTGAAGCGCCCGGTCCGCCCAGGCGGTTGGCCAGGCGGCAGGCCAGGCGGCTTTGTCCTCGCGGGTTCGGCGCATGGGACTCCCCGATGGGCCGCTGCTCGAGGCGCGGCCTAGACCACGACGAATTTCCTCGGGTACTTCTGGAGCGGCCGGAGACCGGTCTTCTCCAGGACGTGGACGTCGCCGAAGAAGACCCCGTGCTTTTCGTCGGGGGTGATGGGGTTCGGCTCGATCATGAGGCACATGCCCTCCTTGAAGACGACCTCCGAGGTGAGCCAGCCCTCCAGCCCCGGGAGGCCGACCAGCGGCCAGTGGATGCCCACGGACCATCCGTGCAGGACGGGGGCGTGAATCTTGAAGCCGTTGTCCGTGATGACCTTGCAGGCCTTGAACACCTCCTGTTCGGTCGCCCCCGGGACGACCGCCTTCTGGATGTTCTCGTAGGCCTCCTTGGCCACGCCGAAGAGGTCCTGGTACACCCGGGGGGGATCGCCGAGGCAGCAGGTCCGGATGAGCTGGCCCGCGTAATAGTTGTAGGCCGCGCTGATTTCCGTGACCACCAGGTCGCCGGGCTCCAGCCTCCGCTCGCTGGGGTACTTCCAGGGGTAGGGCATGGTGGGGTTCGAGGTGGGCGTCGCGCCGCAGAGCTGGAAGGAGTAAAGCGCCCCGGTTTCCCGGATGTACCCGGAGACGATGGCCCCGTGCAGGTCGTACCCGTCGGCCCCCGGTTTCAGGTGGCGGACCAGGCTCTTCATGCCCAGGTCGGTGAACCTCGCGCCCCGCTCCATGGCCTCGATTTCCTCGCCGCTCTTGATGTAGAAGATTTTCTCCATCAGGTCGGTGGCGGCCTCGAAGGAGGCGCCGGGCAGCTCCCGCCGGAGGTCTTCGTAATGGTCGAGGGGAAGGCTGACCCGGAAGGAGCTGGAAGGCCCGACGAGGCCGATCCGCCCCTTTTGCAGGTTCAGCTCCCCGACGCGCGCGCCGACCGCCTTTCCCGCCTCCCAGGTCCCCCACCGGACGTCTTCCACGACGGAGATGAGGCGGGCGTTCGGGACGTGGGGATAAATGGCGATGAAGAGGGTGATGTCCCCCTCTTTGGGGAAGACGCAATAACCGTAATAATGGGTGTCGGCGTAGTTGGTCAGATAGTGGACGAAGCGCTGCCAGGTGCCGCTGATCCCGACCTGGCCGTACACGACCAGGGCGTCGAGTTCCCGCGCGTCCATGGCCTCGCGGAGGAGGCGGTACCGCCGCTGGTATTCGGCGTCGGAGAAACGGGGATAGCTGTCCGGGTTGTTGGATGCCATCGTTCCAGTTCCTTCAGCGCAGGCTCTGGGGGGTTCAATGGATTGAGGCCCGGTGAATGACGGTAGCGAAAGCCCGCCGCGTCTGTCAAGAAACCGCCCTCGAGCCAAGAGCCCGGATGGAGATTCCCTCTCTCCCGCGCAAGGACGCGGCTTTGGCCTCTTTCGATCCGATCCCGTCTGGGCTAAACTCCGCAAGCGGGCTTGAGGCGGCCCGGTTCCCTTTCCAGCCCCTTCTCATCTCCCACCGAGGAAATGGCATGCTTTTGCAGATTCACTCCTGGACGGCGACTGTCTATCTGGCCTGCCTGCTCTGGATGGCGATCTGGATTCCCCTCCTGCGCCGTCTCCCCCCGGAGACCTGCATGAGCCGGTTCGCCAAGGCGCTGGTCTTCTATCATCCCTTTGTCCTGGTCCTGCTGGGGGTTCTCTTGATGACGGGCGCGATGCTGATCACCGAGCTGAAGATCCAGATCGGCGTCCGGTTTTTCGAGGTCGTGTTCCACAGCCTCGGCCAGAAACTCCTGATCTTTTTCGTCATCGCCTTGTACAGCTCCCACATGTTCTTCGGGATCGGCCTCAAGGTGACCCGGGCCAACGCCCCTTTGGAGCTGCGGCAGTTCGAGATGCCCCTCGACGACCAGCTTCGGAGCCTGCGGCGGATTCACACCGGGACCCTCGTCAACCTGCTCCTGGCGGCCTATGCCTATTACCTGGGCTATGGGATGATCTAAACGTGGGGGCGTTTCCCCTGGTTTTCCTCGGCCGCTGAACCGGCGGCGGTTTCAGGTTCGAGTCGGGGAGGCGCGTCTTTTGGAACGGCACGGTTCTCCGCATCTGGTTGAGACGGGGTGGCTGGCCGACCGCCTGGAGGACCCGCGCGTCCGCGCCGTCGAGGTCGATTGGGACCCGGCGGACGGCTACGACCGGGGCCACATCCCCGGCGCGCTTTGCTGGCGCTGGAAGGAGGACCTCTGGCACCCCACGAGCCGCGAATTCCTGGAAGGAGACGCCTTCCGGGGGCTCATGAGCCGATCCGGCGTCCGTTCCGACGCCGCGGTCGTTCTCTACGGCGATTCGACCCGGTTCGCGACGTATGCGCTCTTTTTCCTTCAGCTGCGGGGCCACGCCGACGCCCGCATTCTCCACGGCGGCCGCACCCGGTGGATCGCGGAGGGCCGTCCCTTGACGCGCGAGGTCCCGTCGCCGAGGGCGGCGGACTATCGCCCGGGGCCTCCCGATCCGGGCATTCGCGCCACGCGGGAGGACATCCTGGCCAGCCTGGGGGACAAGAGCCGGCTGCTTCTCGACGTCCGCTCGGCCGAGGAATACCGCGGGGAGCGGGTCGCGCCTCCGGGCATGGCCGACTGCGGGGCCGAGCGGGCGGGGCGCATTCCGGGCGCGGCGCACCTGCCCTGGGCCGACCTGGTCCGGGAGGACGATACGTTTCTCTCCCCTCCGGACCTCCGGTCCCGGTTCGAGGCCGCCGGCGCCACGCCCGACCGGGACATCATCGTCTATTGCCGGATGAGCCATCGCGCGTCGCTGGTCTGGTTCGTCCTGAAGCACCTGATGGGCTATCCGCGCGCGCGGAGCTACGACGGCTCCTGGACCGAGTGGGGGAGCATGGTCGGGATGCCCATCGAGCGGTGAGGGTCCTAGACCGGACCTCTTCCCGGAGATGGAGAGGCGGGGGGACGCCGCCGCGCCTCACTGGCCGAGGAAGCTGGAAAGCCCCAGGCGGATCATCCGGATGGCGATGGCCGCCAAAAGGAGGCTGGCGATTTTCGAGATCGCCCTAGACCATGCGTCGCCCAAAACCCGCCGGAACCATTCGCTCGCCGACAGGACGAGCCAGGCGAACAGGAGGTTCAACACCAGCGCCCAGAGGGTGGCGGCGAATCCGTGCTCGTCCACGAGCACCAGAAGGGTCGTCAGCAGGGCCGGTCCCGCGATGAGAGGCGTGCCGATGGGGACGACGGCCACGGCGGTTCCCGGCCGCCTTCTCCCCTTGCCCGGCTGGACGATGTCCAGGATGGACAGGCTGAGGAGCACGAGGCCGCCCCCGACCTGGAAGTCGGCGGCGGTAATCTCGAGGAAGTTGAAGACCTGCCTGGCCAGGAACAAGAACCCCAGGCTCAGCGCCGCGGCGGTCAGGATCGCCTGCCGGACGAGGCCCCTCCGGCTTTCTCCTGGAACGTTTTCCATGAAACCGAAGTAGAGGGGAAGGACGCCCAAGATGTCGATGGCCACGAAGATGGGGACGGCCGCGAGGGCCAGGCTGACCAGGAACTGCATCGAAGGCGCTCCGGAATGGGTTGAACGGCCGGAGGAATCCCTCTTTCCGCGCCCGGGAGAGGACGGGGATATCTTACCACCTGTTTCAAGCGGGCTTCCCGCAGAGGGTTTCGGGCGGGGATGAGAGCCCACCGCCTCTCCCGGAAAGATTGGCCTGGAAGATCGAAGATCGGCCTGGGTGATTGAACCCAGCCGGTTTTACGCCCGCCGGGGCGACGGGCCTTCATCCCCGCCCGTCGAAAGCTCCCGCCGGAATTCCTCCGCCCGCTCGATGCGGCGCCTGACGGACGGATGGCTGTAGAACAGGCGCTCCACCCACGGGGAGGGGGATTCCTCCGCCAGGTTCAGCCGCGAGAGCTTCCGCATGGCCGAGATGAAGGCGTCCGGGCGCCGCGTCGCGTGCAGGGCGTAGTCGTCGCAGCCCGCCTCGATCCTCCGGGAAACCGATCGAGCGAAGGGGGCGGCGATCCAGGCGGCCCCGCCCAGGACGAGGAAGACGAGGGGGAGGCCGGCCGGGTCGGCGGCGGACCCCAGTCCCAGGAGCGGGCCGAGGCTCTCGAGGGCGCGCGCCACGGCGAAAAAAGCGCCGGTTCCGAGGGCCGCCTGGGCGGCGATGAGCTTGGGGATGTGCCGCCTCTTGTGGTGCGCGAGCTCGTGGGCGAGGACGACGGCGGTTTCCTCCGGCGTGAAATGGGACAGCAGGGTGTCGCTGAGCAGGATGCGGCGCGTCCGCCCCAGGCCGGTGAGGGCGGCCGTGGCGGCGCGGCTCTTGCGACCCAGGTCGAATTCATAGACGCCGCGCACCTCAGCGCCCGCGTTGCGGGCCAGCTCGGCGAGCCGGCGCTCCAGCGCCTCGTCCCGCACGCGCCGCGTCTTGAAGAAAAGCGGCATCAGGAGGACGGGGGCCAGATAGTTCCCCAGGGTCAGAAACAGGAGCAAGACCAGACCGGCCCACAGGGGAAAGATCCAAGGCCCTTTCGTTCTCAGCAGCCAGGAGAGGGCCTCGACGCCCAACAGACCCAGGAAGAGACCGATGAAGAGCCCTTTCGCCTGATCCCGCCACCACTCGGCCGGGGTCTGGCGGGAAAGGCCGAATGTCCGCGGGAGCCGGTAGCCGCCGTAGATGTCCAGGGGAAGGCTCAGGACCTCGTAGCCGAGAATCAGCAGGGCGGAAAAGACGGCCGCCTCCAGCCAGGGGTTCTCCGTCCAGCTTCGGATCCATCCGGCGAGGGCGCGCGAGAGGCCGGACGCGAGGGCCGCGACCAGAAAGGAAAAGCCCAGCGCGGAGCGGGCGATCCCCACGAGGCGTCCGATGCGGTGATAGCGCCGCGCTTGGTCCTGCGCGGAGTCGGGCCCGTGTTCCTCACGGGCCGGCTCCGGCTCACCCTGGGGCGGCCCTTCTTGCGGGAGAGTCTCCATCGACGGGGTTCCGGGCGCGGAGTCGGCGGCCGAGAACCAGTCTATCCTCCCTCTTGGCCCCGCGCAATCCGGACCCACAGGGGCTCGGGAGATCAAATCCGTTTTTGGAAGCCTCCCGGGCGGGAGAGGCCGGCCCGTCCGGGCCGAGACAAAACGCCGCCCAGGCGGTATCCTATCTGGAACGGCGAGGAGGCGGCCTCTCGGGGAAGCGTCAGATGCGAGTCGGGGACGTCGGGGAATTCGGGCTGATCGACCGCTTGAGGCGGCGTCTCGGCGAGGGGGGGGAGTCGGGCGTCGTTCTGCCCAACGGCGACGACTGCGCGGGGCTCGTCTTTTCGCCGGGCCGGTGGGTGCTGGCGACGAGCGACATGATGGTGGAAGGGGAGCACTTTCTCCGGCGCCACGGCTCCCCCCGCGGGCTCGGCCGCAAGGCACTGGCCGTCAACCTCAGCGACATCGCCGCCATGGGGGGAGCGCCGAGGTTCGCCCTGGTCTCCATCGCCGTCCCGGAAGACACGCCCTGCGAGTACCTGGAGGCCCTCTATGACGGCCTGCGCGAGGAAGGGGAGGAGCACGGGACGGTGGTCGTCGGGGGCAACGTGTCGCGCTGCCGCTCCGGGATCGTCCTGGACGTCCACCTCCTGGGAGAGGCGGACCCGGACAAGGTCCTCCGGCGCTCCGGGGCGCGCCCCGGAGACGCCCTGATGGTCACCGGCACCCTCGGCGACGCCGCCGTGGGCCTTCGCCTCCTGCTGGACACCGGGGACTCGGCGGAGAAGGCGGAATCCGCGTTCTCTCCTTCCGAGAGGTCCCTCGTCGAGGCCCTGCTGCGGCCGAGGCCCCGCGTGCGCGAGGGCCGGGCCATTGCGGAATCGGGCGCCGCCACGGCGATGATCGACGTGAGCGACGGCCTCTCCGGGGACGTTTGTCACATCTGCGAGGCGAGCCGCGTGGGGGTCGCCCTGGACGCCGAAGCCTTTCCCGTCTCCGACGCCCTCCGGGAGGTCGCGGCCCGGTGGGGCATGACCCCGGCCGACTTGGCCCTCGCGGGAGGGGAGGACTACGAGCTGCTCCTGGCCGTCCGCCCGGAGGAAGCCGAAAACCTGGCCGCGCGGGTCTTCCAGGAAACGGGGACCCGCCTCACGGCCATCGGTCGGTTCACGGAGGAGGCGCGGGGCCGGACCGTCCTGCGGGCCGGGCGGGAGACTCCCCTTGAGGTCACGAGCTACGACCACCTGAAAAGGCGGGCGTGATTTTCCGGGAGCGCCTCTCGAAAGGTGCTCTCCCCCGCCTGTGCGTTGCACGCAGACAGGGCGGTCTTTGGGTTTTTACTTCTCCCGCAGCACCCGGTTGTCGCCGACCCGCATCGTGAATCGGGTGGAGTCCAGGTGTTCGAGGAGCGGGATGGCGTGCTTGCGGGTGATCCCCAACAGGTCCCGGAAGCCGGATGCGGAGATCTCCCCGTTCTTCGCGAGATGAGCCGCCAGGGTCTCCTTGACCTTCTCCAGGCTTTCGCGGTGGTAGAGGAGATCGTCCTTGACGCGGATGAGCGCCCCCTCCCCCACCAGGACCTCAATCACCGC
>JACPRG010000094.1 GCA_016190025.1 Candidatus Tectimicrobiota bacterium
TCGAAGATGAGCTCGGCGTTCTGGATGAGGCGCTGCCCCATCTTGTCGTGGATGCGGCCGATGGAGAACCCGGGGGTGCCCTTGCCCACGATGAAGGCGGTGACCCCTTTGTCAATCCCCACGGTCTTGTCCGTCCGCGCCAGGATGAAATAGATGCTCGCGACGCCGCCGCTGGAGATGAAGTGCTTCATCCCGTTGAGGACCCAGCGCTCCCCCTCCTTCCGGGCGCTGAGCTGCAGGCCCACGCCGGGGCCGAGGACCACACCAAGGTTGTCCGAGGCGTGATTTGGCTCGCTGGCCCCCGTGGCCAGCAGGCAGCGGTGGTCGTTCAGGAACTTGGGGAGCCAGCGGGAGCGCTGCTCGTCGCTCATCAGGTCGCTGAACATGTAGCTGAACTTCCAGGTCTGGTCGAAGATGACGGCCACGCCGAGATCGCCCACGGCCAGCTCTTCCCCGAGGATGGCCAGGGTGAGGATGTCCGCGCCGCCTCCTCCCATCTCCTCCGGGAGGGCGAGCGTTCGCAGGCCCAGCCTGGAGCCCTTTTCCACAATGTCCCAGGGGAACCGCTTGTGCGGGTCCTGGATGCGGTCCCGCTCCCCCGCGACGGGCTTGACCTCCTTATTGACGAACTCGCGGACCATCCGCTGGAGCGCGAGCTGGTTTTCGGAAAGCCGAAAGTCAACCATTGCCGTCCTCTCTCTGGTTGTCTCGTCCTCCGGTCTATGGTCGAAGAAGCGGGACACAGAAACCATGATCTAAATCAACTTTCGGGCGGTGTGGCAACATGGCGGCGCGGTCCTGACCGTGCGGATGCCTGGGGGATGTGGAGCGGCCTTGCTCCTGCGCGCCGCTCGATGTCCGGGGCGATCGCGTCGAGGCGCCGCGCGTCCGGTGCCGGGGGCTCTCGCCGGAGGCCGGGAGGCGAGCAGAGCGAGGCGGCGGGGGGCGCGTCAACCGGGCGCGGCCCGCCGAAGGCGCCCGGCGTTCTCCAGGAGGGTCTCCAGGCGGTCCAGGCTCAGCACCTCCCCGAAGTAGATCTCCACGTTTTTCAGCGTGGCCTGGTGGAGGTCCTCGAAGTAAGCGCCGACGCAGTCTTCCACGACGTAGATGTCATAATCCCGGAAATAGGCGTCCCGGACGGTCGACTCTACACAAACGTTGGTGATCAACCCGCAGATGATGAGCGTTGACACCCCGAGCATCCGGAGCTTGGTGTCCAGGTTGGTGTCGAAAAAACAGGACATCCGGTGCTTGATGACCCAGTGGTCTTCGGGCGATGTCTCTTCTTGAAGGTCATCGTGAATCTCCGAGTCCCAGGTCCCCCGTTCGGCCACCCGCACCTTGCCCTTGGACAGATGGGAGGGGATCCGGTGTTTTTCCCGGGTCATGTCCCCCGGATAATGTTCCTGACGGGACCAGATCACGGGGATCCCGGCCGCCCTGCACGTCCGGATGAGGCGTTTCACCTGCGGCACAACGGCCGCCGGGCCCGAGATGTCAAAACCGGCCTGGGCCAACCCTCCCTTCGGATGGCAGAACCCGTTCTGAACGTCGATGACGAGCAAGGCCGTCCCCTGGGGAGGGATGGAAGGAGACGAGTGCATGGAGAACCCTCCTCTTCAAAGCGACCGCGCGATCCTGGACGGGAGACGTTGTGCCCCGGCTCCGTCCCCTCACAGGGGAACCTTGACCTCATCGTGGAGGGGAGGATCCCCGGGCAACGCCACTTCGGTGTCCAGCAGCCGGCCGCATCCAGGACACAGATACTGCCGCATCTCGAATCGCTCGCTTTCCGACCGCCTCGGGCCCGAGCGGGTGAGGGACGATCGGACGACAACGACGCGATCCTTCCAGTGCTCCTCCGCCCGCGAGAGGCGATGACCACATTTGGCGCAGCGGAGATCTGTCCCCTTCGAGGTCTTGACGGCCTTCAGGTTCTCGCTCAGGTTGTAGCCGCCCGCCTCCCCCGAGGCGTCCCTCGCCGGGTCCGCCTCGGCGGCCGGGCGTTTTCCCCGACGGGACGCGGCGGAAGCCTTTTCCCAGCCCCTGAGTCTGAGGCGCACCATCTCCTCTCTCAGTCGGCGGGTCGCTTCAAGGTCCACCGCCGCGCCCTCCCGCAGGACCACCCCGTAGACCTCGCGGGCCCACTCCGGCGAAACGAGTCCCTGGGCGACGTCGGCCCTCACCGCTTCCGGGTCTCGTTCCAGCGGGTCGCCGTATCCTCCCCCGCCCATCACCCACGAGAGCAGCATGTCGCCTTCTTTGAGCTCATAGGTCCCCCAGACCACCGGTTCCTGGGAACCGCTCACCTGTTTCAGATCGTCGGGGAGGCCCCCCTTGGGGAAGGACTCGTAAACCTCGCTGTTCCGGAAGAGGACGTACCCGCAGTTGCAGCCGGGATGGCCTCCGAAAAAGCCTTGGCACTGGGTGTACTCCGTTCCCCTTCCATACAGGACCACATCCACCCGGCCGTTCGTGGCCCGGTGGGCGGTGAAGGCGTACTCGCCGCTCATTCCTCCCCGGAACTGGCCGCCCCCCCCCGAGTCCGGCAGGAGGCGTCGGAACAGATAGAGGATCGGCACGTTCCTTTCTTCGTTCTCGATGTTGGGCGTTCGGGAGAGGGGGTTCGGGATCTCCCCCCCGAAATCCACGCCGTCCTTGAAGGTCCGGGCGCCTCCGCTCCCCCCGAACTCGTCGGTCAGCATTCCGACCACGTAGCGGTTCTCTTTGTAGCCGCAAACGGTCATGGGCGAGTGGGCGCCGAGCCAGACCGCGGTCGCTTCCTTGCGGTACTTCTCGCTGGCCGCCAGCATCTTGGAGAGCGCTTCGAGGGAAACGTTGTTCACCACTTCGATCCCGGAGATGGTGGCCAGGGCGTTGGGCGCCGGACGGGTGCAGTTCACCAGGGTCCCCTCGGGGGCGTACATCGTCACCGCTTTCAGCATGCCGTCGTTCCACGTCATGTCGTAGCCCAGGAGGGGGAAGAGCGGGGCGAAGAGGGCGCCCAGGGTTCCCCAATAGGTGGAATTAAAGGCGACAGGCGCTTGCTTGCTGGTCCCCGTGAAATCGTAGCGGAGCGAGTCGTCCTGCTTGGTCATCGCCAGGTTGACGGTGTAAATCTCCCCCAGGGCTTCCAGGTATTGGCGCGCCCTCCACGTCCCGTCGGGGAGCTCCTTCAGCCGGCTCCGGAGAAGGGCCTCGGACTGGTCGATGATCCCCTGCGCCACTTCGTCTATCGTGTCCGGCCCGTACTTTCGGATCAGCTCGACCAGCCGCTCTTTGGCCGTGATGTTCGCCGCGATCTGGGAGTGGAGGTCCAGGGCGACGATCTCCGGCGTCCGCACCATGTTCAGGAGGGTCTTCCACACGTCCTTGCGGAGGACCCCTCTCTCCATCAGCTTGATCCCCGGGCACATGATCCCCTCGTGGTAGATCTCCCGCGAGTCGGGGGCGAAGCCCCCGGGGTTGATGGCGCCGATGTCGCGCAGGTGGACGAAGTTGGCGCTCCAGGCGACCAGTGTCCCCTCATAAAAGATCGGGGAGATCACGTAGGTGTCCGAGCTGTGCAGCGCCGCGATGTAGGGGTCGTTCAGCAGAAAGACGTCCCCGTCGTAGATGCCCGGGCTCTCCGCGTACTCCCGGAGGATGTGCCGGCAGGCCTCCCCGGCCCCCGGCAGGGCGTGGAGGTAGCCCGTGACCCCCATGAGGAGGCTCCCGTCCGCCCGGTAGAGGGCTCCGATGAGGTCGTGGCCCTCCGTGGTCGCCGAGGAGCCCGAGATGTGTTTCAGGGTGATCACCGCCTCGTCGATGACGCGCATGAACTTGTGGCGGATGATCTCGAAGGTGAAGGGATCGACGCTCATCGCTCTCGTTCCTGAAAGTGGATTACGACGTTCTTGTAGGAATCGACCTCCCCCCTCTGGCCGGGGTGAATCACGATGGTCGTCACGGGCGTCAGGACGATCGCGGGGCCCGGAATCTCGTTCCCTTTCCCGAGGGCGTCATAGCTGTAGATCCCCGTGTCGCGCCTCTGTCCGTCGAAAAAGACCGACCGTCGGCCGATCAGCGCGCCCTTCGGGCTGGGGCCGGCTTCCTCGTACCTGCGAGGTGCGGGCTTGGTCAGCCTCCCCACCGCCCTCAGCTGGAAACTGGTGATCTCCATCCCGGCCTCCTTGTAGGCCGAGCCCTTGCCGTGCTTCTGCTCGTAGAGACGCTCGAACCGCCGGTAGGTCTCCTCCAGGTCGCCCCGCGTCAAGGGGCCGTCCACCGGAATGGGCGTGATGACCTCGTGCACCTGAAGCCGGAACTGCATTCCCACCGACCGGTGAAGCCGGATGTTCCCCTCCGAAAACCCCTCTCCCTTCAGTTCCTCCACCGCCTTTCGCTCCAGCCCCGCGAAGATCGCGTTCACCTCCGCCTCGTCCGCCGGAACGGGGAGGTGCTTCGTCACCGAATGCTCGTGGGTGATATCCGAGGTCACGATGCCGAACGCCCCGTTGACGGACGCCGTGGCCGGGACCACGACCTTCTGCACCCCAAGCTCGGGTGCGAAGGCGCTGGCGTGGATGGCGGCCGCCCCGCCGTACGCGAACAGGACGTAGTCCCTCGGGTCCAGCCCCCGCTCCACCGTGACCCGGCGGACCAGGTCGGCCATCTGCGAGTTGGCCAGCCGGTACACCGAAGAAGCCGCCTCCTCCACCTCCATCCCCAGGGGCTCCGCGACCTGCTTGCGCAACGCCTCCCGCGCCTTCCCCAGGTTGAGCTTCATCTTCCCCCCCAGGAAGTAGTCGGGCTCCAGGTAGCCGAGGACCAGGTTCACGTCCGTCAGCGTGAGCTCCGTCCCGCCCAGGTCGTAGCACACGGGTCCGGGCGAGGCGCCCGCGCTCCGGGGGCCGACGCGGGGCAGGTTCGTCCGGGGCTCAATCCAGACGATGCTCCCCCCGCCCGCCCCGATGGAGACGATGTCGATCTTGGGGATGAGTGAGTGGTACCGGATGATGGTGGATTCCCAGGCATAGTCGAAGGCGCCCTCCGTGATGACGCCCACCTTGAAGCTGGTCCCCCCGAGGTCGCAGCCGATGAGGTTCTTCATCCCCACCAGGTTGGCCACGAACTGGCTGCCGATGATCCCCCCCGCGGGCCCCGACTCGATCAGCCCGACCGCGCGGGAGGAGGCCAGGGGGACTGAAAGAAGACCCCCGTAACCCTGCATCACCAAAAGCCCCCGCTTGAACCCGCGTCCCGCCACGCGGCGCTCCAGGTTCCCCAGGGACTTGGAGATCTCCGGAGACAAGGCCGCGTTGAGCGCCACCGTGGAGGTCCGCTCGTACTCGCCGATCCGCGGCGCCAGCTCGCTGGAAAGCGTGACCGGAACCCCAGGGTAAAGCTCCCGGATGATCTCCGCCATCTTCCGCTCGTTCTCGGGGTTCAAGAAAGACCAGAGGAAGCAGACCCCGAGGGATTCCACCCCCCTGTCCATCAGGGTCCGCAAGGCCCGCCTTGCGTCCTCCGCGTGCAAGGGCGCGACAATTCCCCCCTCGCAGTCCGTCCTCTCGCAAACCCCCTGGGTGTGGGTGCGGGGGACGATGGGAGGGGGCTTGTCGGTCATCACGGGGTGAACGATCTCCTCCTCCGGAAGTCCGCTCCACCGGCCGTAGCCTCCCCGGGTGAGAATCAGGGTGTCCTCGAATCCCTTGGTCATCAGGAGGCCCGCCCGGGCCAACTGACCGGTGATGACGGCGTTCTCGGCGGCCGTGGTGCCGAAAAGGAGCGCGGTGGCCTGACCCAGCAGGCTCTCCAGGCTGAGACCCGCCGTCTCCGCCGCCGTCTGCATGCTGTTCAAAACTCCCAGCGAGAAGTCCTCCGGCGTCGAAAGGGCCTTCCCCACCGCGACCGACCCCTCCGCGTCCAGGACAACCGTATCCGTAAACGTTCCCCCTACGTCCACACCGATGATATATGACATTAAGTCATCCCTCTTTCCGTCGGAGAAATCCGCCGGGACGCATGGAGAGAAAAATTCCCCGGCGGACCGCGCTCGTCATGGGGCCGATGCCGTTCGCCTTGGCCATCTGGGTCGGGTCGAGCGCAACCCGGCGAAGACCTTCTCGGGCATGAGGGAGAGGTCCATCCAGCGCGACGGGCCGGTACACTTCGGCTTGGGGTCTGTGACCCCTTCGCTCAGTGCAGGCTCCGCCCGGCTCCTGCAAAGGGCACAGCCTTGACCTTCTCGCCGGGCGTGAAAATCTGCCGCCCGACAAAAGACATGTAGGGGCCTGGTCCTCTACCGGCCCGAATCGTAGGGGCGGGATTTTCTGCGGCGGCCAAGGAAGTCGAAGACCCCAAGCCGCCGTGGGCACCCGCCCCAAAGACCCGGGTGAGAAATTCTGGGAATTCATCCGGACTTTCGGCCGTTGTGCTCCCTTCCCGGATGCGCTGCGTTTAGGACACTCTTTGTGTAGCCCTCAATCGCACGCCCCCGCTTCCCCCGCTTATCATCGCGCTGATCGCATCTTGCGGTTCGATTCCCTCCTACTTCCAGGACTTGGGGAAGACCTTGGGGTTGAAAACGTTCGTGTAGAGGTCCTCCACCTTGACATCCCCCTTGAGGTCCATCGCCTTGACCATGATGTCGCGCGTCGTCTTCATCTTGTCATGCAGAACGTAGCCGAGGCCGTTTTGCCGGGTCTCCGGCGAGTCGCTCAGGCTGGCGGCCACCTTCCATTGGGCCAGGACGATCTGCGGGGACTGCTCCGGATGGAAGCGCAGGAACAATTGCGCCGCCTCTTCGGGGTGGTCCAAGCCGTACGCCCAGCCCTCGACGGCCGCCTTGAGGAAACGTCTGAGCCGGTCGGGCTTGTTCGCGATGTCGTCCTGGTGGGCGATGATTCCGTTGGAGTAAATGCGGAAGCCGTAATCCGCCCACAGGAAAACGCCCACTTCCTTATTTTGCTTGCGGCTTTCGGCCTCGACCAGCGGGAGTTCGGTCAAAAAGAAGGGCAGTCCGTCAGCCTTGCCCGCCAACACGCTGGGAAGCCGGGACGGAGAGTCCATGTAGAGGAACTTCACCTTGGTGATGTCGAAGCCGGCGAGGGTGGCGAAGGCGGGGAGGGTGCGCTGGGTGGCCGCTCCCTGCGTGTCCGAAAGGGTGCGCCCCTCCAGGTCCTTCGGGGTCCGGATGCCGGACGCCTTGAGAAAGGCGATCGCGTGGGGCGCCTTGGAGTACATCACGGCGATCTCCTTCGCCTTGGCCCCTTTGGTCCGGCCCGCCACCAGGGCTCCCGTATCGGCGAAGCCGAAATCAAACAGGTGGAGGCTCACCTCTTGAATCGTATTACCCGACCCCCGCCCCCGATTGATTTCCACGTCGAAGCCCGCCTTCCGGAAGAAACCCTTCTCCCGCGCGGCGTAAAGGTACGCGTCGGCGCCGTACAGGACCCAGCTGGTCACGAACTTCGCCTTTTCCGCGGCTTGGGACGTGGGGGCCAACATCCACAGCAAGATTGCGACCCCAATCAGGCTCCAGCGTTTTCCACCCATGACCTGCCTCCTCTATGGGCAACTTCTTTTCGCACCGAACCGATCGCCGTCCGGGTGAATCACCGAATGCAAGCGGCGCCGCGACGCGCCCGACCGGCGTACGAGGCACGGGGTCCCTCCCGGGAGCCCGGTTTTCAGCAAGGCCAAAAAGGAACGGTCGAAGACGTGATGCCACCCTCCCGCGGGGAGAATCCGGCCCCGTCTGACGGCGACGTCTTCGAAGCCGCGGCCCTCCATCGGAAAGTGTAGCGGCTCTCAAGGGGTCAAGGTTTTCCGCCGCGCGGAGGCTGGCCGGGCTCTCCCGTCAGGGGACGGATGAGGGTGATGCCTTCGAGCGTCTCGACGTGACGGACGAAGAGGTACTTGTCTTCGATCCCGTCGGTCATCTTGAGGGGGAGGCCCGTTTCGGTTCCTGGCTCGATTTTGGCGACGATGAAATGAAGCCGGTCGACGCTGAGAACCTCCTCCACCGCTTCCCTCATCTCGCCCTCCGTCCGGACCGTCCGGGCCTCGGGGATTCCGACCCCGCGGGCCATGCCCGCCAGGTCCGCGACGCCGGAGGTGTGGGAGGGCTGGCCGCCGTTGCACTCGTACATTTCGTTGTCGAAGACGAAGACGCCGAGGTTCTTGGGCTGCTTGTTCGCCAGGGTGGCCAGAATGCCCAGGTTCATCAAGACGCTTCCGTCGGTGTCCAGGCACAGGACCTTCCGGTGGGGAAGGCCCAGAGCGACCCCGAAGGCCAGGGGCATGTGGCAGCCCAGGGCCATCAGGTACAGGTTGGCTCCTTTCGGTCCGGGCCGGGCGTTATACCATTCGTTCACGATCCCCCCGAGGGAGACGATGCAAAGCTCATCCGTGAGCCGAGCGGCCAGGATTTTCAATGCCCGGTATCGAGTCACGCCTCCGCCTCCGGAACGCTGTACGTCAGGCCCGAACGGGCCGGAGACTCGGCGGCCCTGCGCAAGCCCGGGCTTTCCATGATAAGGACGGCTTTCTTGCCGGTCCGCCAGACGCCAGCGGCCGTGAAGGCTCCCTCTCCGTGAGTGCGAGGGTGCATCCGCGCTTGGCCGTTCCCCCGAATCTGGCGAGTGCATCTCCAACGTACCAAGGAAGGATTCCCTCTGTCAACGGTGCAACCCCAGCCGCGCCATTGCCTCCCATATCGGTATGTGCAATTCGCTTCCGCGCGAGTCCCTGGATCTCTTTGCCCTTTGGGATGCAAGGCGGCGGGACTCATGCCTCCATTCCCCGTGCGCAGCGACGGTCAGTCGACCCCGAACGGATTGTCGATGATGAACTTCCAGGTCCCGTCAGGCTGACGGCGTACCACCTCTGTCCCTCGGCCGCTCAGGTTGACAGGCCTGCCATCGGGGCCCGTGCCTGTAAGCGACCACTCTGAACACAAAAGGGCGATCTCGCCCGCCTGGATGACCTTCGGCACCTCAAGGGTCAGCGTCGGCTTCAAGGCGATAAAGCCGCTGAGGGCCTGCCGGACCGCCTCTTTGCCCGTCGCCGCCTTTCCCGGCTCCGGCACAAAGGTCGCGCCCGGTTCATAGAGGGCGACAGCGGCGTCTAGCTCGCCCTGGGTGATGGCCTCGGCGATCAGCAGATCGCACTCTTCGGGCTTGCGTGCGGGCATGTCAGCACCTCCTCTTCATGGAACGCGCCTTCCGGGAGTTCTGAACGGGCGTCATCCGACATCGTCAACTCATTCAGATTCATGATTGACGTTATCATGATCAGAATGCTAGCATAAGCCATCGTCAAATTTTCAGCAAAACACCGGTTGTGTTCGACTCTGGACCGGCAAAAGGCGCAGGCGAGCGCTCCATCGAGCATCCGTGAATGCGTGAGCCGACGGTGACTCCCCCACAAAGGAGGGTTCTGCATGCCATTCGACGATCCCCGGGATTTCCTTGAACACCTGGAGGAACGGAGGGAGCTCATCCGGATCACCGAAGAGGTGGACCCCGAGTACGAGGTCGGCGCCTACATCCGGAAAACCTCGGACCAGCAGGGGCCGGCCCTCCTGTTTGAAAAGATCAAGGGACACGACATGGCCATGGTGGGGGGGATCTTCGCCAGCCGCCGCCGGGTCCTCTTGGCCCTGGAGGCCGATTCGGACAACGTGTACGAGCGATTCGACCACGGGGTCTGCCACCCCGTCCCCCATCGCCTCGTGAGCACGGGTCCCTGCAAAGAGGTCATCCTGAAGGGAGAGGAGGTGGACCTCGGCCGCTTGCCCATCCCCATCTATGCCGAGAAGGACGGGGGCGCCTTCATCACCCACGGCGTCCAGATCAGCAAAGACCCAGAGACCGGGACGAAAAACGCCTCCATCTACCGGATGCACTTCCGGGGCAAGCGCGAGTTCAGTCTCCACGCCGAGAGTTACCAGCACCTCTACAGGCAGTACGCCAAGGCCGAGGCCCAGGGGCGACCTCTGGAGGTGGCGGTGGCGTTGGGGTGCGACCCGGTGGTGATGCTCGCCACCCAAGTGGGTGCCCCTTACGGGGTGGACGAGATCGAGATCGCGGGAGGCCTGAGGGGCAGGCCCGTCGACGTGGTGAAATGCGAGACGGTGAACCTGGAGGTCCCCGCCACCTCGGAGATCGTCATCGAGGGGCGGCTTCTGCCCACCCGCCGAGAGTCCCAAGGTCCGTTCGGAGAGTACAGCGGGTACTACGGCGCGGTGACGGTGGACCCGGTGATGGAGGTGACGGCCATCACCCACCGGAAAGACCCCATCTATCACGCGGGCCTCACGGGCATGCCCATGACCGAAAACCACTTCCTCAAGCAGATCCCCAACGAGGCCACCCTGTACCGGGATTTGAAAGCCAGGTTCCCCGGGGTCAGGGCCGTCCACTACACGGCGGCCGGCTGCTGCGAGTTCATGGTCTTCATCAGCGTGAAGCAGAGCTTCCCGGGGGAGGGCCGCAACGTGCTGATCGCCGCGCTGGGGAGCACCAA
>JACPRG010000096.1 GCA_016190025.1 Candidatus Tectimicrobiota bacterium
GGACCGGATCGTCCAGCGCGTCTTGTTCGTCGTGACCTGGGTCAAGCGCGCCCTCCTGGCCAGGTTGCTGATGGACCCGGCGCTGGCGCGGGTCCTCGTCTTTACGCGCACAAAGCACGGCGCCAACCGGGTGGCCGAGCAGCTCAGCAAGGCGGGCGTTGCGACCGAGGCGCTCCACGGCAACAAGTCCCAGAACGCCCGCCAGCGCGCCCTGAGCATGTTCCAAACGGGCCGCGCGCGGGTCCTCGTCGCCACGGACGTCGCTTCCCGCGGGATCGATATGGAGGACGTGACGCACGTCATCAACTACGAGATCCCGAACCTGCCGGAGAGCTACGTCCACCGCGTCGGCCGGACGGCCCGGGCGGGCGCCGAGGGCATCGCGCTCTCCTTCTGCGATCCGGCCGAGCGCGCCTACCTCCGCGACATCGAGAGGCTGACGAAGCGCCCCATCGCCGTTGTCGAGAGCCGGCCGAGCGGCAACGGGGGCGCGCGTCCGCCGCAGGCGACACCTGCGAGGCCGGTCCCGTCCGCCCGGAGGCGCCCCCAGCGATTCCAACAGCGCCGGGCGGTGTGACTTGCTGGATGGGCGACCTGCCGGCCGCTTAGTCTCCGGCTTCGAGCCGGGGTCCGTGCGGGCGACATGAGCGGTCGCGCTGAACCGCTGCGCTTCCCCTATGTCGAATCTGGCGGGTGAAGTTCCGCCGGACCAGGGGAGAAAAACTTGAAGGCACGGAAGATAAGGTTCCCCGCCCGGGGCGAGTTCCACAGGACCGTGAGGAGGCGCGTGGAGCGGTATTTCGCGGAGCGCGGTCTTGCCAAGACCGGAAATTGGCGCATGCTGTTGAAAACGGCCGTCATCCTGGCATCGCTGCCGGTTTTCTATGTCCTCTTGGTGTTCTTTTCCTCATCGCTCCTCATGGCCGCGATCGCGGCCTTCGGAATCGCGCAGGGGTTCGTGCTGATCGGCTTCAACATCATGCACGACAGCAACCACGGGAGCTATTCAAAAAGCAACCGGATCAATCGGGCGCTGAGCTTCACGATGGATTTGATCGGGGGAAGCCATCTCCTCTGGCGGCAGAAGCACAACGTCCTGCATCACACGTACACCAACATCAACGAGCTGGACAGCGACCTGCACACGCAGGGCCTGCTCCGCTTGAGCCCGGATCAGGACTGGCGGCCCTGGCACCGCTTTCAACACCTGTACGCCTTTCCGGTTTACAGCCTGTTGACGCTGTCGTGGGTCGCCTACGGCGATTTCCAAAAGCTCTTGTCCGGCCGGATCGGGCAATATCGGCTGCCCAAGGCGTCTCCTTTGGAAGTGGCCACGCTCTTCCTGGCCAAGATTTTCTACTTCGGCTACATGATCGCCCTGCCGCTCCTTTTCCATCCGGTTCTCTACGTGCTCATCGCATTTGTGGGAATTCATCTGGTGATGGGGTTTACGCTCTCTCTCACCTTTCAACTGGCGCATACCTTGGAAGGGACGGCGTTCCCGCGCCCGGACCCGGAGACTGGAAGCATCGAAAACGAATGGGCCATCCATCAGGTCGAAACCACCGCAAACTTCGCGCCCAAAAGCAGGCTGGCCGCCTGGTATCTTGGGGGACTGAATTTCCAAATCGAGCACCACCTCTTTTCGGACGTCTGCCACATCCATTACCCGGCAATCAGCAGAATCGTGGAGAAGACCTGCGGGGATTTTTCCATTGACTACGTCGGCTACAAGACCCTGCACTCCGCCGTCAGCGCCCACTACCGATTCCTCAAAACGCTCGGAAGAGGCCCCGTCCCTCTGCATCCCTAGGGGATGCCAAAATGTGAAGGGATTCGCACTCCTGATCTCTTCCAAAATTCCGCAGAGGGGATGTCGTCGGAAGGGGTGCTGCTGCGGCTCGAAAGAAGCAAGGCTGAAAGGAGAGGAGACGTTTCTGAGATGAACGGATCTGGGATGGCTTTAACTATTTGAAAAATTGAATTTTCTGGTGCCGAAGCGGGGACTCGAACCCCGACGGGCTTGCGCCCACTAGACCCTGAACCTAGCGCGTCTACCAGTTCCGCCACTTCGGCCGTGGATGGATGGAACCACTAGGAATATATCACCCTCTCTTCCCGCGGACAAGGGGGGGCTGTCTCCTCCCGTTTCCCTTGCCCTCACGCCGCCCGGCCCCCTAATACCGCTTGTCGAGGACGATGTCCGCGTCGCTGTCGCCCACTTTGGCCGGCTTGCGGCTCCGCCCTTCCAGGTCCCCCGGCTGGACGCCCACCGCGCCGTCCTGGTCGAGGCGAACCGTGACGCTCACCTCACCCTCGAAGGGCATCCCCGCGATCATCACGTTCTCCTCCGTCACCTCATAGCGAAGAGGAAAGCCCGTGTTGTTCACGCGCCGGACCGCCAGCGGAGGGCCGGACGCCGTGGCGGCCGGGCGCACGACAATGAAGAGCGCGCCCCCTTTGGGGGGCTCTCCCAGGGAGGGGGAAACGGTGATGGCGCCGGAAATGGATTTCCGCCCGGACACCCGGGGCGGTGGGGCGGCCTTGGGCTCGGGAGGCGCGGCTTTCGGTTCGGGCGGTCGGGCGGCGGGTTTGGGCGGCTGAGCCGGCGCCACCGCGACCTTTTGCCGGATCACGATGTTCACGTCCCGCCGGCCGGCACGCGCGGGGCCGTCCGACCGCCCTTCCAGGGTGAAGGGCTTTGCTGTGTCGCCGCTCAGCGCGTCTCCCAAAATCCTCGCGGACACGACCAGGGGGGCGGAGAGGCTGCCGCCTCCCCTCCGGTCGGCCCGGCCCAGAAAATATCTCAGGGGGAACCGGGGGTTGCGGACCCGCTGCTCGGCCACGGGAGCGGGAGAGTCGCCCTCCCTCGGACTCGTCCCCGCCGGATAGGCCCGTATCACGAGGAGAGGGTTTCGGGGGATGTCGGGGACCAGTTCCGGCGCCACCCGGATCTCCCCGGAGATCACGTCGGAGTTGTCTCCCCCCCCGCAGCCCCCTGCCAGAGAGGCGGCGGCCAGGATGAGGAAAAAAGCCGTCCAGCGCTTCATCTCGCGTCTCACCCCTTCCGCTCGGGCGGGATTCGGTAGCCGGGCATCCTGCCCGGCGGCAGCCCGCCTCTCGCGGGCGGCCAAGATGGCCGCCCTACCACTATTTGAGAATCAATCCCCTGTTTCGTCCGCGCAGCATCTTAACCCGGAGCGGGAAGAAAGAGAATCAAGGGAAGAGGACCTTTTCCGGCCCCGGTGGGTCCTCCCTCGTCTTTGCCGCCTGACGCGGGTTCAAAAGGACCCGCTGACGCGGATCCGGTTGAAGGCCGGAAGGCCTCGTGCTATAACCTATCGGGGTTTTTCCCGAGCCTGACCCGCCCGGCGGGAAAGTCGCGGAAAAGGGTGCGGGGATTTCCTTCTTCAGGACAGCCGGCGGGGAGGGAGTCCGCTCTGGGGAGCCCCGTGGGATTCTCTCCCTTCCACGGCTCGAAAGGGGCGTGCCGATGGTTTCCGCCGACGACCTCCGAACTGTCCCTCTCTTTCAGCTCCTGGATGAAGCGGCGCTGGCCGTCGTCGCCGAGCGGATCTCCGTCCGGCGCCTGCAGAACGATGAGACCCTGTTCCGGCGCGGCGATCCGGGCGACAGCATGTACATCGTCCGGTTCGGCGAGGTCGAGGTTCTCATCCCGGACCCCAACGGCGTCGAGCAAGTCCGGGCCCGCCTGCGCCGCAACGAGATCTTCGGAGAAATGGCCCTTCTGACGGGCGATCCCCGCTCGGCCTCCATCGTGGCGAATCTCGACACGGAGCTGCTTGTCCTCACCCGGGAGGCGTTCCACGAGCTGTTCCGCCGGTACCCGGCGATCGTGATGAAAGTGCTGGAGATCCTCACCGACCGGCTCCGCCGGACCAGCGCGGGAGAGCGGGAGCGCAAGAGGGTCCGAACCCTTTGCTGCCACAGCGCCCTCGGGGATTCCGACACATCCTTCCTCTCGGCCCACTTGGCGGCCTCCATGGCCCGGGAGTCGGGAAAGAAGGTCGCCCTGTTGAGCCTGCAACCCCTCTCCGCCGGTGAGGCGGCCGGCCTGAGCCGGGGCCGGTGGGATGACCTTCTGGGCGCCCTGGAGCAAGTCAAAGCCGCCGATATTCCCTCCTTTCTTTCCCCGACGGAGGGAGGGGTGGACGTGCTCCAGCCCCCGTCCGGGGACCGCCTTCAAGCCCTCCCGCCCGACGAGTTCCCCCGCCTGCTCAGCCGGCTGCGGGAGGCCTACGAGTTCACCCTCGTCGCGACCGCGGGCGATCCCTCCCTGCGCGGGATCGCCCAGAAGGCCATGGACCAGTCCGAGCTGGTCCTGTTCGCCATCGCCTCGGACGGGCTCGATGAGGGCGCGCGGCAGTGGAAGGAATACTCCGGCGCCGTCCCTTCGCTCTCCAAGTCCGCCCGCCTCGTCTTGCGCCGCGGGCCGGGGAAGATCGAGGGGCTCTTCGACCGGGTGGAGTCCATGTTCGGCGCGGGGTTCGCCCATCAGGTCCGGGTGGAACCCGAGGCCGAACAGGATTTCGCCCGGCGCGGCGCCCCCGGCCCGGCGGCCGGGGGGAGCGAGTGGGAGCGGTCGCTGCGGCGGATGGCCCGGCAAATGGCGGGACTTGCCGTCGGCCTGGCCTTGGGGGGAGGCGGCGCCAGGGGTCTCGCCCACATCGGGGTGCTGGACATCTTCGAAAAAGAGGGCGTTCCCGTCGACCTCATCGGCGGCACCAGCATCGGCTCCATCGTAGCCGCCCTGTACGCCAAGGGGTTCTCGATCGACGAAATGCAGACCATCTGCAAGAGCCACATCATCGACCGCAAGCCCTTGAACGACTACACCTTCCCGCGGACGGCCCTCCTCCGCGGCCGGAAAGTCGAGCGCACCCTGCGGGAGATTTACGGCGACGACCGGATCGAGGAGTTGTCCATCTCGTACTTCTCGGTGGGGGCAGACCTGATCTCCGGGCGCGAGGTGGTCATCGACCGGGGTCCTCTCTGGCAGTCCGTCCGGGCGAGCATGTCCCTTCCCGGCATCCTCCCCCCCGTCCGCTACCTCGACCGGTACCTCCTGGTGGACGGGGGAGTGGCCAACAACGTCCCGGGCGACGTGCTCAAACGCAGGGGGGCCGAGTTCTGCATCGCCGTCAACATCGCGCCGGAGAGGGGGTCGTACTTCAATTTCAAGGAGCCCAAGCCCTGCGGCTGGCTCGGCCGCTTGTTGCGCAAGAGCCGGGCCCTGCGGAATTTCCTCGATGCCCCCACCCTCATGCGGGTCATTATGAGGTCGGTGAACGCGTCGAGCATCGAGATCACCAACATGCGCTCCCAGAACTTCGACATCCACCTGCTTCCCGCCGTCGGGGAGTTCGACCTGTTCGATTTCAGCGAGCTGGAAACCCTCGTCCAGCGCGGAAGGGAGGCCGCTTCCGAGCGGCTCCCCGAAATCCGCAAGAGGCTGGAGGCGCTCAAGGGATGAACCGGGATGCGGAGAATCACCCCTTACACCGTGCGGACCCTGGTGGTCCTGGTCTTTTGGACCCTCGTCGTCATCCCGCTCCTCCTGTTGGCCTACGCGGGCTTCCCGCGTATCCGGTACTACATGAGCCGATGGTGGGCCTACCGGGTGCTGTGGGCGGCGGGCGTCCGGCTGGAAGTCGAGGGGCTTGAAAACCTCGCCGGCGGCGGACCCTGCGTTTACACCCCCAACCACCAGAGCTTCATGGACGTCCCGGTCATCCTGCGATCTCTACCCATCCCCTTCCGGATGGTGGCCAAGCAGGAGCTCTTCGCCGTCCCCGTCCTGGGCTTCGCCATCAGCCTGATGGGGACCATCGGGATCGACCGCGAAGACCGCCGCAAGGCCGTCCAAAGCCTGCGGAAGGCCGAACGGATGGTGCGCAGGGGGGATAACCTGCTCGTCTTCCCGGAGGGGAGGCTCTCGGCGACGGAAAGATTCGGGGAGTTCAAGAAGGGGGCCTTCTTGATCGCCAAGCGGCTCGAAGTCCCCTTTGTGCCGGTCTGCATCGTCGGGAC
>JACPRG010000099.1 GCA_016190025.1 Candidatus Tectimicrobiota bacterium
CGCGCAGGGGGCGTAGAATGTAGTAGCCGCACAGCAGGCAGAAGAAATAAGCGAAGGACCAAAGAAGCGCGCCGGTCTCTCCGTCCCGGACGTCGACGACGCGCCCGAGCGCCGCGCCCAGGAAGTCCCGGGGCCCCGCACGTCGCCTTCGGTCCTGGCGTTGATTCAGCAAGAGGTCACGGACCTCAAGTCTGTAGGGGCGCAAGGCCGCAGGCCTTGACCTTCTGGCCGGGCTGAGAATCCGAGCCTGGCAAAAGCGGCCCCGGGAGCGAGCCGCTCCCGCCACTCGCTTCGCTTCGGCTGTCGTTGCGCGGCCTCGGACTTCCAGGCCGCGCGAGTGGCCGCGGCGGTTCGTCGCCGGGCCGCCGAGTGGCCGGGGCGGCTCGCCCCCGCCCCTACGGGAGATAAACCATGCTCAACATCGCCCAGTTTCGCGTGCACGTCATCCGGCCCACGCTGGAGGGGATCGGCGCGCACAGCCGCGCGGCCGAGAATTTAGTCCTGGGCACGGCGCTCCAGGAGAGCGGCTTATCCTACCTTCGCCAGATGGACGAGGGGCCGGCCCTGGGCCTCTACCAGATGGAGCCCGCCACCCACGACGACATCTGGGAAAACTATCTGTCGTTCCGGCCCGAGCTCCGCGAGCGCGTCTCCGCCTTCCTGGTGCCGGGACAGGACCGCACCCTCCAGCTTATTTGGAATCTGGCCTACGCCACCGCCATGTGTCGGACTCACTACCTGCGGGTGCCGGCTCCCCTACCCGACGCCGACGACATTCTTGGACTCGCCGAATACTGGAAGCTGCACTACAACACCCCGCAGGGGCGCGGACGGCCCGAGGAGTTCGTCCGCAATTTCGAAGAGCACGCCATTTGAGGTCTGTGACCTCCCGCGCGGGCGATGTCTGAGGCCCGCCTTGAGGTCTGTGACCTCTTGAGGTCTATGACCTCTCCGCGGCTGCGGCGGCTCGCCCCCGCCGCCGGCGGGCTAGGCGATCGTCTCGACTTTCCCGTCGAGCCCCATCAGGAGCAGGTCCACCGCCAGATCGGGGTATTTCTCCGTCGCCCTCGCCCGCAGCCCGATCAGGTGCCGGCGGTGGATTTGCGTCTCGGCTTCCGGGTCCAGAGCGAAATCGCGGCCGAGGAGCGTCTTGTAGGCGCCGCAGTCCCGGTGATCCATCACCATCAGCCGGCGGATTTCGTGAAGCCGGATGGACAGGTCGAGGTGCTGCCAGAACGTCTCGGCCCAGCCGGCGAATGTATCGTTCAGCACGCCCAGCGAGGCGCCGGCCAGGATGACGTGGTCGTACCGGCGGGCCAGGCCCCGGCGGCGCATGTAGAGGGCGATCGGTTCCAGGAGGCGGTAATCCATGCACGTGAACAACAGGGCCTCCACGCCGTGTCCGCCCAGGCGCGCTCGCCCGGCCTCCCCCGACGGAGCGGGACGGGGTTTCGCCTGGGGGGCGCCTGGGGTTTGATCGGCCGGCGTCTTTTTCATCGCAGCTTGCCCTCCGGGTTTCGGGGGGAAGGGGTGGCCGTTTCTTCTCGCGCGAGGGGCGGAGGCGAGGGGGTTATCCCCGCTCCAGTCTGACCCACGTGTCGTAGTAGCAGGCGCCCTCCGCCCCCTCGCTCATGGCGGGGGCGGACAGGACGTTGGGGTTCCGCCCGAGCCTCAGCCAGCCCCCCTCGTGGACCACGACGCAGTCGGGCCGCTGGCCCCTCTCCAGGGCCACCCGCGCCTCCATCCGCCCCCGGGGCGAGATGAGGACCACGGGGTCGTTCTCTCGGAGGCCCCTCGCGCGGGCCGCGTCGGGATGGACGAACGCCCTCGGCCGGCCCCGCTGTTCTTCCAGGGGGATTTGAGAGTGCTGCCACTTGGGGTTCTTCAGGGCGAGGAGCTGAAGGGGGAACTCGGCCGTGCCCCGCAGGGGGTCGGTCAGGGAGGTGACGAACTGGAACCCGGAAGACGCCGCGACCTGGGTTCGGCCGGGGACCGCCACCGGGCCTTCCTCGAAGGCCTCGAAGGGGATCCCGCGCCTGCGGAAGGTGGACGTGGCGCCCTCCAGGAGCGTCTCCACGGGCTTTCCCAGGTACTCGTCCTCGATCCCCAGGCGCTCGGCCAAAAGCCCCATGATCTCCCAGTCGGGCTTGGCTTCGCCCACGGGGTCGACGGCCCGCCGCACCTTCCCCACGTATTCCTGCCAGCCGCTCGACCGGAGGTCTTCCTCCTCCAGGAACGTCGTGCAGGGGAGGAAGAGGTGGGCGCACGCGGCGGTGTCGCTCAGGAAGAGGTCCGCCACGACCACGAAGTCGAGGGACCGGAAGGCCTCCGCCACGCGGGCGGCGTCGGCCGTCTGTCCCACCGGGTTCCCCCCCATCACCCAGGCCATCTTGAGCGGCGGGTCCGTGTAGCTTCGGATGCACTCCCCGATGACGGGCTTGGGCGCGGCGCGCGCGTCCTGGGCCAGGGCGAAGCCCTTGAGGTCCAGGTCGAAGGGCTCCCAGGGGCTCGCGGCGAAGCTCACGCCCCCTCCGGGGACCCCGAGGTTTCCGGACAGGGCGGCCAGGGAGTAGAGATGCCGCATGATCTCGACCCCGTTCCGGTAATGCTGGACACCCTTGCCGGGGAGGATCGAGGCGGGCTTGCGGGTCCCGTAGGCCGCGGCGATCCGGGAGATCTGCTCCCAGGACATGTCCGTCCTCTCGCAGATTCGCTCTTTCGGAGTCGCCCGGATCAGGGAGAGATAGGCCTCCGCCTGATCGCAGCGCCCGTCGAGGGATTCGAGATCGGCCAGGTCCCGCTCCAGCATCGCCTTGGCGATCCCCGCGGCGAGGAAGGCGTCGCTCCCGGGCCTCGGCATGTAGTGCTCGCAGGCCAGGCGGGCGGACCGCGTCTTCACCGGGTCGATGAGGAGGATCTGGGCGCCCCCCGCCGCGGCCTCCTGGAGGAGGGGCACCATGTGGACCATCGTCCCGGCCGGATCTTTTCCCCACAGGAGGATGCACCGGCTGTTCAAGATGTCCTTCGGCGGATGATACGCGGAGTTCCCGGCGGAGAGCTCCGCGCCTCGGCTCCCGGCCGCCAGGCAGAGGCTCCCCGTCGCCACGGTCGCCCCTCCCAGCCGGTTGAAGAGGCGGACGTTGAACTGCTTGGAGATGCCGAAGGAGCCGTTCCCCTGGTAGCAGAGGATGGCGAGGGGCCCGTGGGCGTCGATGACCTCGCGGATCTTCCGGGCGGCCAGGTCCAGGGCCTCGTCCCAGGAGACGGGCTTCCAGGCGCCGTCTTCTCTCTTCAGGGGACGGGTGATGCGGTCGGGGCTTTGAAAGCGGTCGAGGAAGCGGTTCAGCCGGTGGCACAGGAACCCGCGCGTGTAGGGATGGTCCGGATCCCCGAGGAGACGGGTCGGGCGGCCCTCCTCCACCCGGACCAGGACCCCGCAGGCGTCCTGGCAGTCCAGCGTGCACGTCGTCCGGACTGTCTTTTTCATGGTCCCCCTGAGGTCTGTGACCTCCCTGTTTGGCGCGCCGCGGCGGAGATGGCGCTCGATGGGCCGGAAGGCCCGCCAATCTCCCCCGGCGAGTCCCGGCTCGCTTCCCTTTGCCCGCTCCCCGGCCCCTCAGCCTTTCTTCTCGGCCGCCGCGGACTGCGGGGGCTCCCACTTGCAGAGGCCGTTGGCCTCCACCCGGAAGAAGTGGTTGAACTTGCTCCGGTAGTTCTCCAGGGCGATGGTGGCCGCCAGCTCGACCAGCTCCTCGTCCGTGAACTCGGCCCGGAGCTCCCGGAAGAGGTCGTCGCTCACGTCGCGGCCCGTGACGGTCATGCCCTCTGCGGCCTCGAGCGCGAGCCTCTCGCGGCGGGTGTAGAGCGCGCTTTCGCGCCAGCGGTCCAGGGACAGGAACTTCTCCGCGTCCTCTCCGTCTTTCATCCCACGGGATGAGTTGGAGTCCACTCAGAAGGGGCAGCCGTTGATCTGGGCCACCCGCACGCAGAGCAGGGACCGCAGCCCCACCGGGAGCAGCCCCGATTCGTCGATGGCCCGCCCGAACGCCATGTTCGCGTGAAAGACGGTCGGCCGGTGGGCGGAGATCTTGGAGGAGTTCAGCACCTCCCCGTACAACTCGCGCTGCTCCTCGAAGGTCCTTTGGATCTCCGGAGGAGCGGTTCGCGGGTCCACCTCTCGAATGCGTGCCACCTTTCGCCTCCCCTTTTTCGTGACCGGAGTCCGGCCGGCCGCGCCCGGCGGCCCCCCTCTTTTTGCGGGCCCGGCCTCCACGCGGAGCTCCAGTCCATTATAAGGGGGAATGCGTCCGGTGGGGCGTGACGCCCGTGTCCGCCGGCACAAAAGGTCCCTCATGCTAGCACTACGGCGGATGGGCGCGCGCCGCGAAAATCCGTCCCCCTTCCGGGGCTTCCCGCCGTGGGGGACAGATTCAGGATGACACGTTTGCGTGTGTCCGGCAGCGCAGCGCGTTTCGTTCCTGCCTTAAGGTGATCACACGAGAAAAGATAGGCCCGGTTCAGGCGGCCCTCACTTCCTCGCCACGAAGGCCTTCGCCTGGGCGATCTCCGGTCTCTCGGTGTCCGCCTTCTCGCCGAGCGCCAAGAGCTTTTGATAGTAGTCCCTCGCCTTCTCCCGGTCCCCTGAAAGCTCGGCGGCCCGCGCCGCGCCGTAAAGCCCCCGGAAGCGGTTGGGCTCGACGACCATCGAGGCCTCGAACTCCTTCCGCGCCTGGGCGGGCTCATTCAGCTCAAGCAGCATCTCGCCGAGCAACTCGCGCACCGGCACGATGGGGCCGGGCGTGACGGGATGCTTCTCGGTCGTGTCTTCCCGCGCCGCCGCCCGCCGCAGAAGCGCGAGGGCTTCCTGGTTCCTCCCTTCCGCGCGGGCCGCCCAGGCCGACACCACTTGACCC
>JACPRG010000101.1 GCA_016190025.1 Candidatus Tectimicrobiota bacterium
GCTCGTAATCCGGGTAATTCTCCAGGGGAAAGTCCTCGAGGGGTCCCTCCCAGACAGTCTTCTTCGCCTCGACGGCGAGTCCCGATGTCTTCACCCGTTCCCTCCTGTCAGGCGGGGCTTCGAGACCGCCCCTCCCGCGACGCCGTCCCGGGCTCCCGCACCGGGCGCCCCAAAGCCCCCGTGACGCGACCCGAGACCGAAGCCTCCGAACACATCCTCTCCCGTTGTTGGGTGTTCACAGGCTAACAAAGAACCAGACCCGGGTCAACCGAGACACCCCGGACGGCCTAGGCCACAAGCTCCGGGACGTTGAGGACCCGGCGGAGAAACACCCCCGTTTCGGATCCCGGAACCTCGGCCACCTCCTCGGGGGTCCCCACGGCCACGACCCGCCCGCCCTCGTCGCCCCCCTCGGGGCCCAGGTCGATGATGTGGTCGGCCGTCTTGATGACCTCCAGGTTGTGCTCGATGACGACGACCGTGTTCCCGGCGTCGGTCAGCCGGTGAAGGACTTCCAGGAGCCGCCGGACGTCGGCGAAGTGAAGGCCCGTCGTCGGCTCATCCAGGATGTAGAGCGTGCGGCCCGTGGCCCGTTTGCTGAGCTCCCGGGAGAGCTTGACCCTCTGGGCCTCGCCGCCCGACAGGGTGGTGGCCGACTGGCCCAGTCTCAGATAGCCGAGCCCCACGTCCCGCAGGGTCTGAAGCTTGTCCCGCACGATGGGGACGTTTTCAAAGAACTCAAGGGCCTGGTCCACCGTCATGTCCAGGACGTCGGCAATGGATTGCCCCTTGTAGAGGACCTCCAGCGTCTCCCGGTTGAACCGCCTGCCCTTGCACACCTGACAGGTCACGTACAGGTCCGGCAGGAAGTGCATCTCCACCCGGATGAGCCCATCCCCCTGGCAGGCCTCGCACCGCCCCCCCTTGATATTGAAGCTGAACCGTCCCGGCTTGTATCCGCGCTTTCGGGCCTCGGGCACCTGGGCGAACAGGTCGCGGATGAAGGTGAAGACCCCCGTGTAGGTGGCGGGGTTGCTCCGGGGGGTCCTCCCGATGGGGGACTGGTCGATGTCGACGACCTTGTCGATGTGCTCGACCCCTTCGAGGGCACGGTGGCGCCCGGGGGGCTCCGCGCTCCGGTAGAACCTCCGGGCGAGGGCCTTGTAAAGAATTTCCGTCACCAGCGTGCTCTTCCCCGATCCCGAAACCCCGGTGACGCACGTGAACACCCCCAGGGGGAAACGGACGTCCAGGTCCTTCAGGTTGTTCTCCGAGGCGCCCAGGACGGAGACGAACCGCCCATCCGGAACCCGCCGCCTCTCGGGAACCGGGATGGAAAGCGCCCCGGAGAGGTACTGCCCGGTCAGGGAATCCGGATGGGCCATGATCTCGGCGGGGGTCCCCCGGGCCACGATGTACCCCCCGTGGCGTCCCGCGCCCGGCCCCAGGTCGAGCACGTAGTCGGCGGTGAGGATCGTCTCGGCGTCGTGCTCGACGACGATGACCGTGTTCCCCAGGTCCCGCAGGCGCATCAGGGTGTGGAGCAGCCTGCGGTTGTCGCGCTGGTGGAGACCGATGCTGGGCTCGTCCAGGATGTAGAGGACGCCCACCAGGCTCGCCCCGACCTGCGTGGCCAGGCGGATGCGCTGCGCCTCCCCCCCCGCCAGGGTGGACGACCGGCGGTCCAGCGTCAGGTAATCCAGCCCCACGCGGGAGAGGAACTCCAGCCGGTCGCGGATCTCGCGGAGGATCCGCTCGGCGATCTGCATCTCGTGGGGGGTCAATGCGAGGCTCCCGAAGAAGCGCCTCGCCTCCTTGACCGAAAGCGCCGCGACCTCCCCCACCCCCCGGCCCCCGACGAGGACGGCGCGGCTCTCGGGCCGAAGCCGCTGGCCCTGGCAGGCCGGGCAGGGCTGAAGCGTCATGTAGCCCTCGATCTCCTGGCGGACCTCCGGGGAGGCGGTCTCCCGGTAGCGGCGCTCCAGCATGGCCAAAACGCCGTCGAAGGGCCGGCGAAACCTCTGGCGGCGGCGGGCGAGGTCGTGGAAAAACTCCACCTCCTCCTCCCCGGAACCCTCCAGGAGGACCTTCCGGACCCGGGCCGGCAGTTTTCCGAAGGGGGCGTCCAGGCTGAAGCCGTAGTGGCCGGCCAGGGCCTCCAGAACACCCAGGTAGGACACCGAGGTCGTATGGGCCCAAGGCCGGATCGCCCCTTGCCGCAGGGAGAGGGAAGGGTCCGGGACCACCAGGCCCGGGTCCACGTGGGGAAGGCTGCCCAGGCCGCTGCACGCCTCGCAGGCGCCGTAGGGGCTGTTGAAGGAGAACATCCGCGGCGAAAGCTCCGGGAAGCTGATGCCGCAGTCGGGGCAGGCGAACTTCTCGCTGAACAGGATCTCCTCGCCCTCCGCCACCCACAGGGTGGCCAGCCCGTCGGCCAGCCGCAGGGCCGTCTCCAGCGAGTCGGCCAGCCGGCTTTCGGCTCCCCTGCGGATGACCAGCCGGTCCACCACCACGTCGATGTCATGCTTGAGGTTCTTGTGGAGATGGATGGGCTCGGAGAGGTCCGCCATCCGGCCGTCCACCCGGGCGCGGACGAACCCCCGCCGCGCGACGTCGGCCAGCTCCTTGCGGTACTCGCCCTTGCGCCCCCGGACGATGGGCGCAAGGATCTGAATCCGCGTCTCAAGAGGCAGGGCCAGGGCCCGGTCCACCATCTGCTGGATGGTCTGGGAGGCGATGGGCCGGCCGCATTTGTAACAATGGGGGCGCCCCACCCGCGCGTACAGAAGACGCAGGTGGTCGTAGATCTCCGTCACCGTCCCCACGGTGGACCGGGGATTCTTGCTGGTCGTCTTCTGCTCGATGGAGATGGCGGGCGAGAGACCCTCGATGGAGTCCACGTCCGGCTTGTCCATCTGCTCCAGAAACTGCCGGGCGTAGGCCGAGAGGGATTCCACGTAGCGCCGCTGGCCCTCGGCGTAGAGGGTGTCGAAGGCGAGGGAGGACTTTCCCGAGCCGCTGATCCCGGTGAAGACGATGAGCCTGTCGCGCGGGATCTCGAAGGAGATGTTCTTTAAGTTATGCTCGCGGGCGCCCTTGATGACGATGTTCCGCTGCGCCATGGGGCGGACCTCTCACCGACGGGGGTTATTTCCGGGGGGAAACCCGAAACTCCAGTATAGGCCGGCTTGTGCCCGAGACCAAGGGAACCGGAAAAGAAAGGGCGGGGTCCCGCGGGACCCCGCCGCAGCGCGCCTTGTATATCCCGCTTACTGGGAATTTTCGCTGGAGCAAACCTTATAGATGACCGCGGCCAGGATGCCGCCCAGGATCGGGCCCACCCAGTACACCCAGTGAGCGGCCCAAAAACCGGATGCCACCGCCGGGCCGAACGTCCGGGCGGGGTTCACGGACGCGCCCGTCAGGGGGCCGCCCATCAGGATATTGAAGGTCAGCACGAGACCGATGCCGAAGCCCCCGATCTTGGGCCCTTTTTTATCGACGGCGGTCCCGTACACGGCCAGGACGAGGAAGGCGGTCAGGATCAGCTCCACCAAGACGCCAACCCCCGCCGACACCTGCGGGCCGAGACCCGGCGTGCCCAGGTTGACCTTGGACCACACCGCCACCGGATAGATGGCCCGGAGCAGCACGCCCGCCACGATCCCGCCGACGAGCTGGGAGACAATGTACCCCACGGCCCGGCCGCCTTTGATCTTTCCACCCACCAAAAGCCCCACGGTCACCGCCGGGTTCACGTGGGCGCCCGAGATGTGGCCGAAGACGGAGACGATCACCCCCAGCACGATGCCGTGGGCCAGGGCGATCCCCACTAGGCCCATGGACCCGCCCGGCAATTCATTGGTGATAATGGCCCCCGCGCCGATGAAGCACAGCATGAACGTCCCCACGAACTCCGCCAGATACGCCTTCCCTGGTTCTCCCATCTTGCCTCCTTCGCTTGAAGCGTTGTCCCCGCGACATCCGTCCGCTCACAAAGGCCGCGCGACCGCGCCGCCCCGCGCACGCGGGCATTTCGAAAAAAAGACCATCCGCCAGAGTTTTGGGCAGGGGAGAATGAACGGGCCGAACGCCCTTTCATTAACGCCCAGGAGATTATAGCACGGCCGGATTTCCGGGGGGCGCTTTTTCTAAACCCCTCCTGGTCCCCGGCCGAATTCCCGCCGTCCATCAATCACGATCCCCGCGTAGCCCACCACCTGGCGGAAATCGCCGCTGGTCTCCGCCGAGGTCATGTGCCGGACCAGCTCCGCCCGCCCCGCCCCGAGCGCCCGGCACGCCGCCAGCACCGCCGCCACCGGCCCGTGGCCGCACATCCGCACGTCCTCGTGCGCCACCACCGCCAGGAACTCTTCCGGGTCCAGGCGGAGAATGGCGTCGATGGCCGCCCGGTCCTTGCGGAGGGCGACCTCGTGCGGCTCTCCGTGATTGAAGTCG
This sequence comes from Candidatus Tectimicrobiota bacterium, assembly GCA_016190025.1. The sequence continues at coordinate 4,459 of JACPRG010000101.1, forward strand.
GTGCTGGCCGCCAGAACCCAGGTCCCGGCCCGGTCCGCCAAGGCCGACGCCAAGGCAAGGCCCAGGGCGCGGCAGGCCGCCGGGCGGTCATCCTGCATCAAGATGGGGAGGATCCGGAGCGGCTCCCTCCCCCCGCGCCGTATCCTCACCAGAAAGGGGAGCTGGACTTCCAGGGCGTGCTCGTCCTCCTGGGCCCGCGCGTCCTCGAGGACGTCCAACGCCCCGCCGCCGCGGGCCAGCTCTTCAAGCACCCGTTGCGCCAGCCCTTCGTCCACCCACGCCTGCGCGCCTGGGATCTCCCACCGGCCCCGGGACATCAGGGTCACGCCCCCGCCCGCCAGATAGTGATCCGGCCCGATCAGAACCGCCGTGTCCGGGGGCTCGATGCGGGAGTACACCTCCCCGGCCACCCGGCCGGAGTAGGCGAAGCCCGCATGAGGGACGACGATCCCTTTGGCCCGGATCAAGTCGCCCCGCGGGGTCAGCAGGGCGTCGCTCGCCCGGATCAGGGCGTCCGCCGA
>JACPRG010000097.1 GCA_016190025.1 Candidatus Tectimicrobiota bacterium
CCTTATCCCAGCGCCCACCAAAATACAATTGGCCGGGGGAGATACGATCCTCGCATAAACTGCATTTCCATTCACCTCGAGCCTTTCTAACGGAAGGAGCAGGACCCAAGAAGAGCTTCTGTAGATTTTGTCGGATCCTTTGATTTCTTATATTTCTGAGCTTTCTTTTAAAGAAGGAAATATCTGGGTGAGTCTGAATATGGCAATCTTCACAGACTAACTGAAGATTTGATAATGAATTGTCTCCACCCCGGGAGAGCGGTGTCCCATGATGTACATGGGCGTTCCGAAGTCGGAACTTGTGTCCTCTGATTATAATGTCTCCCGTTTTCTTACCACAGATGCTGCAAACACCTTGATCGCGTTGAAAAACCGCGACTCGACGGTTCCCCCAATCTCTTGGCCGACCTTTTTGGCTGCGTTGAAGGGGTTCTATATGCTCCTTCCAGTAAGCGAACCTGGCGACCCTCTCATGCTTTTGTTGCTGCTCGTAGTCCTGTTTCTTTAATCGGCTCCTGAAACTGCGCCTTAACGCAAGAGCTAAAAGAATCAAGAGCAAGAGAAACACTGCAATTGTGGACATGGATTCTTTCGTGATAGGTGGAAGGAATGGGCGGTGTAGTGCGCCCCATTTACAAGCGACGTTTAAGAGAGCATGAGGGTTGAATGGATGATTGCGCCTGCTCCCCTCACCGCAAGTCCTTCACCGGCGGAAGAATTCCCACTCGGGCACTTCGCGGTCTTCTTCCAGGAGCCGCCGCTGCTCCTCCCGGTCGGCGACCGCAGTCTCCTCCAGGTAATCCGCGCAAAAGGCGGCGGCCCTCTCTTTGGCCCCGGAGCGGACCTCCCCCCGGACGGACGCGAAAATCTGGTCGAACTCGAGCCGCAGGATGCCCTCCCGGATGACGCGGAACTCCTCGCGGGTGTAGGGGACCCTGCGCGGCGTGCTCTTCCAGGCGCTCAGCTCTCCCGTGGCGGGGGAGACCATGAGCGTGTCGCCCGTGAAGAGGACCCCCCGGCGGCGCGCGAAGAGGAGGCAGAGCCCCCCCTCGAACTGGGCGGGGATGCGGTGGACCTCCAGGGCGCCGTCCAGGGAGAGGCGCTCGGTCTCGAAGAACTCCACGTTGGGGTACCCCGCGGGCCACGGCCGGTCCGAGACGTGGACGTGGATGGGCGCGCGGAAGCGGGCCGAGAACTCGTCCATGGCCCCGTAGTAGTGGGGATGGGAGAGGATGATGTGCCGGATCCCGCCCCGCTCTTCGATCCAGCCGGCCAGGTCCTCGGTCAGAAGCGGCTGCATGTCCATGAGGACGTTCCCGCCCGGCCGCTGAATGAAATAGGCGTAATGGCGGATCCCCAGGTCCGGACGGGTGTAGAACCGCCAGATGTCCTCCTCCAGCTGAACGATCTCCATATGGTGGTCCGGGCGGAGGTCATCGGGGCGCGCGAAGCGGGGTCTCTCTTTCGGCCCGGGGACGTACCGCTTGGCGCAGATCAGGCACCGCGGCTCTTCGCCCGCCTCCACGAAGGTCCGGTTGCCGCAATAGGTGCAGACCAAAGGGTTCCGCGACATGGGACATGCGCCTCCACAGAAATCGGTTCGAGCGGGACGGGATGAATTTTCCCGTCCGCGGCGCGGGGGCCGGGAGGTCCCTCCCGCGCCAAAACCCGCCCGCGGGTCGGCCGGCCGGCCCCTCTCCTCCGGCTCAGCCCCGCCTTCTTCCGGACGCTCAGGCCCTCAAGGACACCTTCTCCAGGCTCCGCCTCCCGTAGCGCACCCACTGGAAGAGGAAGAGTCCCCCCGCCACGAGGACGCCCGGCACGTGCCAATAGAGCGTAGGGCCGATCATCAGCAGCCCGCCGAGAAAGAACAAAGCCCTTTTGAGGAGAGTCAACGGCGCGAAGGCGTAGTCCTGGACGGCGAGGGCCATGGCGATGACCCCCGCCAGGGCGAAGACCGTCCCGACGGCGACCTGGGGCGCCGAGCCGATCAGGAGGAGGGAGGGGTCGAGGATGAACATGTAGGGCAAGATGAACGCCGGGAGCGCCAGCTTCATGGCCTCGATGGCCGTGGGTATGATGGGCGACCGCGCGATGGCGGCGGCCGCGTAGGTGGTGGGCGCCGTCGGGGGCGTGATCGCCGAGAACGCGCTGAAGAAGATGACGAAGAGGTGGGCCTGGGGGATGAAGGTCGCCTCGGGGAATCCCGCCCGGGCCAGCATCTTGAGGAGCGCCGGGATCGCGATGCCCACCTGGATGATGTACGCGGAGGAAAGGGGGAGTCCCATGCCCAGGATGATCGTGGCGACCATGATGAGGATGAGCGCGAGGAAGAGGCTCTCTCCCGCGATGTCCACGATCAGCCCGGAGAACTTGATGGCGACGCCGGTCAGGTCGAAGATCCCCACCATGACGCCGGAGGCGACGATGGCCACGGTCACCACGGTCGCCTGGATGCTCCCGTCGGCCAGGGCCTGCCAGATGGCCCGGGGCCCCATCCGGGTCTCCTTGCGGAGCCAGCTCACGACGACGATGGCCAGGATGCAGTAGGTCACGGCGAACATCGGGCTTTTGCCGATGACCAGCAGGAAGATCAGGAGGAACAAGGGAAGGACCAGATGGCCCCGGGAGAGCAGGATCGGCTTCAGCGCCGGCAGCTCCTTCCGGGTGAGAGTCGGGATCTTCACCTTCACCGCGTAGATGTGGACCATGATCCCGATGGACAGGAAGTACAGGACCGCCGGGAGCACGATCAGCTTCATCACCTCCACGTACGGGATGCCCGTGTACTCCGCCATCAAGAATCCCACCGACGCCATGACGGGGGGCATGATCAGCCCGCCGGTGGACGCGGCGGCCTCCACCGCGGCCGCCATGTAGTCCTTGAACCCCGTGCGCTTCATCATGGGGATGGTGAAGGAGCCGGTGATCACGGCGTTGGCCGTGCTGCTGCCGGAGATGGACCCCACCAGGCCGCTCGCGAGAACGGCGACCTTCGCCGGCCCGCCCCGCATGGTGCCCGTCAGGGCCGTCGCCAAGTCGATGGTGAACTGGCCGAAGCCGGACTTCTCCAGAAACGCCCCGAACACGATGAACAGGAAGATGTACGTGGAGGAGATGTGCGTGGGAAGGCCGAAGATCCCGTCGGTGAGGAGGTACTGGTTGTCAATCACCCGGCTGGCCGTAAAACCCTGATGGAACAAGAGCCAGGGCATGTACGGGCCGATGAAGGCGTAGACCACGGACAGGGCGACGAGACTGGTCAGCGGCCAGCCGATGACGCGCCGGCAGGCCTCGAGAACGCCCGCCACGGCGATGAAGCCGAGAACCTTCTGGTGCCAGCCGAACGTCTCGGTGTAGCCGATGTGCTCGACCACCCAGTCGTAGTTGTAAAAGAGATACCCCATCGAGAGCGCCCACAGGCCGAGGACGATCCAGTCATAGAAGGGCAGCTTCCCCGCGGGCGTCCCCCTCCAGGCGCCGTAGCACATGAGGCTGATCCCCATCAGGAGCGCCACGTGGATGAGACGGTGGAGGAAGGCCTCGGGCGTGCCGAAAAAGCCCGTGTACAGGTGGTAGAGGGACGTCAGGGCGGCGATGACGGTGAGGACAACCTGCGCGGCACCGTGGAGGTCTCGTTTCATCACCGATGACCTAAAGGGAGGGCGACATCGCAACGGGGAACCCGCGCCCCGGGGCAAATCAGACGCTGAACGGCCGGAAACCGGGCCGGCGACCGAAGCCCGGACGCCCGCAGGCCCACCGGCCCCGCTCGGGGAAGGAAAGAGGGCCGGCGCCCGGCGCGCCGGCCCCCCCGGTTTTGATCCTGTCGTCCGGGCGCGTCGCTACAGCGCGCCGATCTCTTTGAGGTACCGGGTCAAGCCGGGATGGCGGGGGATCCCCATGTCCTGGGCCGCAGTCTTGGGATCGACCCGCTTGAAGCTCGCGTTGATCTTGACGAACTCGCCCAGATTCCCGTAGACCAGCTTCGCCATCTTGTAGACCAGGGCCTCCGGGACGTTCTTGTTCGTCACGACGATCTGGTAGCTCTCGAGCGTGTTGACGTCCCCTTCCAGGTCGAAGGCCTCCTTCTTCACGACGCGGGGGAGAGCCGCCGGCTGGACCTTCCGGATCCTCTGGACCTCATCCTGGGTGAAGGAGAGGATGCGGATGGGCTTGTGGATCTTGAGCTGGACGATGGGGGCGTAGCCCTCCTCCCCCGGCATCAGGATGGCGTCGAGGTGGCCGTCTTTCATCTGGCTCACCGCGTCGTTGAGGCCCAGGTAGGTCACCTTGGAGAAGTCCTTGTAGGACATTCCCAGGGCCTGCAGGATCTGGGCGTTGAAGAATTGCTGCGAGAAGCCCCGCGGCATGACGTTCACGCGCTTGCCTTTGAGGTCCCGCCAGGTCTTGATGCCCGAGTCCCGGAACACCGTCCAGTTGGTGACCTGGCCGTACTGGACGACGGCGAGCCGGAGGTTCTCGGCCTTCTCCTTGAACGGGGGACGCGCCAGGCTCGCGTCGTACACGGTCGCGGTGTACGTCAGGCCGAACTGCAGCTCTCCCTTGTTGGCCTGCAGGGCGTTGCTCGCCCCGCCGCCGATCACGAGGGTCACCTTGTCGCCGTAGAGCTTCTCGGCCAGACGGCTGACGAGGGCGCCGATGGGGTACCACGCCCCCCCCGGCTTGGAGACGCCGAACCCGTAGGTGTCCCCCGCCGAAGCGACAGAAGCGACTCCCAGCGCCCCCGCGAGAAGGAGCGCACTCAGCGCCGCGATACCCGCCTTCCAGAATTTCCGTCTCATCGTTCCTCCTCCATGCTTGTCGGTCGCAGGATCACTCCCTCCGTCCCCGGCTTTCTCCCTCGGCGAAGATTCGCCCCCTCTCCCGGGATCGCCCCGCCCGTCCGGCGCCGCCATGGAGCGGCGGCCGGTTGATTATCCCGCGCCCCTCGCCCGAAAACGGGTCACACCCTTTCCGCCGGCGCGCGACGGCTCATCCGGTTCGTGACCTCCAACTCCTTCAGGAAGACCCTCCCCTGCCCCTGGGGTACGGTCCGCTCGAGCGTCTCCCGCTCCTCTCGCCGGAAGGTCGAGGGACGGCAGGCGTCGATCCCGATCTTTCCCCCGACCCGCTGCCAGCGGGCGCCCGGGGGGCTGATCTGGGGGAGAGAGACGTCCATGGGATGGTTCCGGGTCCCTTCGACGAGGACGACGCCGGTGGCCGGGTTGAAGCGCGTCCCGACGGCCCACAGGATCTCCTCCGGTTTATGGATGTCCACGTCCTCATCGACGGCGATGGCCACCTTGGGGTGGAGATAGGCGCTGCTGAGGGCCCCCATCAGGATGTTTTTCACCTCTCCCTCGTAGTGGGGGGTCATCTGGATCAGGATCACAAACTGGCCTCCGCAGGGGGCGCAGTGGACGTCGTGGACATCGGCGTACCCCCCCACCTCCCTCAGGCGCTCGTAGAGGTGGGCCTCCATGGGGAGCCCGTTGAGGGACTGGTGCTCGACGAAGTTGGTGGCCTGGCAGTGGCGGTAGATGGCGTCGCGGCGCATGGTGACGGCCGAGACCTCGAAGACCGGGTTCTCTCCCGTCCCCGACGCGTAGGAACACTGGAACTCCCCGAAGGGGCCTTCCCGCCGCCTCACCCCCGCCAGGAGCTTCCCCTCGATGACGATCTCCGCGCGGGCCGGGACCACCAGGTCCAGCGTCTCGCAGCGCACCATGGGGATGGGGGACTCCAGGAGGGCTCCCGCCAGCTCGAACTCGTCCACGCCGTAGGGGACAGTCCAGTTGACGGCCACGTCGATCAGGGGATGGTGGCCGATGGGGACGGCCATGGGCATGTCCTCCCCCGCCGCCTCATACTGCTCGAAGTGCCGGTACGTGTGGCGCGGGACGAGGAGGGTCCCCGTGTGGTTCCGGTCCTGGACCTCCATCCGCAACATGGCCAGGTTCCCGATCCCCGTCTCCCGGTCCCGGGTGTAGTTCATCCCGGCCCCGATGGTGCGGCCCCCGTCCTTTTCGGAGTGCTTGATGACGGGAAGACGGAGGAGGTCCACGTCATCCCCCTTCCAGACGACCTCTTTGCAGGGGCCGTCGCCGACGATCTCGAAGGGGACGAGACCCTTCCGGTAGCGCCGGACCAGCTCCCTCACCACGTCCCTCGGGTCGCACCCCAGGGCGAGGGCCTGGCTCTCCCGCTTCGTCATGAGCTCCCCGCAGACCCGCCAGCCTTCGTAGCCCCGGACGTTCTCAAAGAGGATGGGCCGGTCGCTCTGGTCAAAGAGGGCGCCCATCTCCGTAGCGGGATCAACCGGGGACTGGACAACCCGAAGCATGTCGTGGGCCTCCAGCTCCTCCAAAAACGTCCTCAGGTCTTTCTCCAGCATGATTTCGTTCCCTGGGACCTCGACAGCATAAAAGCGGGGACGGCCTGAGCAGGCTCGACCGCCTCGGTCCCCCGCATCTCCCCTTCCTCTTCGGGCTGGAATCTTGAACAGGCTCACTATAACAAAATCGGTCAAGGGAGAAAACCGCCCGGTCATGGTCTTGTTTGATCCGACGGATAGAAAAATTCGCCCCCCGGCGGCCTGGGCGTCCCCTCGACCTCTTCCATTCCCTTCCGGCTGATTGCGTTGAAACCCGGCGGCCATTCTGCTAAATTGAGCATCTGCCGTGAATCCGGGCCCGACCCCTGACGGTCGGGCCTTTTATCCAGGACGACCCTTTGAAGACCGCGCGCAAGGTCGTCCTCCTGGGCATCGACGGCGGGACCTTCTCCCTCCTCGAGCCCTGGATGGACGACGGCACCCTTCCCCGCTTCGCCGAGCTCCGCGCCCGGGGCGCCATGGGGACGCTGGCCTCCACCGTCCCCCCCACGACGCCCACCGCGTGGACCACGTGCTTCACCGGCGTTAACCCGGGCGGGCACGGCATCTTCGACTTTCGAGAGTCGCCCCTGCGCCATCCCGAGCGCCCCCTGATCCGGCTCTCCTCGGTCAAAGTCCCGCGCCTGTGGCACCGGCTGAACAAGGTCGGCAAGAAGGCGATTGTCCTCAACGTCCCCATCACCTACCCGCCGGAGCCCCTGGACGGGTGCATGATCTCTGGGATGCTGACGCCCGGCCCGGAGGCCGAATACGCCTACCCCCCCGCCTTGAAGGCCGAGCTTTCGGCCGCCATCGGAGAGTACATCCCCGACATCGACCTGCCCAAATACGAGGCCGAGAGCTACCCCGACGCCCTCCATTTCCTGGAGGTGGTCTCCCACAGCTTCCTGCAGCGGGAGAGGGCCTTCTTTTACCTGATGGACCACAAGCCGTGGGAGTTCTTCATGGGGGTGTTCATCCTGGCGGACCGGCTCCAGCACTTCTTCTGGAAGTACCTCGACCCCGGCTGCGACCTTTACCGGAGCACGCCGGCGAAGCGCCTGCGCGGAAAGATCGCGGACTGCTACCGGCTCCTCGACGACTTCCTGGGCCGCCTGCGGGCGCGACTGACCCCGGACACCCTGCTCCTCATCATGTCGGACCACGGCTTCGGGCCGACCAACGCCTGGTTCAACGTCAGCACCTGGCTGGAGAGGCAGGGGTATCTGCGCATGCGGCGCGAAGTCGCCTTCCGGAAAAAGCTCTTCTACCGGCTCGTCGCCCTCAACGACGTGGGATGGGTCCGGGCCCTGGTCCCCGACGCCGTTCAAAGCCGGATGCGAAAGCGGGCGCGGCAAGGCCACTCGGCCTTCGTCACCGACCTTCACGAAACCGTGGACTGGGACCGCACCCGGGCGTTCTTCCCCAGCATCCCCGCCCAGGGGATCTACATCAACGTCCAGCGGGAGGGCTTCGGCATCGTCCCGCCGGGAGAGCCCTGCGAGGAGCTTCGGCGGGAGATCAAGCGGCGGCTGGAAGACCTGCGCGACCCCGACACGGGGGAGCGGCTGGTGGACTGGGTGCGCTTCCGGGAAGAGGTCTACCACGGCCCTGAAACACAGTACGCCCCCGACATCCTGTTCGCCGCCAAAAACTACAGCGTCCTGGGCCGGCAGATGTTCGGCGCCCCGGACGTGATCCGCTCCAGCACGCGCGTGGCCAACGGGTTCCACCGGCCGGACGGGATGTTCATGGCCTTCGGACCGGGCGTGGCCCCGGGGAGGCGGATCGAGGGGGCGGACATCGCGGACATCTCGCCCACCGTCCTGTACGCCCTGGGCCTTCCGGTTCCCCCGGAAATGGACGGCAAGGTCCTCACGGACGCCTTCGAGCCGGGCTGGGTGGCGGCGCGCCCCGTCGAGCGCGGAAACCTGACCGATCCGGACGCGCAGCCGTCCGGGCCGGATCGGGCGGAGGTCTATACGGAGGCGGAAACGGCCGCCATCGAGCGGCGGCTGAAGGACCTCGGATATCTGGAATAGAGCGCCCGGGGGGGCGCCCCCGAACGAGAACGGCCTCCCTTGCAGGCGCCCCACCAGCACGGGGGTGACAGACTCACAAGGCATGAAAAAAAAGATCGCTCTCGCCGTCAAAGTCGGGGTGAGCCTGGCCCTGGTGTTCTGGCTCGTGCAGAAAATGGACCTGGGGCGGTTCTGGGCCGAGGCGGTCCGCATGGCCCCCGCCTGGCTCCTTTTGGCCCTTCTCTTCAAATCCTGCGGCGTCTTCGCCAGCATCCTCCGCTGGAAGGTCCTCCTGAAGGGTCAAGGGATGGACGTGCCTTTGCGGTTCCTCGCCAGTTCCTTTTTGGAGGGCCGGTTCTTCGGCACCTTCCTTCCCAGCACCATCGGCCTCGACACCTACCGGACGGTGGATTTGGCCCGGTATTCCAAGCGGACGGCCGCCTCGATCTCGGTCATCCTGGTGGACAAGATCATCGGCCTCTTCTCGCTCTCCTTTTTGGTTCTGGTGACCGCCGGGGCCGGGGCGAAGATCGTGGGGACGAAAGGGGTTCTCACCCTGCTGGCGGTGTTTCTTTTGCCCCTGGCCATGTCCGTGGGGCTTCTCCTGTATCCCCAAATCCTGGGGAGACTCGCCGACGCGGAGCGCTGGAAGGGCGGCCGGTGGGCCGGGAAGGCCCACCGGTTCGTCGAGACCTTCACGGCGTACAGCCGGCAGCGGAAGCGGCTCCTCCAGGCGATGGGCCTGGGCATCGTCATCCACCTGGGTGAGACCCTCGTGTATTACGGGACCGCCCTGGCGGTCGGGGCGAAGGTGGGCCTGGCCGACATCCTCTTCACCGCCCCCCTCATGATCACGGCGACGGTGATCCCTCTTTCCATCGCGGGCATCGGCGTCCGGGAGGGAACGTTCATCTTCTTTCTGAAACAGGTGGGCGTGCCCGCCGAATCCGCGGCGCTCCTCGCCTTCCTGGGTTTCCTGGTGGGCGGATTCATCAGCCTCTTCGGCGGGGTCATCTTCGTCCTCCGCTCCCACAAGTACGGCGCCAGTGAACCCGGCTGGGCGATGGAAGAGTCCCTCCGGCCGGAGCCCGAATCCGCCGAACGGCCCAAGGGCCCGATCGCCGCCGAACGTGCCGAATAAGACCTCTTCCTCAACGAAGCTCCTCGTCATCGGGGTGGACGCCGGGACGCTGGACCTGATCGAGCCCTTCGCGGCGGAAGGGGGCCTCCCGCACATCTCTTCCCTGATGGCCCGGGGGGCTTTCGGAACCGCGCGCTCGACCCTTCCGCCCTCCACGTACCCGGCCTGGACGACCTTCATGACCGGGGTCGGGCCGGGCCGCCACGGCCTGATGGACTTCTGTCTCCGGGAGCCCGGCCGGTACGCCGTGCGCTTCGCCAGCGCGCGGGACCGGCGCGCGGCGACCCTTTGGAGCCGGCTGAGCCGGGCGGGCAAGCGGGTGGCCGTCGTCGGCATGCCCGCCACCCACCCGCCGGAGCCCCTCAACGGCTGCATGATCAGCGGGTTCGACTCCCCCCTCGCCTACCGGTGGGATCCAGGGTTCGTCCTGCCCCGCTCCTACTACCGGGAGATCACCCGGGCCGTCGGCCCTTACCGGTTCTCGGCGTGCCGGGAGGACCACGTGGACGAGAGCTGGCACGACCGGGCCAAAGAGGAGATCCGCGGCGCCCTGGAACAGCAGACGCGGGTGGCCGAGTATCTGCTCGGGCGCGAGGCGTGGGACTGCTTCGCCGTGGTCTTCGGCCAGACGGACACCGCCTGCCACCACTTCTGGATGTTCCACGACCCGCACTCCCCCCGCTTCCCCGGCCGAGGGAGCCCCGAGGTGGCCCGCCACCGGGGGTTCATCCGGGAGGTCTATCAGCGGGTGGACGCCTCCATCGGCAGGCTCCTGGCCCGGACCGGCCCCGAGACGGCGGTCCTGCTCGTCTCCGATCACGGCGCCGGCGGGACCGGGAGCGGCGTCCTCTACCTGAACCGGTGGCTAGCCGGGGAAGGCTGGCTTGCTTTCCGGAAGGAGGCCCCCTGGGACCGGCTCCTGGGCGGGCTGAAAGGCTTCGGCCTCAAGCGGCTTCCGCGGCGGTGGCAGCAGGCGGCGTTGCGGAGGGGGGGAAGGCGGCTGGCCGGGAAGGTGGAATCCCGCCTCCGTTTCGGGGGGATCGACTTCTCCCGCACCCGCGCCTACTCCGAGGAGTGGAACTCCTTCCCCGGCGTCTGGGTGAACCTTCGCGGCCGGGAACCGGAAGGGGTCGTGGAAGCGGGGGCGTACGAGGGCCTGCGCGAGGCCATCATCCGTTCGGCCGAGTCCCTGCGCGACCCCCGGACGGGACGGAAGATCCTCCGGCGGGCGCTGCGGCGCGAAGAGGCGTTCTCCGGCCCCTGCGCGGGCCGCGCGCCCGACGTGGTCCTCGACCCGGCGCTGGAGCCGGGCCCGACGGAGGGGGCGCGGGGATACGCCTACTCGTTCCTCATGAGCGGGGGACTCACGGGCGAGGGGGGCGGGACTTCCTGGTTCCGAGAGCTCCGCCCCGAAGAACGCGCGGGCGCCAGGGGACGCGGCATGAACGGAACCCACCGTCCGGAGGGCTTTTTCGTCTTCTCGGGGCCGGGCGTCCGGCCGGGCCGGCGTCCGGAGAGAGCGGCCCTCGCCGACTTCGCGCCCACGCTGCTGGCGTACCTGGGGGTCCAACCCGCCGCCGGGCTCACAGCCGGGATGGAAGGACGTATACTGGAGGAAATGTTCGAGGCCAGCGCAATCGACGCAATCCCCGGAAAATCCCCCGCAACGGCGCCCCCGGTTGAGGAAATCTTCGAGGCCGGCTTCCCCCCGGCGGCGAGCGGGGCCGGAGAACCCCCTTGGGAGATGGAGACCGCCCGCCGGTTGCGGGAGCTGGGCTATCTGGAGTGAACCCTTGAAGACTGCGGCGGCGCTGGCGCACTCACATCCCGGAGCGGCGGAGGGCGGGAACCCGCGCGAGGTGGGCCTGGCCGACTCTCCCCGGCGGATCGCCATGGTGGCGGCCTGTCCCTTTCCCAGCGTGCAGGGGTCCCAGGTCCTCATCCAAGAGCTGGTCACGGGGCTCGCCGCGCGGGGCCACCGCATCGACCTGGTCACGTATCCCTTCGGGGCGAAGACCGGGTGGCGCCCCCCGGAGGGATGCCGCATTCACCGGGCGCCCCTTTCCCTTCGCTACTCCGCTCACCATCCGGGCTTTCACTTCTGGAAGCCGTTCCTGGACGTGGCCCTCGCCCGTCTGCTGGCGGAGGTGGTCCTCCGCCAAGGGGCCGACCTGATCCACGCCCACAGCTTCGAGGGGCTGGCGGCCGCTCTCTGGGCGAAACGCAAACACCGCGTACCCGTCCTCTATCACAGCCACACGCTCCTCGGGGAGGAGCTGCCGACGTACTACCGCCCCGCCCTGGGGAGGAAACTGGCCGGGTGGGCGGGCCGGGCTGCGGACCGCTGGCTCCCCCGCCGGGCGGACCACTGCATCGCCCTCAGTCTGCGCGCGGCCCGGGCCTTTCGGGACATGGGCGTGCCGGAGGACCGGATCTCTTACCTCCCCCCCGTCGTGTTCCCCCCCGGCCCCCCTC
>JACPRG010000098.1 GCA_016190025.1 Candidatus Tectimicrobiota bacterium
ACTGGTTCTATACCAGTTGGAGCGAAGGGCCTCCATCCCCATCTACCCGCCAATCGTGGTGTCAGGGGAGTCGAGTTGGGGCTGACGGGGAGGAGAGGGGTCAGCGGGCGGGGGGCAGGGAGGCGAGGGCGTGCGGGACCTCCCGGATGTGGCGGAGGAGCAGGTCGGGCTCGGCCCGGAGGAGCCGCCCGGGGCTGTTGTAGCTGTGCGCCCAGGCGAGGGCGATCGTCCTGACCCCGGCTTTCCGGGCCTCCCTCAGGTCTTCCTCCATGTGCCCCATGTAGGCGCAAGCCCCGGCGGGGATCCGGTTGCTGTCCAGGATGCGCATGATCCCGTGGGCCTTCGTCCGGGCGGCGCCCAGGGGGTTGAAGAGGGTCGTCCATTCCCGCGCGGCGAGGGAAAACCGGCCCTGCGGAAAGAACCGCGCGAGCCCGAGCCGCTCCATCTCCTGGCGGACGAAGGCCTCCCCCTTGGAGGTGACGACGTAGGCGGCCACCCCCCGCCGGCCCAGCTCCTCGAGGGTCTCCAGCGCCCCCTCGCACAGCTTCCCTTTCGGCTCGCCGGCGGTGGCTTCGACCAGCTCCACCCGCAGGACCTCCCGGTCGTACCCGGGAAAGAAATGCGGGATGATGAACTCGTCCAGCGTGCCCTCGGCGATCTCCCGGAACTCCTCGAAGGCGATCTCCCGCGCCCCGTGCCGGAGGAGGACCTTGTTGGTGATGGAATGGGCGACGCGCACATCGTCGTAGAGGACGCCGGGGAAGCTGAAGATCAGGTGGCCGATGGCTTGAGAGGTCATCGGGTCATTGGGGATCGGCGGGCGGCTCGTCCCGGCTGATGGACGAGACCGCTTCTCCGGACCGCGCCGGATCCTCTGAGCTTGGTTTTCTCTTCGGACGGAGACGGGAGACATGGCGGGAGCAGCCCCTCCGCCGCTCCCGATCCACCGGAACATCCTGGCCCGGCGCCTTTCTCAGGTCTGATGGGCGAGCAGGTACTGATCGAACTGCTCGTACCGCTCGCGGATCGCCTCCGTATAGGCCGTCGTGTCGGCGGCGACCCTGTCCGGGTCCACGGGGATTCGGGCCACGCCGGTCTTGACGGCGGCCCGGGCCACCGCCCGCGCCTCGGCCGCGATCACCCCCGGGGCGAGGGGCGACACGATGACGAAGTCCTCGCGCAGCTCGTCCTCCGGAATGGCGCCGGCCAGGGCGTGGGCCGCGGCCATCATCATCTCTTGGTTGATGGTGTGTGCCCGGGCGGACAGGGCCCCGCGGAAGATCCCCGGGAACCCGAGGACGTTGTTGACCTGGTTGGGGTAGTCGCTGCGCCCGGTCGCGACGATCCGCGCGCCCGCCTCCAGGGCCGCGTCGGGATGGATTTCCGGCACGGGGTTCGCCATGGCGATGATGATGGGGTCCTTCGCCATGGAGCGCACCATCTGCGGGGTGACCTGGTCGGCGGCCGAGAGGCCGATGAAGACGTCGGCCCCGCGCATGGCCTCCGCCAGGGAGCCGGTCCGGCGCTCCCGGTTGGTGACCCGGGCGATTCTCTCCTTGTAGGGGTTCATGTTCTCCTTGCGGCCTTCGTAGATGATCCCTTTGCGGTCGCAGAGGGTCACGTCCCGGAATCCGGCGTTCATGAGGAACTCCGCCGTGGCGATGGCGGAGGCGCCCGCGCCGTTCATGGCGATGCGGACCTCTCCGGCTTTTTTGCCCACGACCTTCAGCGCGTTGAGGAGCGCGGCCAGCGTGACCACGGCCGAGCCGTGCTGGTCGTCGTGGAACACCGGGATGTCGAGGGCCGCTTCCAGGCGCGCGAGGATGTCGAAGCAGCGGGGGGCGGAGATGTCCTCCAGGTTGATCCCGCCGAAGACCGGGGCGATGTGGATGACGGTCTCGACGATCTCGTCGGTGTCTTGGGTGTCCAGGCAGAGGGGGAAGGCGTCCACGCCGCCGAGGGCCTTGAACAGGACCGACTTGCCTTCCATGACGGGCTGGGCGGCCTTGGGGCCGATGTCTCCTAGGCCGAGGACGGCGGTCCCGTCCGTCACGATGGCCACGAAGTTGCCCTTGTTGGTGTAGTGGTACTGGAGGGCGGGGTCTTTGGCGATGGCGCTGCACGGCTCCGCCACCCCGGGGCTGTAGGCGAGGGTGAGGTCCTTCGTATTCCGGTACGGAACCTTTGGAATGACCTCGATCTTACCGTTGCCGGAAAACCGGTCTTTGTGGTAGGCGAGGGCCTCCGCCGTCGTGTAAGTCACTCTCTGGGTCGACATGAAAAAAATTCCTCCTGCAGAGTCCTGCAAACAGCGGATCTAAAGGGTGCCCCCCGGTTGAATTCGGATGCAAGATCCTACGCTATCATCCTCTCTTGAAATGGGTTATGCAACCCCCCGTTCCCGGATCGGTGGAAGAGGTGGGGCGAGGCGGTGCGCCCCGGGGTCGTCCCCTCGCTCTCGGCGCTTGACGTCCGCCCTGCTTGTCCGTTCCGGAGGGGCAGGCGCCCTGGAAGTCCGCCCGCGCGCGGCGCGGTGGCCGCATGCTGGCGCCTGGGGCCGGTTCACCTTTTCGCGCGGGCCGGTCTCCCCGTCCTCTCGGGAGAGGAGTGGGACCGCCCCTTTTTTGGCGGCGCGAGAATCACCCCCTCCAGCCTCAACATGCGGGCCTTGAGGGCGATCCCCCCCGGTGCCGAAAAGCCGCGAAGGTCCCCCCGGGACCCGATCACGCGGTGTCACGGAACCGCCAGAGGGACCGGGTTTCTGGCCATCACCGCCCCCACCGCCCTCGCCGCCCCGCAGGCGCCGGCCGCCGCCGCCACTTCCCCATAGCTCCTGACCTGGCCCCGGCCGATCTTCCGGGTCGCTTCCGTCACCCGCCGGGCGAAGGGCGTGAGGTCCGGGAGATCGAGGGGAAAATCCAGCTCAACCGGTTTTCCCTCAAAGTAAGCCTGGACCGCCCGGACCACGGGCCGAAGAGAAGGGGGGATGGATGGGGGCGCTTCCACCCCCAGGCGTCTCAGGGCGGATTCCGCCCTCCGGCGGCCGGCCTGGTGCAGGATGAGGTGGCGGACGCCTTTGGGGGACGCGGCGGCCGCGGCCCACCCGAAGGCCGTTGGGAAGACCGCCCCGCGGAGTTCGGGGTCGTTTTTCGGTTTCGCAGAGGACCCTCTGCGGCGGCTCAAATCGGTCATGGGCTTTTCTCTCCGTGCAACGGGCGCATGGGATTGAGAAAGGCGGCCTTCCGACGGCGCGCTCGTCGAATTTCCCCGTTTCAGGTCGTTTTGCGCCGAATAGACCCATAGGTGTTGTGTTGTGCGCAAGAAGAGTGTACATTATGTAGAGTTTCCAAAAAAGGCCGTCCCCT
>JACPRG010000104.1 GCA_016190025.1 Candidatus Tectimicrobiota bacterium
CGCTTCAACACACCTGACAACATCCCCTTTTCGTAACGGGGCAAGTGAACGTGATAATCGGTCAGGTGACCCATCCAGAAAGCTGTCTCCTTCGATCAGGAATTATTGGCCGGCTTCACAATCTCTCCTCCGGCGACGCCCGTTCGTAAGCCTGGCCATCCAACCGTCGCGGCGCACAGCACCTCAACATCGTCCTCACGACTTCCGGCGACCGGGGGCTGAGATCGGGGGTCTTGAACATGAAGCGGATTCCTGAGCCCACGAAGTTTCTCTCAGCCCGCCGGAAATTTCAAGAAAAATCTCAAAAAGGGCGATGAAAAGAGCCTAGACCAGGTTGAAGCGGTAAAACTGTGGGGCCTCCGGGGGGGAGGTCTCGTCCCACGCGGCATAGTGTTGCGCCACGGGCGAAAAGAGCTCTCCGACCATCTTCTCATCCGCTTCGAGCCGGGAGAAACGGGCCGAGGCCAGCCGCTCAAGCCGCTCTCTCACCTTTTCGGCGTCCACGCGCACGTGGCGGCCCCCCCGGACCCAGACCTCCCCGCCCACGACGACCGTGTGAACGTCCCGGCCCTGGGCCCGGTGCAGCACCACCTCGGCCGGGTCCAACCGGGGATGGGCGTACGGGGAGGCGAAGGCGCCCCGGCCGTCCAGGAGGACGAGGTCGGCCAACCAGCCGGGGGAGATGGCGCCGGCCCGGCCCTCCAGCCGGAGGGCCGAAGCCCCTCCCCGGTAGAGGGCTCCGAACCACTCCCTGGCCGCCGGGGGACGGTAGGCCACCCGGGGAACCCTCTGGAGAAACATCCCGAGCCTGAGGTCGGCCAGGAGGTCGTTGTCGTCGTGAATGCCCACCCCGTCCGTCCCCACGGCCACCTTAGCCCCTTCCTCCAGCATCGCCGCGACGGGCGCGATGCCGTCCGAGAGCCTGAGGTTCTGGCTGGGGTTGTGGACGGCGGTGGCGCCCTCCTGGGCAAGAATCCGGATGTCGTCCTTCGTGAGCCAGATGCAGTGGGCGAGGGAGACCTCCTCGCCGAGAAAGCCCAGGTCGGCCAGCTGGCGGA
Organism: Candidatus Tectimicrobiota bacterium; assembly: GCA_016190025.1. Next base: position 1,059 of record JACPRG010000104.1, read on the forward strand.
TCAGGGATTTTCCGAGGACGCGGCGGCTGTAGAGCATCTGGTAGCGGGTTTCCAGGAGGTGCGTCTGGACCCCCGTCCCGCAGTCCCGGGCCAGGGCCTTCGAGCGGCGCAATAGCTCCTCGCTCACCCACTGCGGCCCCTGAGGCGCCATGAAGATCCTCACCCGCCCGTCTCTTCCTTCATCCAGGCTTCGGAAGGCGCGCTCCCACGAGGCCAGGACGACTTCCGTTTCCTGGGGCGCGAGCCAGCTCCTCACCCGGTCCCGGAGGGCCGGAGAGAGATGCCCCACGAAGGCGGGTTCGGGACCGTAGGTGAGCTCCCCGCGATCCCGGATCATGGGGGTCAGGGCCGCGCGCAGGCCCGCCTCGCGGTAAGCGTCCCGCACGGCTTCGGCCCCCTCCATGGGCAGGCGGGGGTTGCCGATGAGGAGGTCCAGGACGCTCGTGATGCCGTTGCGGATCATCTCCTGGGCCACCCACAAGGTGCGCAGGTAAAGCTCCTCTTCCGTCATCCCCCGCTTGTAATCCCCGTAGATATAAAGCAGCCAGAGCTCCAGAGGCAGATCGGGGATGCCGTCCCGGAATCCCATGGCGCAGTGATGATGGGCGTTGATGAAGCCCGGCATCAGCACGTCCCATTCAAGAGAGCCGAGCTCCTCCTCGAAGGGCCCCAGGCGCGAGAGGGCCTTCCATGGCCCCACCTCGCGGATGGTGCCTCCCTCGGTGATGACGGCTCCATTCGGGACGACCCCCGGGGAGTCGCCCATGGTGAGGACGTAGCGGGCCTTGAAGAGGCGTCGGGCCATGATTCCCCCGCTTTCTGGGTGCGGCGTCCGGCGGGTCGAGAGCCTAAGGCTTTCCCTTGGGGAAGCGCCATTGCTCCGGCACGCGGGAGGCGAAGTCATTGGTGAAGACATCGTCCGGGTTGAGCGCGGCCTGGATGTTGCTCGCAGTCAGGGTCACCTCGATGGTCCGCTTCACCTTTTCCCGATCCATGACGCCGATGCCCTGCTTCTCCGAGAGCCCATCAAAGAGGTGCGCCAGCGTCACTTTCAGGGAGCGGCGGTTGATCCCGCGGCTGAGCTCAGGTCGCTGCTTCAACAGATCGCCCACGGCGGCATCGGGATTCCGGTAGGCCCAGGCCCATCCGCGCATGACCGCGTTGACGAACTTCTGGACCGTGCGGGGACGGCCTTTGATGGTTTTCTCGCTCGCCACGTTGCCGTTCGAGTAAATATCCACGCCCCAGTCCGCATAGGCCAAAAAGGCCACATCCTTCCCCGCAGCGTTCGCGGCGCTCTCATACTGGGGGGCGAGGGCGGAGAAGTCCGGCATGGCCTCCACCCGCCCCGTCACGAGGGACGGGACCTTCGCCGAGCTCTCCATCGAGATCCACTGGATGGCGCTGCAGTTGATGCCGGTCGCCTTGCAGAAAATGGGGAGCATCAGCCGGTCCGCGGATCCCATGGGTCCGCCCATGCGCTTGCCCTCGAAATCCTTGGGCTTCGAGATGCCGGACCCCTTCAGGTAGAAAATCCCCTGGACAAACTTGTGGCCCTGCATGGCGATTTGCCTGACGGGGTTTCCCCGGACACGGGAGATGATAAGAGGACCCATGGAGGCGACGCCGAAATCCGCTTTGCCCAGTCCCACCGTCTTCACCGTCTCGCCCGAGCCGTAGCCTCGGTGAAAGCTGACCTCAAGCCCCTCCTCTTTGAAGAATCCCTCGTGAATGGCCGACGCGAAGGGGGCGTGGATGCCGTAGATCACCCAGTCAGCGAGAAAAAGAATCTTCTCCGCGCCCAACGACGCGGAAGGCGACGCGGCCAAAAGGAATAGCCCCAGAACCCCCACAAACGTCCCCTGAGCAAATTGTCTCAGAATCCGTCTGATGCGCATGGCTCTCTCTCCATTTCTCGCGGCGACCATGAAACCCCCCTTCGATTGTTGACCCCTGCCGCCGAGCGCAGATCCCTCCCCCCACGCATCTCGGAGGCAAGGCCGTCCTCGTCATCGAGGATTGTTCACTTTTGACTTTATCGGAGGCTACCGAAAAGACTCGGGCTCTGTCAAGGAGGGCGGATTTCCGACCCTCTCCCCTGACGCGCCCTCTTTGAAGGCCCTCGCGTCGCGGGCTCGATTCGGGCCCCCAGGCCCGGCCGCCTCTCGGTGGAACCGGTCTCGGGGTCATCCCCTTCGGACCCCGCTTTTCGCGAAAAAGACCCGAAGGCGCCTGACCCCCTCCTCGATGCGAGGCGGCGGCGTCGGAGCGAACGTGAGCCGGAGATACCCCTCGGCCCCGAAGGCTGAGCCGGGCAACAGGGCTACGGAAGCCTCTTCCAGAAGCGCGTCCGCGAGCCAGGCGGAGCCGGCCGGGAATTTTCCCTCTCCTTCCCGGCCCCTTCGTTCCCGGAAGCGGTCAAGGATCGGATGGACATCGACAAAGACGTAGAACCCTGCGGCCGGCAGGAGGGGAGAAAAACCGGGGAGGGTCTTCAGAGCCGCCATCAGAGCATCGCGCCGGGTGCGAAGGGTCTCGCGGAAGTCGGTCACGGGCCCCGCCGCCAGGGCCGCCGCGGCGGCCTTCTGGGCGGCGGCGTTGGCGCACGAAACGACCTGACTCTGGAGGGCCTTCATGGCCGCGATCACCCGGGGCGGCCCCGCCGCGAAGCCGACCCGCCAGCCTGTCATGGCGAAGCTCTTCGAGCAGCCTCCCACGGTGATCGTCCGGGAACGGATGTCCTCTCCCAGCGAGGCTAGGGAGACGTGGCCCGGGCCCTCGAACACGAGGTGCTCGTAGATCTCATCCACGATCACGAAGAGCCCCTCGCCCAAGGCCGCCCCCGCCAGCGCCTCGAGCTCCTCGCGGGTGTAAACGGCACCCGTGGGGTTGCAGGGGTTGTTCAAGATGATCGCACGGGTCCTCGGGCCCACGCTCGCCGCGAGCTCATCGCACGTGAGCTTGAAGGCGTTCTCCCTCGAGGTGGAAACGATCTCCGGCTCGGCGCCGGCCAGAAGGACCTGCTCCCGGTAGGTGGGCCAGAAGGGGGCGGGGATCACGACCTCGTCGCCCGGGTCGCACAGGACGTGAAGGGCCGCATAGAGGGCGAACTTCGACCCCGGCGTGATCAGCACATCCTCCAGGGAGCAGTCGAGGCCGTTTTCCCGGGCGAGCTTTCGGCACAGCGCCTCCCGGAGCTCGATCAGGCCCGCGTCCTCCGTATAGCGCGTATATCCCGCCCGAAGGGCCTCGACCCCCGCCTCCACGATGGGTCCCGGCGTCGGCAGGTCCATCTCTCCCCCGGCGAAGTTGACGATGTCCCTTCCCTCCCGTCCGAGCTGCATGCGCCGGTTTTCCAGTGCGATAATGGGGGTGCATTCCATGTCCCGGCCCCGGCGGGAGACTTCAAGCCGCGGCATTTTCCCTTCTCCTTCTTCCGGGAGGAAACGTTCGTGAAGGTCTGGCTCCACGACCTGCGCTGGCCCGAGGTGGAGGCTTATCTCAGGGAGAACGATACCATATTGCTTCCCGTGGGAAGCACGGAGCAGCACGGCCGGCATCTGCCTCTGAAGACGGACACCACGGAGGCGGCGGAGGTGGCCCGCACCGTGGCGGAACGGACCGGCGTGCTCGTGGCCCCGCCGCTCCCCTACGGCTGGACGCCCCACCACATGGCCTTTCCGGGCACCCTGACGCTCCGTCCCGAGACGCTCGCGGCCATCGTCGAAGACGTTTGCCAAAGCCTGATCTTCCACGGCTTCAGGAAGATCTTCATCCTGAACGGGCACCGCATCTTCAACCTGCCCCCCCTGGAGACCGTGGCGACGCGCCTGCGCAACCGCACGGGGGCCTTCATCTGCGTGGTGGACCTGGCCCTGGTGGCCTTTCTGGAGGTCAAGGCGCTGAGCCAGTCGCCACCCGGCGGCATCGGCCACGCCTGCGAGATCGAAACCTCGGCGATGTTATACTACCAGCCCGAGCTGGTGGAAATGAACGAAGCCGCCCGCTCCGTGGGGCCCCCGCCCGAGAAGTTCTCCTATTCCTTCCTCATGCTGGACCCGGAGCTGGAAGGCAACCGGGTCTCCATCAAGAACACCTGGCGGGAATTTCGACAGGGGGTGTCGATTCGGACGGGGGAGCTCCACCCGAAGGAGAGACCTTCGGGCGTGGAGGGGGACGCCACCCTGGCCACGGCCGACAAAGGCCGGAAGGTCCACGAGGCCATCGTCCAGAACACGGTGGAGATCGTGGAACGGTTCCGGCGATTGCCCGTCACCCTGACGCGCGAGGTGGAGCCGCCCCTGTGAGCGGGCCCGCGAATCCGTCCGGCACCGCCTCCGGGGAGAGAAGGAGCTCTTCATGGCCGAGCTTAAGTTCTTGTACGTCCCGACCGCCGACGCGGAGAGGCTGCTGGACATGCCGACGGCGCTGCGTCTGGTGGAGGAGGACTTTGTCCACACGGCCGAGGGCAACGGCCTCTATCCCCAGGGACGCATGATGCAGTTGTGGCTTCCCAAGGCGCAAGGCCACCACTATTTCTTCTCAAAGATGTGCGGGCTGCGAAGGCAGGGGGTCATGGGGTTCCGGTGCGCCGCGGCCAACTCGGACAATCCCGGCCGGGGGCTGCCCGAATCCTTTCGCTACATCCTGCTGGTGGAGATGGAGTCGTGCAGGCCCCTCGGCCTGGTCGACGAGACGTGGAGCTGGGAGCTCCGGACGGGAGCCGAGGCCGGGGTCGCGGCAAAGCACCTGGCGCGCCCGGACAGCCGACGGGTCGGACTTTTGGGAGCGGGGCGCATGGCCCGGACATCTCTCACGGCCCTTTGCGAAGTCCTGCCCATTCGCGAGGTGCGCGTGACGTCCCGCCGTCCCGAGAGCCGGGAGGCCTTCTCCCGCCGCATGACGCAGGACCTCGGCGTCCCTGTGATCCCCGCAGCCACGGTGGAAGAAGCCCTCCAGGGCGCCGACGTCGTCGTCACGGCCACCACGGCGAATGCCCCGCTCGTGACCCCTCCCCTCCTGGGCGAAGGGTCCCTCCTCCTCTCCATGGGCACGCATCAGGAGCTCGACCCCGAGGCCTTTCGCCGCATCGACAAGGTGGTTCCCGACGACTGGGAGAAATGCAAGCTCTGGGGCGACCTGGCCGCGGGGCTGCGGAGCGGCGCCTTCACGGAGACCGGCCTCTACGCAGAGCTCGGCGACATCGTCTCCGGCAAACGGCCGGGGCGGGAACGGCAAGGGGAGATCATCCTCTGTGTTCCCCAGGGGATGATCACCCAGGACATCGCGCTGGCGCACTTCGTTTACGAGCGGGCCCTCGCCCAGGGCCTGGGCCGGTGGGTGGACCTCTGAAGCGGCCGCCGGGCGAAAGGACCCTTCAACCCAGGCGGAGCAGCCTCTCCGCGTTGCCGTGGACGATCTTCTCCTTATCCTCCCGGGGGATGTCCATCTCCTCGATCGTCTGGATGGCCCGCTGGATGGACCAGAAGGGAAAGTCCGAAGCGAACAGCATCTTGTCGGGTCCCTGGTATTCGTACGCCAGCTTCAGCGCCGGCGGATGGAGCGAGACCGTGTCCACGTAGACATCCCGGAAATAGCGGCTCGGCGCCTCCCGGATGTTCGCCCGGCTCCCCGGGATGTTCCCCGAGCTGGTGTCTACCCGGCCCATGACGTAAGGGAGGACGCTGCCCAGGTGTGGCAGGACGAAGGGGATCGCCGGGAAGCGCTCCAGGATTCCGCTGAAAATGAGCCGGCACATGGCCAGCGTCGTGTCCAGGAGAAAACCGATCACCTGGATGAGCTCATATTCCTGCATGTGCTCGGCGCCCAGGGGACAAGTGGGGTGGAGGAAGATGGGAACGCCCAGCTTCTGAACACACTCGTAGAAGGGGAGGAAGGCGGGGTCGTCCAGGGAACGGCCGTTGATGTTGGAGAACAGGCTCACCCCCTTCAGCCCCAGATCCACGACCGCCCGCTCAAGCTCCAAAATGGCCTGATCCACATCCTGAAGCGGAAGCTCCGCCAGCCCCAAGAAACGGTCGGGCCGAGAGGCCACGACGCGAGCCAGGGCGTCGTTCTCCTGGCGGGCCAACGGGACGCCGAGGTCTCGATCGAAGCGACAGGTGCCCGGCACGTTGACGCTGAGGAGAGCGATGTCTATCCCGTGAGCGTCCATCACGCGCAGCTTCGTCTCCACGTCCGTCATGGTCTCGGTGATGGGGAAACCCAGACCGGGCGCCGTCACCAGGTAGGGGCATCCGTCCCGGCGTTCCAGGGTGGGATAGCCCGGCCGCCCGTCCAGGACCTCCAGATAAGACGGGGAAAGATAATGACACTGGCAATCGATAATCACTTACACCCCCAGGGGCGGCCCACCCAGCGCTGGGCGATCCCCTTTCGTTCCAGACAGTCAAACCTCTCTTGGAGCCCCGCGAGCGGGCTCAGCCCTCGAACCGCGGCGCAGGCGGCGCCCGCCACAACCCGCCGGAAGACAATCCACGCTTTTCGCGCGCCCCCGTGCCCACACCCGCAACCGCAGCGGGGCGCCGCTCCCGTTTCAGGCCAAACGCCTGAGCGTTGCCGGGCCGCCCCGTTCACCTCGGACGACAGCCGTCACCGGGCGCTCTTGGGGACGAGCTTTCCGGGGATGAACTGGTTCGTGTAGAGATCCCGGGCCTCCACTTTGGACGGCCCCAGCCCTTTTTTCATGTACTCCAGAACGATGTCCCTCGTGAAGGCCATTTTGTCTTCCTTCATGAATCCCAATCCGGTCTCGAGGCTCTCCGGGGTGACAACGAACCGGATGGTCGTCTTCCACTGTTCCAGCACAGCCTCGCGGCTGAGAGAGGTGTTGTATTTCATGAAATGGTCGGCCCCGGCCGAGGGATTGTCCACCGCCCAGACCATGGCCTCAATCGTCGCCTTGACGAACCGCCGAACCAGGTCCGGACTTTTCTCAATGAGCGCGTCCGAGGCGACAATCCCGTTCGAGTAGAGGGGAAGACCGAGGTCGCTGTAAGGGATCTCGACGACCTCGCGGTTCATGGCCTTCGCCTTCATCTTCAGGGGAACCGCCGTCACCGCAAAACTCAGGTGCATGTCGATCTGCCCCGTCAACTGGCTCGCGGGCAGCGCCGCGGCCGTCATGGGGACGTAGATGACGTCCGAGTCCTTGAGATTGTTCCTCTGAAGGAGGGCCGGAAAGAGCGTCCGCGTCGCGCTGGCCTGCACCACCCCCACGCGCTTGCCCTTAAAATCGGCCGGGGTGCGGATGCCCGTCTCCTTCAGGGTGATGACCACGGCCTGGCTGTTGTGGTAGATCATCCCGACTTCCTTGACCTTCACGTCCCGGCTGCGGGCGGCAACCAGCGTCCCCGCGTCGGCCTCGCCGAACTGGCTCTTGCCCGCAAAGATCGTGGAAATGGTGGCGTTGGACCCGTACCCTCGCTGAATGGTGACGTCCAGACCCTGCTCCTTGTACTGGCCCGTTCCCAGCCCCGCAAAAAAGGGAGTGTGCCCGCCGTGAAACACAAAAGACATCGTCGCCGAGACTTTTTCGGCCGCCAACGGCGCCCCGACGGTCAATCCGAGGACCACCCCGCAAAACAGAACCACCCGGGTCCACATCTTCATCGCCGCTCCCTCCTCCATTCCCGTGTCCCCCGCCAGTCCCCCCTCATCACAGCAACACTCTACGACATCCCCCCAAATGTTCACCTCCAATATGATAGAACTGGAGGGGGAAATTCAACCGACATTTCCTCCCCTTCCCATCCAGCGGAACAAGAAGCCAAGCGTCGGCAGAGGTTTGCAGATTTCCAGGCAGCCGGGAGTGACCCCCCGCTTGCCCGCATCGCCTCTCCGGATCTCCAAACGTGTGTCTTTCGTCAGCGAAGCGGCTTTTCGATTGTAAACCCTATCCAGCTCATGATATAAGAAAGAACCTACCGATTCTGTTCGTTCGTGAAGGCACTTGGGTCTCGATGGACAAGTTGGACCTCCGAAAGAAGATCGGGGTCAAGGGGGGGAGCGTTCCGGTTTCAGGGGGAGGAAAAACCACGACACCAGCGGGCCTTCGCCGGAGCTGCTCTTTGGGGTCGGCCTTTCCGGCGCTGACTTGCGCTCAGCCCGCAAAAACGTAAGACCGCGTCAACCTCGCGTTGGATTGGATGCCTTGACACCCACAGGGAGGCTCCCGGAATGCTGCTCGACATCGTGTTCGGTCCATTGGCTACCTTAGGATCCCTCTTCCTCCGTTTGGCCCTCGCTTGGATCTTCATCGTTCACGGGTACCCGAAGCTCTTCACACAGAGCCCTGGAATCAAGGGATTTTCCAAGAACCTCTCGAACCTCGGCGTACCGGTCCCTCTCCTCTTCGCGTGCGTGGTGGGACTGACGGAATTTTTCGGCGGGATTGCGCTGCTCGTGGGATTTGCGACCCGGTGGGCGGCGCTCCTTATCGCCGTCGATATGATCGTCGCCGTTTTGAAGGTAACCCACAAGAAAGGCTTCACCAAGGGGCCTGACGCCGGCTACGAATTCAACATCATCATCCTGGCGGGGGCCCTGGCCCTTCTCGTGTGGGGACCGGGGATCCTGTCGGTGGATTGGGCGCTGGGGGTCCGCTGACCTGATTAAACGTGAAACCGGCGGCCGCTCGGCCGACCCGCTACACAACGGGCCAGGTCGAGGCGGGACGGAGCCCGAGAGCGCCGCCGATCTTTTTCTCCCAGTCAATGGCTTCCATTTCTTCGAAGAGGGCCCCTTCGTCATACGCGAGGAGCTTCCCGTTCTCCACGACCACCTTGCCGTCCACGATGACGGTCTCCACGCTTTTCCCATCGGCGCCGAACACCATGTTGCTCACGACATTCAGCATGGGGTACCACTCGGGGCGGGTGCGATCGAAGAGGATGACATCGGCCTTCTTGCCGACCTCCAGGGAGCCGATCTGATCCTCCATCAGCATGGAGCGGGCGGCGTCGAGGGTCCCCATTTCCCAGGCCTTCTCGGGGGAGACAAGGCTCGTGTCCCTCCGGCAATCCTTGTAGAGCCCGGCGGCCAGGAAGATGGCCCGTCCCATGTCCATCGTGTTGGAGCAGTTGGGCCCGTCGCATCCCAGGGCGACGCAGACGCCTTTGGCCAGCATCTCCGGAAAGCGGCCGATGGCCGTCACGCCGTAACCCAGATTCAAGCCCGTCGTGACGCAATTGACGATCTTCACGTCGTACTTGGCCAGGAGCTCGATCTCCCGGTTGCTCACGTCCACCATGTGGATGAGGCGCAGGTTGGGGCCGAGAACGCCCAGGTCCTCGAAGTGCTCGATGGGCCGTTTCCCCTTGTTGCGGACGAACTCCTCCACCTCCCCCTCGGTGGTTGATTGGTGCATGTTGACGCCGACGCCCATCTCGTCGGCCAGCGCCTTCGCCCCTTTGAGGAGCTCGTCGCTCTGGGTTTCGCTTCCCAGAATGGACACCCAGGCGCTCAGCCGCCCGCCGAGCTTGCCATGATAGGTCTTCACGACCTCTTCGACCGACCGCAGGGCCTCCTTTGTCGTCTGGCGCATGACGGCCGGTTCCCGCGGGACGTCCCAGGTGAACTTCCCGACGACCCCTCGGATGCCGATCTCCTCAACGGCCTTGGCCACCGCCGCCGGATACTTGGTGGTCCCCGCCTCGAAGAACGTGGTCGTCCCCGTCCGCAGGGCCTCCGTCAGAACCACTTTTGAGAGGACGTACTCGTCCTCCTCGGTCATGATGGAGTTGATGGGCACCACCCAGTCCATCACCCAGGGATAGGCCGCGATGTCTTTGGGGATATATCCTTTGGGGCCCTCGTTGCTCACGTGCAGATGGGCGTCCACAAATCCGGGACAGACCACCCGGTTCGTGGCATCGATCACCCTGCCGGCCTTTCCACAGGACGCCTCGACCTCAGCCGTTTTTCCGACGGCCCGGATGGTGTTGCCCTCGATGGCCACGGCCCCGTCCCGGATGATCCGCCGCTGGGCGTCGATGGTAACCACCAGGCCATTCTTGATCAGGATGTCGGTCATGGGCCTGTCACCTCCATCTCCGGCGATGACTGGGGGATTGCGAGACCTCTGCGCCGTTACTCGGAAACCACGGTGTGCCCCACCGTCTTCAATGTCGAGATCAGCCTCTCTTGTACGTCCCGCGGCAACTCGGCCACCCGGATTTGGCGGAACGGCCGCCTGGCATAGGGCCTCGTCGCCTGATCGAGAAAGACGTGGTTCCGGGGACGCTCCTTCCGCAAGCGCTCCCGGAGGGCCCTCGTCCGCTCCGCGTCGAGAGTCATCCTCTCGCGGTCGATGACGACCCCATAATCCCGCTCGGCCGCCTCCAGGGACACATACTCGTCCAAGACATCTTCCAAAACCGCCTGTGGGTCTCGGTCGCAGGGGTCTCCGTATCCCCCCCCGCCCGGCGTGCGTTGGTACAGGAGGTCTTCCGGCCGCACCGGGACCCCGCCGGTCTTGGATTCCAAGACCTCGACGGAATCCGCCGCGAGCGTCTCCGCGTTCGAGCACCTCCGATAGACCCTCCGGTCCGCGTGAAGGCCGGGGACGCCCCCGAACAGGCCGGCCGGGGGGATCACGGACCTCTCCGCGTTGAAGCCGAATTCCGCCTGGTGGTCCACCGGGCGGATCTTCCACTGGCAAGACAACCCGCCCCGGAACCGCCCCGGCCCGCCCGAATCGGTGACCAGCGAGTACTCCTCGACGAACCAGGGGTCCACGATCTCGAAGCTCTCCTGGGGGGAGTGAGAGACGTGGCCGGCGATCTTCGTCCCGTTGACGCTGGGGCCGTCCTTGGTGGCCCGGCCGCCCGTGCCGCCCATGGGGTACTGGTACCAGACGTACATCTCGCCCAGGGGCTTGTCCTTGGACTTTTTCCGCGGATCGAACCCGCCGGCGATGCAATTGTTCGTCGTCCCCATATCCTGCGCGTACACCTTGTCGGGGATCACCTGGGTGAGGGCCCCGAGAACGGTGTCCATCATCCGCTGGTGGGTCTCGGTGTTCCCCCCCACCACGGGACGGTCGTAGGTCGCGTTCACCACAAGCCCCGCCGGTGCGATCACCCTCAGGGGGCGATAACAACCGTGATTGGCAATCTCGGTCGCGTACCCCTCCGGGGGCGCCACGGCGTTGAGCATGGCCACAAAGACGGCCGAGTTCACCATGGACCAGCAGGCGTTGATGGGGCCGGCCACCTGGGGGTCCGACTCGCTGAAGTCAAACGTGATGTTGGAACCCTTGATGGTGAGCTTCAGCCGGATCTTCACGGGCACTCCTTTATTGATGCCGTCGTCGTCCATGAATTCCTCGTGGACGTACGTCCCGTTGGGCCACTCGCGGACGATGGCGCGCATCCTGCGTTCCGCATAGTCCATGGTCCACCGGATGGCCCCTTGGACGGTTCTCTTGCCGTACTTCTCGAACATCTCGCGAAGCCGCGCGTCCGCCACCCGGCAGCAGGCAATCTGGGCCCGCATGTCGCCCAACGTGTTGCGGGGGGTGCGGACGTTGGCCAGCCAGACGTTGATCAGCTCTTCGTTGGGCCTGCCCCGGCGGAACAGCTTCATGGGGGGCATCCGAAGGCCCTCGTGGAAGATACTGGTCGCGTCCCCCGAAAAGCTCCCCGGCCGCATGGCGCCCACGTCTTCATGGTGGCCCCGGGACGCCGCGAACATCACCAACTCCCCCTTGTGAAAGACCGGCAGGATGATGTTGATGTCGGGCAAGTGAGCGCCGCCCGAGAACGGGTCGTTGTGGACAACGATGTCCCCCGGCTCGAAATTCTTCTTCCCGATGTGCCCGACGCACGCCTTGACGGAGAACTCCATGCCCCCGAGGTGAGTCGGGACGCCCATGGGCGACATGGCCACCAAGTCGGCGTTCTCGTCGAAAATGGCCACCGAGTAATCGTTCCCCTCATTCAGGATGATGGAGTAAGAGGTCCGCCGGAGGGTCACTGACATCTCGTTGGTGATGGCCATGAAGATCCCCC
>JACPRG010000100.1 GCA_016190025.1 Candidatus Tectimicrobiota bacterium
GGGCGGTCCGGGAGGCCATCGAGTTCATCCTGCGCGCCCAGGACAGGTGGGACCGGGCCCTTCAGGCCCGCTACGGTCTCTGAGGGGCCGCCGGCCGTCGGGCGATCGACCGTGGGAACGACCGGGAAGCTGAGAGCGGACATCGGAGCCGCCCGCCGGGAGTGGGAGGAGAAGGTCCTCCGCAAGACCCTGGAGCGGCAGCCGGAGTCCCGCGAGGAGTTCCGGACGGAGTCCCAGATCCCCGTCGAGCGGCTCTACACGCCCGAGCACGTCGCGGACCTGGATTACGTGGAGGACCTGGGCTTCCCCGGCCGGGAGCCCTTCACCCGCGGGGTCCACCCGACCATGTACCGGGGCCGCCCCTGGACCATGCGGCAGTACGCCGGGTACGCCACGGCGGAGGAGTCCAATCGGCGCTACAAGTACCTCCTGGAGCAGGGCGGGGAGGGCCTGAGCGTCGCCTTCGACCTGCCCACCCAGCTCGGCTACGATTCCGACCACCCCCTGGCGGAGGGCGAGGTGGGGCGCGTCGGCGTGGCCGTCGACAGCCTGCGGGACATGGAGGCGCTCTTCGACGGCATCCCCCTGGACCGCGTCAGCACCTCCATGACCATCAACGCCACGGCCTGCATCCTCATGGCCCTGTACATCGCCGTGGCCGAAGGGCAGGGCGTCCCGCCGGAGAAGCTCCGCGGGACCGTCCAGAACGACATCCTGAAGGAATACATCGCCCGGGGGACCTACATCTATCCGCCGGGGCCGTCGCTGCGGATCATCACGGACATGTTCGCCTACTGCGGCGAGCGCCTGCCCCGCTGGAACGTCATCAGCGTCAGCGGCTACCACATGCGCGAGGCCGGGTGCACGGCGGTCCAGGAGGTGGCGTTCACCCTGGCGGACGCCGTGGCCTACGTCGAGGCGGCCGTCCGGGCGGGCCTGGACGCGGACGCCCTGGGAAAGAACCTCTCCTTCTTCTTCGCCGCCCACAACAACCTGCTGGAGGAGGTGGCCAAGTTCCGGGCGGCGAGGCGGCTGTGGGCGAAGATCATGACCGAGCGCTTCGGGGCCAAGACCGACCGCGCCCGGATGCTGCGCTTCCACACCCAGACGGCGGGCGCCGCCCTGACGGCCCAGCAGCCCCTGACCAACGTCGTCCGCGTGACCCTCCAGGCCCTGGCCGCGGTCCTGGGCGGGACGCAGTCCCTGCACACCAACTCCTTCGACGAGGCCCTGGCCCTGCCCTCGGAAGAGGCCGTCCGGCTGGCGTTGCGCACGCAGCAGGTCATCGCCCACGAGTCGGGCGTCGCCGACACGGCGGACCCCCTGGGCGGGAGCTACGCTGTGGAGTCCCTTACGCGGGAGATCGAGGTCCGGGCCCGGGACTACATCGCCCGGATCGATGAGATGGGCGGGATGCTCCGGGCCATCGAGCGGGGCTGGGTGCAGCGGGAGATCCACGAGGCGGCCTACCGGCACCAGCGGGCCGTCGAGTCCGAGGACCGAATCGTCGTGGGCTTGAACGCCTACCCGGAGGCGGACGGCGCGGCCTTCCCGCCCAAGACCCTCCGCATCGACCCGGCCGTCGAGGCCGCCCAGAAGGCGAGGCTCGCCGGACTCCGCAAGGAGCGGGACGGCGGGGCGGTAAAGCGGGCGTTAGGGAGGGTCGAGGAGGCCGCGCGGGGAACTGAGAACCTGATGCCGCTCATCCTGGAAGCGGTTCGCGTGTATGCGACGGTCGGGGAGATCGCCGACGCCCTGCGCCGCGTCTTCAGGGAGTACGAGGAAGCGACGGCGCTTTGAAACTTGGGTTTCCAGGGGGCGCTTTTTGTAAGCCGCCCCCTGGACACGGAGCAGGCCGGGCCTGCCCCCCGGAAAACTTTCATTTCGCCGAACGGCCGCCTTCCTGTCAGAAGGCGGCCGTTCGGCCAAAGTGTCCCGTCCCCGCTGTCCACATTGCGGGATGGCAAAATAGAAAAAGGCGAAAGGGGGGGCCCTATGCCCAAGACGCGCGGGATCCATCACATCACACTCATCTGCCGGGACATGGAGCGGACGGTGAAATTTTACGCCGGGCTCCTGGGCCTGAGACTCGTGAAGCAGACGGTGAACTACGACGACCCCTCGTCCAAGCATTTCTACTTCGGCGACGAGACCGGCTCTCCCGGCACCGTCCTCACCTTTTTCGAGCACCCGGCCGGAAGGCCGGCCCAGATGGGTGTCGGCATCACCCACCATCTGGCCCTCTCCGTGAAGGACGAGGCGGAGCAGCTCGCCTGGAAGAAGAGGCTGGAAGCGGCGGGGGTGCCGGTCTCGGGCCCCTACGACCGGACGTACTTCAAGTCCATTTACTTCCGGGACCCCGACGGGATCATCATCGAGATGGCCACGGAGGGGCCCGGCTTCGCCGTGGACGAGCCCGCGGAAGAGCTTGGCTCCAGGATGATCCTGCCCGACCCCTCGAAGACCCGCGGGTAGAGGAAAGACGGGCGGATCGCGGGGGAGGGCGGTTGGCGAACCCCCCGGGTCACTTCTTCGCCGTCACGATCTCCAGCAGGACCAGCCCCACGCCGATGGTGATGGCCGAGTCGGCGGCGTTGAAGGCCGGCCAGTGGTAGCTGCCCGCGTAAAAGTCCAGGAAGTCCACCACGGACAGAAAGCGCACCCGGTCGATCAGATTGCCGATGGCCCCGCCCAGGATCAGCGAGAGCCCCCAGCGGTGGAGGCGCCGCGCGGGGTCCGCCTGGCGGTAGTAATAGACAATGGCGGCGGTGACGACCAGGGAGATGACGACGAAGAAGGGGATCACCAGGGCCGGGTTCCCCGAGGCCAGAAAGCCGAAGGCCGCGCCCGGGTTTCGGACGTACGTCAGGTTGAAGAAGCCGGGGATGACGGGGATGGA